>JAILIE010000003.1 GCA_024695415.1 Clostridiales bacterium | reverse complement strand
TTCCTGGGAGGACGGGGTCAGCAGGATGTCATTGACGCGCCGGGCACAGGCGGCGGATTTGGTCAGCGTAACGATCAGGTTGGCCAGTTTGACCAGCTCCACCAGGATCTGGCCCATATAGTTGTACAGGGCGATCAGCTGTCCCTGGGTCAGCGTGCCCGCGTCCACCCGGATGGCGCCGGTGCGGATCAGGAGCAGGACGGCGAGATTCAGCACCAGGAAGGTCAGCGGGTTCATGGCCGCGGTCAGGCGGCCGACCTTCAGCTGCGCTTTTGTCAGGATTTCATTCAGTTTTTCAAAGCGGGATACCTGGTCTCCCTCCCGGACAAAGGCGCGGATCACCCGGACGCCGGAGAGGTTCTCCCGGGTGGCGGCCGTCACGTCGTCCAGGTCTTCCCGGACCTTTTTATGCATCGGCATCGTACCGAGGATGATGCCGAACACGATCAGGAACAGTACGGCGATCACGCCCAGGAAGATCAGGGATGACGACGTATCGATCGTGAAGGCCATGATCATCGCGCCGAAGACCACAAAGGGGGAGCGCAGGAGCAGGCGAAGGCCGAGGTTGATGCCGGTCTGCATCTGGTTGACGTCCCCGGTCATGCGGGTGATCAGGGTGGAGGCGCCGAGACGGTCCAGGTCCGCGTAGGACAGGGTCTGGATATGCTGAAAGAGCCGGTGCCGCAGGCCGGTGGAATACCCGATGGCCGCGCGCGCGGCAAAATACTGGGCGGTGACGGAAGCGAGGAGGCCGAGAACGGCGAACAGCAGCAGCAGGCCGGCGCAGGCATAGATCATGCCGGAATCATCCCGGCGGATGCCTTCGTCGACCAGGCGGGCGATGACCAGCGGAACGATCAGCTCGAACACGGCTTCCAGAAGCTTGAAAGCCGGACCGAGCACACATTCCCTGCGCCACGTGCGCAGTTCTTTCCACAGCTGTTTCAAAACAAGGCTCCCTTCGGATCTGACCGCTTATTTGCCGCCGAACAGCTTCGCCAGGGGGTTCCGGTAGACCGAGATCGCCTTGGCGGGGCACATCTCCTGGCAGCAGTAGCAGCGGATGCATTTTTTGTAATCATAGACGGCCTTCTGCCCGTTGCCGGAACGGACTGCCTTTTCCGGAACGGGGCAGGCTTTCTGGCACAGGCCGCAGGCGACGCACTTTTTTTTGTCCACTTTCGGACGGTGCTGCAGGAAGGGAAGCAGGGGCATGAGCTTCAGGACGAAGCTGCGCCGGAGCTTGTCCCGGGAGACGTCGAAATCCGCCTTGCCGTATTTTTCCTGGATCTGTTTCATGGACATTTCCCCGTCCGGCGTCAGGATCCGGATGCGGGCATAGTCCGCGGTGCCTAGGCCGGCGTTCTCTCCGCTGACACAGGTCGGGACCGTACGGGGATCCAAATGGATCAGGGCGCAGTAAACCGCGTCCAGTGCCACGGGATCCGCCGAGAAGAGCAGTACGTTCATCGACACCGGCGTACCGGAGGTCGGGCCGTTGCCCTCCATGGCGACGATCCCGTCCATGACATGCAGGCGGGGCGCCACGCAGCGGTTCAGGTCCGCCAGCATGTCCGCGAAGGATTCGCTGGACGGGTGCTGGGCATGGCCGGCGGCTTTGTTCACGCCGCAGACGCAGCCGTACAGGTTCTTGACCGCGCCGGTAATCCGCTCCAGCGCGTGGGTTTTCATCTTGCAGATATTGACCACCGCGTCCGCTTCCTGCACGCCGTTGCACAGGTAGAAGCTGCGGGCGGCCTTTCCTTCCGGAAAACGGACGACGCTGCCGGAGGAAAAATCGGCGGCCGGGATCCCCAGGTCTTCCGCCGCTTTTTCGATGCCGGACACGGCGGCCGCCTTCTCCGGGGTGGTGCCCGGATTGCCGGGGCTGTCGCCGTAGGAGAGGTGTGTGAAGCCATCCTTTTGCAGCAGGGTGGCGACGGCGGTGAAGACCGCGGGATGGGTCGTGATCGCCTTCTGGGGCAGGGCGCCGGAAAGCAGGTTCGGCTTCAGAAGGATTTTCTCCTCCGGACGGAGGAAAGCGTCCAGGCCGCCCAGCAGGCAGACGCCCGCGCGGACGGCTGCGTCCACCGCGGGCTGGTCATAGGTGTCAACGGGAACCAGGGCGACAATATGCGGATCAGGATTCATGGCGGTTCGTTGCGGTTCCTTTCAGATTAACATGGTTTATAAACAAATTATACCGGAAAACGCCCCGGAGGGCAACGAAAAAGCGGATTGAAACACAAAAGAACCCGTGATAAGATAACGCCGGGAAAACGGACGCCGGCCGGAAGGCCGGACGGGCCGGAAAAGGAGCGGAAACGCCATGAAAAAGAAGCTGAAACTGACATTCAATTCACCGCTGGTGCTTTGCTTCGCGATCCTCTGCACCCTTGTGACGCTGATTGGCGCGCTGACTGACAAGCGCAGCACGTACCTGCTCTTCTCCACCGGCGGAACGAACTTCGCGGATCCGCTGACCTACCTGCGGCTGTTCACCCACGTGCTGGGCCACGCGGACGCGGCGCACCTGGTGGGGAACATGGCCTATATCCTGCTGCTCGGCCCGGCGCTGGAGGAACGGTACGGCGCGAAGAACCTGCTGATCATCATCCTGGCGACCGCCCTGATCACCGGGCTGGTCCACAACTTGATTTTCCCGAATACCTACCTGCTGGGGGCCAGCGGCGTGGTTTTCGCGTTCATCCTGCTGACCTCCTTCACCGAGTTCCGGGAAGGGGAGATCCCGCTGACGGTGATCCTGGTTGCGGCGATCTACCTCGGCCAGCAGATCTGGGAAGGCGTGACGCAGAAGGACAACGTATCCAACCTGACACATATCATCGGCGGACTGGTCGGTGGCGGCGCGGGATACCTGCTGAACCGGGGAAAAGGAAAGAAGGGCCGCTTCTGACGTTCCCGGAGGCGCGGGGAAGCTTGCGCCCCGCAGGGAGAATATGGTAAAATGCAAAGCAATCTGAAAGACCGTTTTCAGGCACAGAAGAAAAAGGAGAATCACCGAATGAGCAGCATTACGAAGGATATCCGCTGGGTCGGCGTCAACGACCATGACCTGGATCTGTTTGAAGGGCAGTATATCGTTCCGGAAGGTATGGCGTACAATTCCTATATCATCCTGGATGAGAAGATCGCCGTGATGGACAGCGTGGACCGGCATTTCGGAAAGGAATGGCTGGAGAACCTGGAAACGGCGCTGGAAGGGCGGAAACCGGATTACCTGATCGTCCAGCATATGGAGCCGGACCATTCCGCGAATATCGCCGCGTTTATGGACGCCTATCCGGAAGCCAGGGTCGTCGCGTCCGCGAAAGCGTTCACGATGATGAAGAATTTCTACGGCAGCGACTACGCCGACCGGCGGATCACGGTCGGGGAGGGCGACAGCCTGGAGCTCGGGAAGCATGTGCTGAAGTTCATTACCGCGCCGATGGTCCACTGGCCGGAAGTGATCATGACCTATGACTGTGCGGACAAGGTGCTGTTCTCCGCCGACGCGTTCGGCAAATTCGGCGCGCTGGACGCGGAGGACGAGGAAGGCTGGGCCTGCGAAGCCCGTCGGTATTACTTCGGCATCGTCGGAAAGTACGGAATGCAGGTGCAGGCGGTGCTGAAAAAGGCGGCCGCGCTGGATATCGCGGTGATCTGCCCGCTGCACGGACCGGTGCTTTCGGAGGACCTCGGCTATTACCTGGACCTGTATAAGACCTGGTCCGCCTACGGCGTCGAGAGTGAGGGCGTCGTGATCTGCTACACCTCGGTGTACGGCAATACGGAAAAGGCCGTGAAGCTGCTGGAGGAGAAGCTGAAGGAAAAGGGCTGCCCGAAGGTGGCGGTCAACGACCTGGCCCGGTGCGACATGCCAGAGGCGGTCGAGGACGCGTTCCGCTACGGAAAGCTGGTGCTGGCGACCACGACGTACAACGCGGAGATCTTCCCGTTCATGAAGCAGTTCATCGACCACCTGGTCGAGCGCGGATTCCGCGGGCGGAAGATCGGCCTGATTGAGAACGGCAGCTGGGCGCCGACGGCGGCGAAGGTCATGAAGGGTATGCTGGAAGGGCTGAAGGAGATTACGTTCGCGGAGACGACGGTCAGGATTCTGTCCGCGGTGAGCGAAGAGAATCAGGAGCAGATTGAGAAGCTGGCGGAAGAGATGAAATAAATGGGAGGAGGAACCTCTTTCCCTACACCCCTTCTCCGTGCAGTATCATGAATGAACATGCTGCCAGTGTGGCACGGAGACGGGGAAAAATTGGTGGCCGGGCTTCGCCCCACAGCCTTCAGAGTCCCCCGAAGGACTGCGAAATATAAACGGCAACCGTTTTGAAAATTCAATTTTGACAAAGAAATCCCCGTTCCGGAAACGGAACGGGGAAAGTTTTATTTCCGCATGTGGTTGATGTCGACGAGCTCGGTATTCTCGAGGGAGAAGCGGGAGCCGAGGATGTCCATCAGGGCGTTGGCGGTGTCCAGGGAGGTCATGCAGGGGATTCCCAGCACCATGGCCCGGCGGTGGAGCACAGTGTAATCTCCGACGGTGTCGTCCTTGACGGCGCCGGTATAGATGATGTAGTTCACCTGGCCGCCTTCCATCAGGCCGATGATCTCGTCGCTGATCTTCGGGTCGGCGACGGGCGTAACCCGGATGCCGACCGCGGAAATGGCCCGCGCGGTATCCTTTGTGGCATAGACGCTGATGCCCTGGTCATAGCAGCGCTTGGCGACGGTGATCGCGTCCGGGAAGTCCTCATCCTCCACGGACAGGAGCACGCCGGTGACGGCCTTTTCCCGGGCAGTGGGGAGATGGAAACCCGCGGCGGACAGGCCCTTGAAGAGCGCTTCCGCCTTCGTGATGCCGATGCCGAGAACCTCGCCGGTGGACTTCATCTCCGGACCGAGAATCGAGTCGGCGTCGTTCAGCTTCTCAAAGGAGAAGACCGGCACCTTGATGGCGCAGTAGGGCGGGGCGGGGTAGAGCCCCGTGCCGAAGCCCAGGTCCTTCAGGGATTCGTCCAGCATGACGCGGGAGGCCAGGTCGACCATCGGGACACCGGTGACTTTGGAAATATAGGGGATGGTCCGGGATGCCCGGGGATTGACCTCGATCACGTAAAGCTCGTTGTCAAAGATCAGGTACTGGATATTGACGAGGCCCTTGGTGCCCAGGGCGAGGGCCAGCTTCGTCGACATATCGCAGATCTTTTCCTGGAACTTTTCCGTCAGGTTGAAGGGCGGATAGACGGCGATGGAGTCGCCGCTGTGCACGCCGGCCCGCTCGATATGCTCCATGATGCCGGGGATCAGGACGTCCTTGCCGTCGGATATGACATCCACTTCCAGCTCGATCCCGGGCAGGTACTGGTCCACGAGTACCGGGTTCTCGATGCCGCCGGCCAGGATCCGGCTCATGTAGGCTTCGGTCTGCGCCCGGCTGCGGGAAATGGTCATGTTCTGGCCGCCGATCACGTAGGAGGGGCGGAGCAGGACCGGATATCCCAGTTCCTCCGCGGCGTTGATCGCTTCGTCCATCGTGCGGACGCCCATGCCGCGGGGACGGCGGATGCCGAAGTTCTCCAGCAGGGCGTCAAAGCGCTCGCGGTCTTCCGCGATATCGATGGATTCCGCGGAGGTTCCGAGAATACGGATTCCGTGGGAATCCAGGAACTGGGTCAGCTTGATGGCCGTCTGGCCGCCGAAGGCGACCACGACGCCGATCGGCTTCTCCACGGCGATGACGTTCATGACGTCCTCCGGCGTCAGCGGCTCGAAATAGAGCCGGTCGGCGGTGTCATAGTCGGTGGAGACGGTTTCCGGGTTATTGTTGACGATCACCACGTCGTAGCCGATCCGGCGCAGCGTCCAGACACAGTGGACCGAGGAATAGTCGAACTCGATGCCCTGGCCGATCCGGATCGGGCCGGATCCCAGGACCATGACTACGGGGCGTCCGGAGCGCTTCAGGTTCCGGGACTCGCAGTCCTTGTCCGTGCAGGAATAGAAATACGGGGTTTCCGCGGCGAACTCGGCCGCGCAGGTATCCACCATCTTGTAGCTGAGCTGCCAGCCGGGAACGTCCTTCGCTCCGGTAATGCGCATGATGGCGGTATCCGGATAGCCCATCTTCTTGAAGGCTTCATAATCCCCGGGCTGCAGGCCTTTTCCGGCAGTCCGCGTTTCCAGGTCCGCCATGGCGCGGAGACGGAACAGGAAGAAGCGGTCGATCTTCGTGATGTCGAAGATCTCGTCCACGGAGATCCCCTGCTTCAGGGCCTCAAAGACCGTGAAGAGCCGGCGGTCATCCTGGCGGGCCAGTCGCTCGCGGATCGGCTCGTCCGTCAGCGGCTGGGCGTTCAGCGTATCCAGGGAGATCTCCGCGCCGCGGACGGCCTTCATCAGGGCTTCCTCGAAGCGCTGGCCGATGGCCATGACCTCGCCGGTGGCTTTCATCTGCGTGCCCAGGCGGCGGGAGGATCCGTAGAACTTGTCAAAGGGCCACTTCGGGAACTTGACGACCACGTAGTCGACCGTGGGCTCGAAGCAGGCGCAGGTCTTGCCGGTGATATCGTTGGCGATCTCGTCCAGGGCGTAGCCCAGGGCCAGGCGGGTGGTAATCTTGGCGATCGGGTAGCCGGTGGCCTTGCTGGCCAGGGCGGAGGAGCGGCTGACGCGGGGATTGACCTCGATGACCGCGTATTCGAAGGAGTCGGGGTTCAGGGCAAACTGGCAGTTGCAGCCGCCGACGATGCCGATGGCGCTGATGATGTCCAGGGACGCGGAACGCAGCATCTGGTATTCCTTGTCGGACAGGGTCAGGGCCGGGGCGACGACGACGCTGTCGCCGGTGTGGATGCCCACGGGGTCCACGTTTTCCATGGAGCAGACGGCGATGACGTTGCCGGCCGCGTCGCGCATGGTTTCAAACTCGATCTCCTTCCAGCCGGAGATGCACTTTTCCACCAGGATCTGGGTGATGGGGGAGGCGTCCAGGCCCGCGCGGGCAATCTGGCGCATTTCCTCCTCGTTTTCCGCGATGCCGCCGCCGCTGCCGCCAAGGGTATAGGCGGGGCGGATGATGACCGGATAGCCGATGTCCTCCGCGGCCTTCATCGCGTCCTCCAGGTTTTCCGCGATTTCGGAAGGCACGCAGGGCTGATGGATGGACAGCATCGTATCCCGGAACTTCTCCCGGTCTTCCGCCTTCTCGATGGCCTCGATCGGGGTTCCCAGCAGGCGGACGCCGAATTCATCCAGCGTGCCGTCCTTGCTGAGCTGCATGGCGAGGGTCAGGCCGGTCTGGCCGCCGAGGCCGGCGATCAGGCCGTCCGGGCGTTCCTTTTCGATGATCCGGCGGACGGTGGCGGCGTTGAGCGGCTCCAGGTAAATTTCATCAGCCAGGTGCTGGTCGGTCATAATCGTGGCGGGGTTGGAGTTCACCAGGACCACGTTGATGCCTTCCTGTTTCAGGACGCGGCAGGCCTGGGCGCCGGCGTAGTCAAACTCGGCCGCCTGGCCGATGACAATGGGGCCGGAACCAATGACGAGAACCTTCCGGATGGACGGATCCTTAGGCATTCCGGTTCACCATCCTTTCCACAAAACGATCGAACAGAACCGCGGTGTCGCGCGGACCTGAGGCAGCCTCGGGATGGAACTGGACTGTGAAGCAGTTCGCGGACGGGTAATCCATGCCTTCGCAGCTGCCGTCGTTGGCGTTCCGGAAGGATTCTGTGCCGATCCCTTTCAGGGATTCCGCCACGACAGCGTAGCCGTGGTTCTGGGAGGTGATATAAGTTCTTCCGGCAGCCAGGTCCCGTACGGGCTGGTTGCCGCCGCGGTGGCCGTACTTCAGCTTCATCGTGTCCCCGCCGAGGGCGAGGGCGGCCAGCTGGTGGCCCAGGCAGATGCCGAAGACCGGCTTCCGGCCGATCAGCTTTTTCAGCTGCTCAATGCAGAAGGTGTTCTCCTTCGGATCCCCAGGCCCGTTGGACAGCATGATGCCGTCCGGGTTCGAGGCGAGGATTTCCTCCGCGGTACTCCGGGCGGGCCAGACCGTGACGGAACAGCCGCGCTTCTGGAGGCTGCGGATGATGTTGTGCTTCGCGCCGTAATCGATGAGGGCGGCGCGGCAGATCTCCTGTCCTTCCGCCGGGCAGGTGTAATGGTCATTGGACGAGACGGAATCCACGGCGTCGCGGACGGCAAAGGCGCGGATTTCGCTGAGGTCCGCGGGGACCTCGTCGCAGATCATGGCGTTCATGACGCCCTCTTCCCGGGTGATGCGGACGATCTCCCGGGTATCGACGCCGCACAGGCCGGGTATGCCGTGGGCGACCAGGTAATCGTTCAACGGGGCCGAGGAGCGGAAGTTCGACGGCGTGTCGCAAAGTTCGCGCACGATATAGCCGAACAGGGCGCTGGTGCCCTCGAAGTCCTCTTCGATGACGCCGTAGTTGCCGATCAGGGGGAAGGTCTGGGTGACGATCTGGCCGTAATAGCTCGGATCGGTCAGGGTTTCCAGGTAGCCTTCCATGCCGGTGGTGAAGACGAGTTCGCCGATGCGGTTGACCGGCGCGCCGATGCGGCGGCCTTCGAAGACCTTGCCGTTGCTCAGGACCAAGTATGCCATCGGGCATTACCTCCGTGGATTATTCTTAACCCTTTCCCCTACACCCCTTCCCCGCAAAGAAGGAACTGCTTATTGAAACAGCCTTTTGCGGGGGGACGGGGATTAGTTAGGTGGCGGGACTTCGCCCCACAACCCTTTGCTGCGCTTTGGAAGGGGCATTCATTTCAGAATCAAGGTTGAATATGCCGGGGATTTAAGTTTTGCAAACGTCGAGGATGGTTTCCGCGGCCTGGCGGAGCAGGGATTCGGGAATGTTCAGGGCGGGCAGGAGCCGGACCTTGTCCTTGGCCGTGAGGCAGAGGACGCCGCGCTCCATGCAGGCGGAAACAACTTCGGACGCGGGCTTCGCGGTTTTGAGGCCGAGCATCAGGCCGATGCCGGAAACGGACTCAATCCCGGGCGCGCCTTCGAGCAGGCTCCGCAAAAGCGCGGATTTCGCGGAGACTTCCGCGAGGAATTCGTCCGTCAGGCGGTTCACCACGGAGAGCGCGGCCGCCGCGGCGACCGGGTTGCCGCCGAAGGTGGAACCGTGGTCCCCGTAAGAGAAGATATCCTTCACCTTTTCGCCCAGCAGGGCGGCGCCCATCGGGAGGCCGCCGGCGAGGCCCTTGGCGGTGGTGACGACATCCGGATGCAGGCCGTAATTCATATAGGCGTACATCTTCCCGGAACGGCCGTTGCCGGTCTGCACCTCGTCGACCATCAGGAGGATATCGTTTGCCTTCACATACTGTTCCAGGGCGGAAGCGAACGCCGGATCCAGCGGAATCACGCCGCCTTCCCCCTGCACGCACTCGATCAGGACCGCGGCGACGGTGCTATTGGCGTTCAGCTTCTTCAGCGCGTCCAGGTCCCCGGCGGGAATATGGGCGAAACCGGGCGTCAGCGGCTGGTAAAGCTCATGGTAGTGCTCCTGGCCGGTGGCCGCCAGGGTGGTCAGCGTACGGCCGTGGAAGCTGTTTTCCAGCGTCACGATCGTGGAACAGGCAGGCCCTTTATGCTCCGCCGCCCACTTCCGGGCAACCTTGATCGCGCATTCGTTGGCTTCGGCGCCGGAATTGCCGAAGAAGACCTTCTTCATGCCGGCCTTTTCACACAGCGCCTTCGCCAGCAGCGCGCAGGGCTCGGTGTAGTAGAGGTTGGACATATGCTGGACGGAACGGATCTGCTTTTCGACGGCGGCGATCCATTCGTCATCGGCGATGCCGAAGGAGGTCACTGCGATGCCGGAACCCATGTCGATGTATTGCTTTCCGTTGACGTCGGTGACCAGGGAGCCTTTGCCCGAGACGATTTCGATCGGGAAGCGCTTGTAGGTTCCCGCGACGTAGGTGTTGTCGATTTCGATAATGTTCAAAGGATTCACCTCCTGAGATTACTCCCAGCCGGCCTTGCGGTCTTCGTAGCGGGGCTGGGAACCGGAGAAACGGGTGCCGGCGCCTTCATCGGTGAGAAGCTCCATCAGGATGGAGTGGGGAACACGTCCGTCCATGATGACCACGTTCTTCACGCCTCGGGAAATCGCGGTGGCGCAGCATTCGACCTTCGGAATCATGCCGCCGGAGATCGTGCCCTTCTCGTACAGGGAGGGAAGATCGTCCAGGGAGATCTCGGGGATCAGCGTGGACGGATCGTCCTTGTTGCCGAGCACGCCGGCAATATCTGTCATCATGATCAGCGTCTGGGCGTTCAGCGCGCCGGCGATGTAGGCTGCCGCGGTGTCGCCGTTGATGTTGTAGGCGTTGCCGGATTTGTCGCAGCCGACGGTGGAAACCACCGGAATATACCCCTTGCTCAACAGGTCGGTGACCGGATCGATGTGCACCTTCTGGATTTCCCCGACGAAGCCCAGGCGCTCATCCTTGATGCCGCACTGGAGCAGGCGCCCGTCCATGCCGGACAGGCCGACCGCTTTGCCGCCCTTCATTTCCAGCAGGTTAACCAGCGTCTTGTTGATCTTGCCGGCCAGGACCATCTGGACGATGTCCATGGTTTCCTTGTCCGTGACCCGCAGGCCGTTGACGAACTCCGGCTTCTTGCCCAGGCGGTCCATCAGGTCGTTGATCTCCGGGCCGCCGCCGTGGACGAGCACAACCTGGACGCCGATCAGCCACAGGAGGACGATGTCCTCCATGACCTGCTCCTTGAGCTGCTCGTTGATCATGGCGTTGCCGCCGTACTTGACCACGACGACCTTGCCGGTGTACTGGCGGATGTAGGGGAGGGCGGAAGTCAGGACTTCCGCGCGTTCCATGTTGGTGAGATTCTTATCCATAACACACCTCAAGCGAGAATTATTGACGAGCCGATGAGATCCTTCACTCCGGTCTTCGGCCAAACCTTGGGGCTTCCGCCCGTTTCTCACTGAAAACGAGCACACTGGCTCGTTTTCCAGGCGTTCGAAACTTCAGGATGACAGCCGGAGGGACGGCCCCTTTCGAGTCTTCCCGGCACCGCGGGAATTCCGGATTCAACGGGCTTTAAGAGCGGTAGTCGCCGTTGATTTTGACGTAGTCGTAGGTCAGGTCGCAGCCCCAGGCGGTGGCTTCGCAGGTGCCCATCTTCATGTCGGCGGTGAAGCGGACGTCATGCTCCGACATGACCTTCAGGGCGCGGTCCTCGTCAAACTCCTGGACCCGGCCATCCTTATAGAAGCAGATCGTATCGCTCTCGCCGTTCATGTACAGTTCGATCACGGCGGGATCGAAATACGGGCCGGCATAGCCCAGCGCGCAGAGGATCCGGCCGCAGTTGGCGTCCTTTCCGAAAACCATGGCCTTGACCAGGCTGGATCCGGCCACGGAGCGGGCCAGCGCCTGCGCGTTTTCCTTCGTGTCGGCGTTGCACACGCGCATCTCGATCAGGTGGGTGGCGCCTTCGCCGTCCCCGGCCATGGTGACCGCCAGGTCCCGGCAGACCGAATACAGGGCGTCGCGGAACAGGCTGTAGCTTTCATCCGCTTCGAGGATGGGAGCGTTGCCCGCCAGGGCGCTGGAAAGCACCAGCAGGGTATCGTTGGTGCTGGTATCTCCGTCCACGGTAATCATGTTGAAGGTGTCCTTCACGACCGCGGACAGCGCGTGCTGCAGCAGGGACTGATCAATGGCGCAGTCGGTGGTGATGTAGCCGAGCATGGTGCACATGTTCGGATGGATCATGCCGGAACCCTTGCTCATGCCGCCCAGGTGCACGGTAACCGTGCCGGACCCGTCCGCGGACGGAAGGTCAAAGGCGACAGCAAATTCCTTGTTCACGGTATCCGTGGTCATGATGGCCTTGCTGGCGGCGGTGCCGGCTTCCCGCGTATCGGACAGGGAAGCGGCCAGCTGCGTGATGCCGCATGAAATCCGGTCCAGGGGGATGACGGGGCCGATAACGCCGGTGGAACCCAGCAGCACGGAGGAAGCCGGGATTCCCAGTTCCGCCGCCGCACAGTCCGCGGATTTCCGGCACAGGTCCATGCCCGCCTCGCCGGTGGCGGCGTTCGCGATGCCCGCGTTGACCACGACGGCCTGGGCCTGCTTCTGTTTATACACGACGTCCATGTCCCAGAGCACGGGGGCCGCCTTGACCAGATTGGAGGTAAAGGTGCCGGCCACGGCGCAGGGAACGTCCGCGGCGATCATGGCCATATCCGTGCGGCCCTGGTACTTGATTCCGGCGGCGCAGCAGGAAGCCCGAAAACCTTTGGCGGCGGTCACGCCGCCGGGAATTCTGCGAATCTTCATTCCTCTTCTCCTATAAAGCGCGTAATGTTTTTGTCGTTCAGGATAAACTCATAATAGTTCACGTCGGATTTGCGGGTCCAGCCGATATGATTCCAGAAGGCGTTGCCCGCGTCGTTCGCCGTGAAGGCGATCAGGGACACCTTGTTGATGCCCATCTCCTTCAGCTTATGCATGCAGTAGCCGACCATGTGGGTGCCGATGCCGCGGCGGCGGTAGTCCCGCGCGACGCAGACATGGTAGAGGGCGCCCTGGCGGCCGTCCGACCCGCAGAGGATGGATCCGATGATCCGGTCTCCCGCTTTGGCCACGACGCTGGTGGTCGGGTTACGGCGAATGAACCGGCCGATATCCTCCCGGGAGTCGTCCAAGGCCCGGATGCCGAAACCGCGGATCGTCATCCACAGCGCGCGGACGTCGTCGTAGTCCTCCTCGGTCATGGGAACGATCTGTATCTCTTCCATCAGTTCCATCCGCTTACCTCACCAGCCCGGTGCCCTCATCCAGCCCGAGCACCAGGTTCATATTCTGGATCGCGGCGCCGGACGCGCCCTTGCCCAGGTTGTCAAACCGGGAAACCAGCAGGATCCGGTCCCCGTTTCCGAACACCGCGACTTCCATGTCGTCCCGGCCGGCATAAGCCGAAGCGGACAGGAAACCGCTTTCGTCCGCCTGCTCTTTCAGGGCAATCAGGCCGGCGCGGTAGTAATCCCGGTATACTTCCCGGATCTGCTCCGGGGAAGCGGACGTGTCGGCACAGGTCAGCGAAACCGTGACCTCCATGCCGGCGTAATAGGGCGCGACGATCGGACAGAAGACCGGGGCGTTTTCCAGGCCGCAGACTTTCGCCATCTCCGGCAGGTGCTTATGGGCCTGGCCGAGGCCGTACTGCCGCGGAGCGTCCAGGAGCGGGTCCCGGTCCGGGGATTCGTAATCCGCGATCATCTTCTTTCCGCCGCCGGAATACCCGGTCAGGGAAAAGCAGGAGAGCCGCGCGTCCGGGGCGATCAGGCCGGCGGAAACCAGCGGCGCGACCAGCGCGATAAATCCGCTGGCGTGGCAGCCGGGGTTCGCGATCCGCTTCGACGCGGCGATCTTTTCCCGCTGGCCGGCGAGCTCCGGGAATCCGTAGGCCCAGGCGTCCGACGTGCGGTGCGCGGTGGAGGTATCGATGATGACGGTGTCCGGAGAGGAAACCAGCGATACGGCTTCCACGGCCGCCGCGTCCGGCAGGCAGAGGAAGGCGATATCCGCGGTGTCCAGGGCGTCTTTCCGGGCGGCCGGATCCTTGCGGAGTTCCTCCGGAAGGGTAATCAGGGAAAGATCTTCCCGGCCTTCCAGCCGCTCCCGGATCCGCAGGCCGGTTGTGCCGGCACTGCCGTCAATAAACACTTTCGTCATGGTGGAAATGCTCCGTTTCATGCGTTGATTAAAACAACACCAATCCCGCCGGGAAAAGGCGGGATTGGCATAGGCCGGAAGGCCGGCCTTACTTCTTCGCGTTGGCCGCGTCCACCAGCGCCTGCACCTTGGTCGGCAGGCCGAAGAGGGTGATAAAACCGGCGGAGTCCTTCTGGTTGTAATCGCTGGCGCCGAAGGTGGCGATATCCTCGGAATAGAGGGAATAATCGCTCCAGACGCCGGCCTTGATGATGTTGCCCTTGTAGAGCTTGAGCTTCACTTTGCCGGTTACCTTTTCCTGGGTCTTGTCGACAAAGGCGGAAAGCGCCTCCCGCAGGGGGGAGAACCACAGGCCGTTGTAAACCAGCTCAGCGAACGTAATGGACAGCTTCTGTTTTTCATGCATGGTCAGCTTGTCCAGGCAGACGGATTCCAGCGCTTCGTGCGCCTTGTAGAGGATGGTGCCGCCGGGCGTCTCATACACGCCGCGGCACTTCATGCCGACCAGCCGGTTCTCGACGATGTCGATGATGCCGATACCGTTCTTGCCGCCCAGGTCGTTCAGCTTCAGGATGATGTTCTTGGCGGACATCTTTTCCCCGTCCAGCGCGACGGGAACGCCCTGCTCAAAGTCGATCGTGATGTAGGTGGGGGTGTCCGGCGCGTCGATCGGGGAGACGCCCATTTCAAGGAAGCCGGGCTTCTCGTACTGCGGTTCGTTGCCGGTATCCTCCAGGTCCAGGCCCTCATGGCTCAGGTGCCAGAGGTTCTTGTCCTTGGAGTAATTGGTTTCCCGGGTGATCTTCAGCGGGATGTTGTGTGCCTCGGCGTAGTCGATCTCCTCATCCCGGGACTGGATGCTCCACTCCCGCCAGGGAGCGATGATTTTCATATCGGGCGCGAAGTGCTTGACCGCAAGTTCAAACCGGACCTGGTCGTTTCCCTTGCCGGTGCAGCCGTGGCAGATGGCGTCCGCGCCTTCCTTCTTCGCGATCTCGACCAGGCCCTTGGCGATGCAGGGCCGGGCGTGGCTGGTGCCGAGGAGGTAATCCTCATAAACGGCGCCGGCTTTCATGGTCGGGATAATATACTCATTGACATACTCGTCGGTCAGGTCCAGGATATAGAGCTTGGAGGCGCCGGTCTTCAGGGCCTTTTCCTCCAGGCCGTCCAGTTCCGTGCCCTGGCCGACGTCACCGGAAACGGCGATGATTTCGGGATTGTTGTAATTCTCCTTCAGCCAGGGAATGATGATGGACGTATCGAGACCGCCGGAGTAGGCGAGGACGACCTTTTTGATTTCCGCTTTGTTCATGGGGAAACCTCCTTCGTGCATGATTATGCAGGGACTATACACCCGGAGGACAGGGTTGTCAAGGGTTATTTACACAGATACAATGAGAAAACAATCGGAAAACCTGCTTATGCAAAAAAGATGCATATAAACGCATTATTGATGAAAATTATGCATAGTCTCCATCGCTCCGCCCATCATTCCCTTGCGAAACAGCGGGTTTGGGAGTATGATATATATGGATGATTATAGGATTCAGGGAGGGGAGACGGATGCTGGAATGCTGCACGCTGGGAACCGGCGGCACGCTGCCGCTGGCGGACCGGGCGCTGTCCTCCCTGTATGTCCGCGTAAACGGACGATCGCTGCTGATTGACTGCGGGGAAGGCACCCAGGTCGGAATCCGCCGCCTCGGCTGGGGGTTCCGCTGCCTGGAAGGCCTGCTGCTGACCCATTTCCACGGCGACCACTGCACCGGACTGGCCGGGCTTCTTCTGAGCCTGGAGAAGGCCGGCAAGCAGGATGCCTTCCATATTTGGGGCCCGCGGGGACTGAAGCGGGTCGTCGAAGGGCTGTGCGTCATCGTTCCGCCGCTGAGCTTCCCGGTGCTGCTGCATGAGCTGCCCCCGGAGGGAACGGAACTGGAAGCGATCGGTCTGGATATCCGGGCGTTTCCGGTGGACCATGGCGGCATTCCTTGCTTCGGGTACCGGATGACGCTTCCCCGCAGCGCCGTGTTCGATCCGGAAAAGGCAGAAGCGCTCGGCATTCCCCAGCGCGACTGGAAACGGCTGCAGGAAGGGGAAACCCTCCGGATCGGCCTGAAGAAGATCCGCCCGGAGGATGTCCAGGGGAAAAAGCGGAAGGGAATCACAGTGGTGTTCTCCACCGATACCCGTCCGTGTGAGACACTGGAAAGATATACGCCGGACGCGGACCTGCTGATCCTCGAAGGCATGTACGGAACAGAGGACAAGCGGCCGCAGGCGCTGAAAAACCACCATATGATGTTTTCGGAAGCGGCGGAGATCGCCCGGAAGGCGCAGCCCGCCGCGCTGCTGCTGACGCACTTCAGCACCAGCCTGGAGGATCCGGAGGAATATATTCCGGAGACCCGGCAGATATTTGAGAAAACCTGGGCCGCGCAGGACGGGCAGATCATTACCCTGCGATATCCCAAAGACGAGGAAAAAGCATGGACAAGTTTGTGCTAAAAGCGCCGTACCAGCCTTCCGGGGACCAGCCCGAGGCGATCGAGGCGCTGGCGGCGGGAATCCGGGACGGGCTGAAGAACCAGATCCTGCTCGGCGTGACCGGAAGCGGCAAGACCTTCACCATGGCTTCCGTGATCGAGAAGGTGCAGAAACCGACGCTGGTCATCGCCCACAACAAAACGCTGGCGGCCCAGCTGTGCAGCGAACTGCGGGCTTTTTTCCCGGACAGCCGGGTGGAATATTTCGTATCCTATTACGACTACTACCAGCCGGAAGCCTATATCGCTTCCTCCGACACCTATATCGAGAAGGACGCCTCCATCAACGACGAGATCGACCGGCTCCGCCATTCCGCTACCGCCGCGCTGCGGGAGCGGAAGGACGTGATCATCGTCGCTTCGGTCAGCTGCATCTATTCCATGGGAGACCCCTCAGAATATGAAGGGCAGATGATTTCCCTGCGGCCCGGGATGGAATACGGGCGGCAGCAGCTGATCCGTGACCTGATCGACATCCAGTACGACCGGAACGACACGGATTTCGAGCGCGGAACCTTCCGCGTGCGCGGGGACGTGATCGAGATCATCCCCGCCGGTGAAAACCAGAAGGCGATCCGGGTGGAGCTTTTCGGGGACGAGATCGAGCGGATTTCCCAGATCGAGGCGGTCAGCGGCCACGTGCTCGCCACCCTGGAACACGCGGCGCTGTTTCCCGCCACGCATTACGCCACAGATCCCGCCCATATGGAGGAGCATATCGCCGAAATCGAGAAGGACCTGAAGCAGCGGATTGAGGAGTTCGAGGCGGAAGGCAAGCTGCTGGAAGCCCAGCGGATTGCCCAGCGGACCCGGTACGACATCGAGATGATGCGGGAAATCGGCTACTGCCAGGGAATCGAGAACTATTCCCGGTATTTCGACGGCCGGAAGCCCGGCGACGCGCCTTACACCCTTCTGGACTACTTTACCGGGGACTTCCTGGTGATGATTGACGAAAGCCACGTGACGGTGCCCCAGATCCGCGCGATGTACAACGGCGACCGCGCCCGGAAGGATACGCTGGTCAGCTATGGCTTCCGCCTGCCTTCGGCCTACGACAACCGGCCCCTCCTGTTCAGTGAGTTTGAGAGCCGGATCGGGCAGACCGTGTTCGTTTCGGCTACACCGGGCCCCTATGAGCGGGAGAGGGCACAGCAGGTCGTGGAGCAGATCATCCGGCCGACCGGCCTGCTGGATCCGGAGGTCGTCCTCCGGAAGGCGACCGGACAGGTGGACGACCTGGTGGGTGAAATCCGGAAGGTTACCGAAAAAGGCGAGCGCGTCCTGGTCACCACGCTGACCAAGCGCATGGCGGAAAGCCTGACGGACTATCTGAAGGAGCTGGACATCAAGGTCCGCTACCTGCACAGCGATATCCAGACGATCGAGCGGATGGAGCTGCTGCGGGACCTGCGGCTGGGCGCGTTTGACGCGCTGGTTGGCGTCAACCTGCTGCGGGAAGGCCTGGACCTGCCCGAGGTCGCGCTGGTCGCGATCCTGGACGCGGACAAGGAAGGCTTCCTGCGCAGCGAGACCTCCCTGATCCAGACCATCGGACGCGCGGCGCGTAATGTGGACGGACGGGTCATCCTGTACGGCGACACGCTGACGGAGAGCATGGCGAAGGCCATGTCCGAGACCAACCGCCGCCGGGCGCTGCAGCAGGCTTACAACGAGCGCCACGGAATCACGCCGGAAAGCGTACGGAACGCGATCCGCTCCGTGCTTGAGATTACGAAGAAGGTGGAGGAAACCTCCTCCGCTGTGCTGACAGAAGAGGAACGCGACGCCCTGATGCGCCGCATTGAGGACGAAATGCTCGCCGCCGCGAAGGGACTGGAGTTCGAGCGCGCGGCGCAACTGAGAGACCGCCTGCTGGAATTGCGGGGTGGAGCGCCCATGAAGGACGACAACCAGCAGCGGAGACACCGGAGAAGGGAGCGGACCCGGAAGAGTGAGCACTGAGAAGGGAAAAAAGCGCGGGACGCTGGTTTACCTGATGCCCCTCGCGGCGGCGCTGCCGCTGACAGGCCTGCTGGCCTGGGCCATGATCCGGTACAGCCCGGTGATCCGGAAGCTGATCGGAATCCTGATCAAACTGGCGGTGACAGCATGAGCGGACAGAAGAATCCATGCGCGCTTTCACGCGCCCTGGCCTGGATCCTGGCCTTTATGCTGGCCGGGACGCTGGCGGTGACAATCATGTCGGCGGGCGCCGGCACGGCGCTGTCCTCCGAGGACCTGCATGTCAGAGCGTCCGTCAGCGACAGCGTCGTGCGGGAGCAGAAGGAAAAGATTGACGCGCGCATCCGGGAGCTGGCGGAGGAATACGCCTTTTCCACGGACGCTGTGACCGGAACGATTACGGAGGAAACCATCCGGGAACTGGACCAGGAATACGCCCGGTGGTGGACGCGCATCGTCAACGAGGGCGTGATCGGCGACGTTCCGGAGTGGTCTTCCGCGGAACTGGAGAACGCTATCGCGGAGAACATGGAAGCCGCCGGGGAGAACGCTGCGGAGAGGGCCGGGGAAGCGGCCGGCGCGATCGAGAAAACCATTCATGAAACCCTGATGCCCGTGCGGAAGGCGCTGATCACGCTGGGGCTGAAGTTCATCCGGAAACGGATCGACCTGCCGTCAGCGATCCGGCTGCTCGGTCAGCTGCCGCTGGCCGGGGCGGCCTTCTGCCTGGCCCTGGCCGGGCTGATCGCGCTGCTGACCGCCCGGAAGACGCGGCTGGGCCTGAAGTATTTCGGCACGGCCGCCGCGGGCGCCGGACTGTCCGTCATCGCGGGGTTCATCATGGTCAGCCTGCTGGGAATCCCGAAAATGATCCTGGAATCGTCCGTCGTACTGGGGCACCAGGCGGACATCCTGATCCGCCCGGTCGCCACGGGCTGCGTGCTTTTCGCGGCGATGCTGATCGCCGGCGGGTTCCTGCTCCTGTATCTGTACCGGAACGGAAAGCCGAAGGCCCGCAGGACGGAGGCCGCGGCATGAAAAGAATCCGGACAGTGCATACCATCCGGTCGGCAAAGATCCCGGAGAAGCTGCGGCTCGCGGTCGCGTCCGACATACACTCCAGCACGTTTGACGACGTGATGGAGGAGTTCGCCCGCTGCGACGCCGTGCTGATTCCCGGGGACCTGGTGGACCGGCACCGCCGGAACAACGAAAACGCGGCGCGGTTCATCCGGGAGGTTCCCGAAGTGACGCGGGTGTTTTATTCGATCGGTAACCACGAGCGGAAGTACCGCCGGAAGGAGGAATTCCTGCGGATAGTCCGGGAAAGCAGGGTGGAACTGCTGGACAACGCGGATTGCGTATTCCGCGGAATCCGGATCGGCGGACTGAGCAGCTCGGCAGACCGGGTTCCCGACACGGCTTTCCTGGACCGCTTTGAAAAGGAAGGCGGATTCCGGATCCTGATGTGCCATCATCCGGAAATGTACAGGGACTACGTGCGCGGGAAGAACATCGACCTGACGCTGTGCGGGCACGCCCACGGCGGTCAGATCCAGATCAGCGGCAGGGGGCTGTACGCGCCGGGCCAGGGCCTTTTTCCGAAGCTGACACACGGCGTGCACGACGGCGGGAGGATGATCATCTCCCGCGGGATGACGAACGGCGCGAAACCGCGGGTTCCGCGGATCGGAAACCCGTGTGAGCTGATTATCCTGGAACTGGAAAAGGAAGAGTAAGTTTTTTCATCCGGACCTGGCCGGAACGACACCGGAGGGAAAGACCGGTCCCGGGTGAATGAAAAGGGGAAAGAAAAAATGAGCGACGAGGATCTGAAGCTTTTGATGGAGTGGTTTGAGCAGAACAAGGACCATAAGCTGAACTTTCTGGAAAAGGAAGGAATCAAGATGGCGGTCCGGAAGGCCAATACGGTCGGGGACCTGCTGCAGACCGCGCTGGACCTGCTGAAAAAGTAAGCGGCAGCGCGGGGAACCTACCGGTTTTACGGTATTTGACAAGGAAGGGCAAAACGGGTATAATCCGCTTACCCTCAGAAGATTTCGGAAACACCTTGTGCTCCGTGGACGGCGACAGGGTGTTTCTTGTATGTGAAAGGAGCCTGATTTACCCATGGCAGAGGAAAAGGGAACGATTCTGACCGAGAGCGGTCTGAAAAAGCTGGAGGAGCAGCTGGACTACCTGATTTCAGTCCGCCGGAATGAAATCAGTGACCAGATCGCGGTGGCCCGCGGTTTCGGAGACCTGAGCGAGAACGCTGAGTACGACGAAGCCAAGAAGGAACAGGCGAAGGTGGAGGAACAGATCACCCGTCTGCAGGCCACCATCCGCACCGCCACCGTCGTAGCGGACGACGAGATCACCACCGAACGCGTTTCCATCGGCACCGTCGTCAAGGTCAAGGACCTGGACGAAGGCGAAACCTACGAATACGCGATCGTCGGCGCCAATGAGGCAGATCCCATGGCAGACAAGATCTCCAATGAAAGCCCTGTCGGTGCCGGGCTGCTCGGCGCCAAGCGGAACCAGACCGTGACGATCACGATCCCGGCCGGAACCCTCCGCTACAAGATTATGTCCATCAAGAAACTGTGATAAAGGATTGAAAGAACATGGCAGATTATCCCGTTACCCCGCTGACCCCGCCACTGACCGAGCAGGAGATTATCCGCCGCCAGAAGCTCCAGAAGCTGCTGGACGCCGGGGAAAATCCCTATGAGATCACCCGGTACGCGGTGACCCACCGGAGCACCGCGATCCTGAACGGCTTTGACGAGCTGGAAGGGAAGGAAGTTTCCATCGCGGGCCGTATGACGAGCCGCCGGGTGATGGGAAAAGCGTCCTTCGCTCACCTGCTGGACGGCGAAGGCGATATCCAGATCTATGTGCGCCGGGACGACGTGGGCGAGGAATCCTATGCCGCGTTCAAGCAGGACGATATCGGCGATATCCTCGGCGTGAAGGGAACTGTTTTCCGCACGCAGACCGGGGAAATCTCCGTCCATGCCACCGAGGTAAAGCTCCTGTGCAAGAGCCTGAAGGTCCTGCCGGAGAAGTTCCACGGACTGGTGGATACCGACCTGCGCTACCGCCAGCGCTACGTGGACATGATCGTGAACCCCGAGGTGCGGGATACCTTCCGGAAGAGAAGCCGGATCATTGCTGCCGTGCGGGAGTTCCTGGACGGGCGCGGCTATATTGAAGTGGACACGCCGGTGCTGCATACCCTGGAGATCGGCGCCAGCGCGCGGCCCTTCCGGACGCATCACAACGCGCTGAACCTGGACATGTTCCTGCGGATTGAGACGGAACTGTACCTGAAGCGCCTGATCGTCGGCGGCTTTGAGCGCGTGTACGAAGTGGGCCGGATTTTCCGGAATGAAGGTATGGACGCCACCCATAACCCGGAATTCACCTCCGTGGAGACCTACCAGGCCTACGCAGATTACCGCGAGATCATGGAAATGGTCGAGCAGCTGTACGAGTTCGTCGCGCTGAAGGCCCTGGGAACCACGGACGTGGAGTACCAGGGACAGGTGATCCACCTGAAGGCGCCGTGGAAGCGGATTACCATGACGGACGCCGTGAAGGAAGCCTGCGGTGAGGATTACGCCGCGTGGCAGAGCGACGAGGAAGCCCGCGCGATCTGCGACAAGCGCGGTGTGCATGTCGAGAAGGACGCGAGCCGCGGCGACTGCCTGGCGGCCCTGTTCGACGAGTATGTCGAAGCGACGCTGGTCCAGCCGACCTTCATCATCGACTATCCGGTAGAGATTTCCCCGCTGGCCAAGCGCAAGCCAGAGAATCCCGCCCTGACGGAACGCTTTGAGTTCTTCATCACCGGCCACGAGATGGGCAACGCGTTCAGCGAACTGAACGACCCGATCGACCAGCGGAAGCGGTTTGAGGACCAGGTGGCGCTGCGCGCCTCCCAGGGCATCCACGCCGAAGTGGACGAAGACTTCATTAACGCGCTGGAATACGGTATGCCGCCGACCGGCGGCCTGGGCTTCGGCCTGGACCGGTTGATCATGTTGCTGACAGACTCCGCCACGATCCGCGATGTCCTGCTCTTCCCGACGATGAAACCTATCGACAACAAGAACGACGCAGAATAAGGCGTTTCAACGTTCTGAAGTACTCAAAAAATGAGAACTGAGAACAATTTGAGAACAAATAAGTAAAACTTTATGCATCATCTCTGAAAAAGGTGGGTGTTCCCGGTAGGGACCCCACCTTTTTGATACTAAAAAGGAGAACTCCCGAAGAAGTTCTCTTTGTGAAGATTACGCCTGTTCGGCAGCAACAGTAGCCTTGCGGAAGGTTCCGTTGTAGATCTGCCGGGCGATAATGACCGCGTTCAGGACCTTGCCCTCGGGCTTGGCGCCTTTACGGTAGTTCTCACGGATGGTCTTGACATCAACACCGGTGATCTTGGCGGCAGTGGCGGTGGCGCTATCATCATCTGTGACTTCGGGACCAGCAGTGTCAAGGAGGTAATCGTTTTCCATTGGTCTCGAAATGGACGGAATAAAATGAAAAACCGCTGATTCAGCATATCCGGATCAACGGCTTTTTCATTCTTACAATTGCGGTTCTCACAAGTTGATAAACATGGACAGCAGCCAGATGTCCCGTTGTTTTTGTGGGAATAATCAGGTATACTGCTATAAATGATTTGTATATTTTGCAGGATGAGATATACATGAATGGCAATAAGGAATCCGACTGTGATCATTACATACAAAAAGACCTGCAGAGGGTGTATGTTTATGGCGGCCGGCCGGTTTTTCATTCACTGACATATCAATCGAAAGCAGGGGGTGA
>JAILIE010000118.1 GCA_024695415.1 Clostridiales bacterium | reverse complement strand
CCGATTTCCGACAGATAGTCCTCAAACTCCCGGGTATAGTCCTCCGGCGGAATCGGCCATGCTTCTTTATAGACGTCCTTTTCCGCCGGTTCGGTATCTGTCATGAATTCTTCGCTTGCAATGTCCATTCCGGTATTCCTCCCAGATGGTATTCATCAAGGCGGGATGATACCACGCCGCCCGGTCAAAAGGAATGGCGTTTCCGGTATCGGACAGAGAAAAAACCGGAGCCTGGGAGCGTTGATTTTCCTGGCTCTGACGGAACATCAACGGGTTGAGCGGGGCTGTGGATAACCGCTGCAAACATTGCCCTGTTTGGCCTGGAAGATTTGCCGGCGAAAATATCCGCTGAAAAAAGTTGACATCATGCCGCGGATGGGCATAATGGAGATATCCGGGGAAACCTGATGAATTTGGAAAGGAAGAAAACGCTATGAAGAACACCGCCCGCAAGCTGCTGGCCGCCGTGCTGGCCCTGATGATGATCCTGACCTGTTCCGCCGCCTTCGCCGAGGATACCACGGAGCGCTTTGAGGAACTCGGCCTTACGGCCACCATTCCCGATACGGTTATGTATGTGACGATGGCCTCCCCTGAGGACGCACCGCTGTATGAATTGCTGAAACAAGTCGAGTACACGTACGACAGTTTCCGCGAGTTCATGACAACAAACGGCATTATCGCGTACGGCCTGTTCCTGACGGACTATTCGACGGAATTCCAGATCGCGGCGGGTACGATCGGCGCAGAGATTGACCTGAAGGACGCGACGGAAGAGGTACTGAATGATTATCTTGCCATAGCGGCCAATGGTCTGGAGAATGGTCTGGAGAATTTTGGCGTAACCATCGAGGATTCCGGCATTGTTCACGGGCAGAGATACAACGGCTTCTGGTTCCATTACAGGGTTACGGCGAATGGGAGAGAACAGAGCGTTATTCAGTATTCCATTTTGGATGGGAATAAAGCGATCAATATGCGCGCCTATAGTTTCCAGACAGATTACCCCGCGGAAGCGGAGGAGATCCTGCGGACGATATTTGACACCATTATCATTGAATAATCTGCCTGCCCCGCAGCACGCGAAAGGATCCGCCATTTCCGGCGGATCCTTTCGCGTGGGTCAGAAGCATTTCTCTTTGCGCTCTTTCCGGCACTGCTCGATCTTCCCGCAGCGGTAGCACAGCTCGTTGTCGCACATGCCGTCCTTTTCAAAGCAGGAGAGGATGTTGTTCACGGTGGTTTCCGCGATGTTGTTCAGCGCCTCCTCGGTCAGGAACGCCTGGTGGGAGGTGACGATCACGTTCGGCATGGAGATCAGGCGGGACAGGAGATCGTCGTTGAGGATATGCCCGGACCGGTCCTCAAAAAACACGTCCGCTTCCTCTTCGTACACATCCAGGCAGGCGGCGCCGACCTTCCGGGCCTTGATGCCCTCCAGCAGCGCCTCGGCGTCGATCAGGCCGCCCCGGGAGGTGTTGACGATCACGACGCCCTTTTTCATCTTGCCGATCGCTTCCGTGTTGATCAGATGGCGTGTATCCGCTGTCAGGGGACAGTGGAGGGAAATGATATCGCTTTTTTCCAGGAGCTCGTCCAGCGAAACGTAGGTGATTCCGCTGTCCTTCGCCGGGAACAGGTCATAAGCGATCACGTTCATCCCGAAGCCGCGGCAGATATCGATGAAGATCCGGCCGATCTTCCCGGTGCCGACCACGCCGACGGTCTTCCCGTGGAAATCGAACCCGGTCAGCCCGCTCAGCGAGAAATTGAATTCCCGCGTCCGGTTGTAGGCTTTGTGGATCCGGCGCACGGAGGTGAGCAGCAGCGCCATCGCGTGTTCGGCCACCGCGTAGGGGGAATAAGCCGGAACATGCACGACATGGATTTTCCCGAACGCCGCGGTCAGGTCGACGTTGTTGTATCCGGCGGAGCGCAGGGCGATCAGGCGGACGCCGTATTCATACAGCCGGTCGATGACCTCCGCGCTGACGGAGTCGTTCACGAAGACACAGACCGCGTCGCAGCCCTTCGCCAGGTCGACGGTGTCCTCGTTCAGTTTGGTTTCCAGGTACTTGAACCGGATACCGTTCAGGCTGCCGTAGTGCTCGAAGGAGGGCTTGTCATAAGCCTTCGCGTCAAAGAATGCCACTTTGATCATATTGCCGCCTCCTGTTGTTTTGTCTCCGGACCTATTATATGCCGGCCGCGGAAAAATCACAATGGACCCGGATGCGATTGAAACGGCGGAAACGGCGGAATAAACCCCTGTATTTTGCGCATCCCGTTCTGTATTTCCCGCCGCGCGGGCGGTAAGATACAGCCACGGTGAAGGAATCACCGGAATGACTGTAAGGAGGTACAGAGCGATGTATATGAATGGACGCGGCCCGATGATGGGCGGACACAGAGGCTTTGGCCCGATGATGGGCGGCCCCCGTCCGATGCGGATGCGCCGTTCCACGGGCATCGGCCCGCTGGGCGTTCTGTTCCTTCTGCCTGCGCTGCTTTTCGGCGGCTGGGTGATCCTCGCGGTCATCGGCGGCCTGATCGGAGCGGGTTGCATGATCCTCGGATCTGTGGTGGAAGGACTGGCGTCTGTCGCGGGAGACATTTTCTCCGGCACGTTCTCCGCCGGCAGCGTAGCGGTCGGATTCATTATCGGCCTGGCGCTGTTCTTCCGCTTCCGCAACAGGAACGCGGCGCGGAAAGAGACCACCGGTTCTGTGGACGGCGAGGAAGTCGAGGAAGAAATCGCGGAACCCGTACGGTACCAGGCCTATCGGATGGGCGAATAACCCCTGTGAACATGAAGCGGGCCCCGGACGGCATTTGAACCGACCGGGGCCCGCGCTTTTTGCTTTTTACCGCTGCGGCGCGCCGCAGACCGGACAGGGATTCAGTGAAGCGTATTCCGGATCGCCGACCTGCGAATACAGGAAGCAGCCCTGCATCGGGGTATATTTCTCATGGACGGTTTTGCATTCCGGGTCCAGGTGGTATTTCTCTCCGCCTTCGGGAACGTAATACAGCACAGTGTTCCCGTCGATCCGCGGTTCGGGGGTTGCCTCCGTTATTCCCTCCGGGATTTCCGTGAAGATGGGCTCATCCCATCCCTCGGTTGCCGTGATGGTAACCGGATTGACATACCATTGGCCGTCTTCCTTTTCCATCCGGATGGTGATCCGGCAGACGGACGGATCCGTGCCGTTGTTCCGGTTGATCAGGCTCCGGACCCTGAATTCCAGGGAACCGTCGTCCCCGGCGGCGATCACCGCTTCGAGGGCGCAGTCCATCGGCGTCCGGTTGGCCAGGATGGCGAAGAGCGACGTCCGGGGGCTCTCCTGCCGGTCTTTCCAGGCGGGGAGGCACAGGTCCAGCATCCCGTCCAGCTCGTTGGCGCTCCAGACGGTGAAGAAGGAAATCATCCGCCCGTAGGCTTCGCCCTGATCGGGAGACAGGAGGGCAGCGGCGGAAAGGGAAGAACGCGCGGCCTGCTCGTCGGCGACCGCCTTAAGCAGGAATTCCAGCTCCGCGTCGGTCAGGTCCGCCAGGCGGGTCGATATCTCATAGCATTCGGGGGATATGCCATCCTCCGTGCCTTCCGCGAAAGCGCAGGACAGGAGGAGGGAAAACAGAATCAAAAGGGAAACCAGTCGTTTCATTCGGGGGTCACCTCCAAAGAATTACCCGGACGGACAGGCCGGCCGAGCCCACAGATGATATCATATTCCCGCGGAAAAGGAAAGCGGCGGCGGGCGGTATTTCCGTTCCGGAAACGCTGTGATATAATGGAGGCCGGAAAATGAGACAAGCAGGGAGGAACAATCCATGGAACTGATTCCGAGCTTTTCCGTCGATCATACCCGGATTATCCCCGGCATCTTTGAGAGCCGGGTGGACACCCTCGGCGTGGAAATGGTCACCACCTTTGATGTCCGGCTGAAGAAACCGAACCGGGAGCCGTCTGTGGACCCGGCGGCCATGCATACCATGGAGCATGTGGTCGCCACATATCTCCGGAACCATCCGGAATGGAAGGACAAACTCGTCTACTGGGGGCCGATGGGCTGCCTGACCGGTTTCTATATCATCGTCAAGGGCCGCCCGGCCGCGGCGGACATGTATCCCGTCATCCTGGAAGCCTTCCGGTATATGCGCGACTTTGAGGGCGAGGTTCCCGGCGCGACGCCGGAGAACTGCGGGAAATACCTGATGCATGACCTGCCGATGGCCAAATGGGAGGCCGCGAAATTCGTGGAGTACCTGGAGAACGCGGCGGGGGAAAACATCTTCGAGTATCCCCGGGCGGAGCGGCTGAAGCTGGACGGCGGCCAGGAGTTCTTTGATTCCTGATGAGCGTTCGGAAGGACCGGGAAATGAAGGAAAAGGGGAAAAGCGCGCGGCCGGTGTCGGTGCTGCTGGTGTTCCTGGCGTCGGTGGCGTTCAGCACCGGGGGACTGTTTATCAAAATCATTCCCTGGAGCGCGCTGGCGATCAACGGAGCCCGGAACCTGGCCGGCGCGGCGGTAATCGGAATCTATATGCTGATCCGGCGGCACCGGATCGTTATCAGCGGGCCGGTGATCATCGGGGCTGTCTCCATGATCGGCGTGACCACGCTGTTCGCGCTGGCCAACAAGCTGACCACCGCGGCGAACACCATCGTGCTGCAGTTCACGGCGCCGGTGTTTGTGATCCTCCTGATGGCGCTGATCTTCCATGTGCCTCCGAAGAAGGCTGATCTCATCACCTGCGCCGCCGTACTGGCCGGCGTATGCCTGTTTTTTGTGGACGGAATCCGGGCGGGGAACTGGCTGGGCAACCTGCTGGCGCTGTTGTCCGGCGTATGCTATGCGGGCGTTTTCATGATGAATACCGGAAAGGACGCGGACGCGCTGTCCTCGTGCTTCCTGGGACAGCTGACCGCCGGGGTGGCCCTGACGCCGCTGTGCGCGGCGGAATCGGACTACTCCCTTCCGACGCTGGCGGCGGTGATCGCGCTGGGCGTCATCCAGGTCGGCGGCGCCTATATCCTCTTTTCCGAGGGAATCCGGGGAACGCCCGCGGTATCCGCCAGCCTGATCACAGGCCTGGAGCCGATCATGAATCCCACCTGGGTTGCCCTGTTTTACGGCGAAACGATTTCCGGCCTGGCGCTGGCCGGCGCGGTGATCGTTATCTGCGCGATCGTGACCTACAACATTTGGCTGAACCGGAAAAGGGAAGCATAAAAAACGGTCCGCGGCGGACGCGGACCGAAATCCGGGGCCGGGGGAATTATTCCTCCGGGCCTTTTTTTGTCAGTTTATCAATCGCCGAGATCCGCTCGCTCAGCGGCGGATGGGAATACTGCAGTTTCACCAGGAGGGGGCTGGGCGCCAGCTCCGAGAAGTTTTCCCGTGCCAGCTTCTTCAGCGCCGAAACCAGGGATTCGCCATAGCCTTCCTTCACGGCCTGTTCGTCGGCGCGGAACTCAGCCTTCCGGGAGAAGTAATTGGCCAGCAGGCTGAACAGCGGGGCGATCAGGGCGAACTCGACGCTCATGATCAGGATGACGGCGAAGCCGTAGTTGATGCCCGTAAAACCGAAGGGCGGATAGATTTCCGTATAGCGCAGCGTCAGCCAGGCCAGCACGGCGAGGACCAGCATCTGGACCCCGGAAATGACCTGGTTCCGCAGCGTGTCGTGGTGCAGCCCGTGGCCCATTTCATGGGAGAAGACCGCGCAGATTTCGTCCGTGGTCATCTGGCTGAGCATGGTGTCGAACAGCACGATGGTCTTCATCCGGCCGAAACCGGTGAAATAGGCGTTGGACTTCGTGGTGCGGCGGGACGCGTCCATGACCTGGATGGCGCGGACCTTGTAGCCGTGCTTTTCCAGCAGGGCGGTCAGCCGGTCCCTCAGCTCTCCGTCCTCCAGGGGCGTGAACTTGTTGAAGATTTTGCTGAAGAAGGGATACAGGAAGGAAATGAAAAGGATCAGCAGCATCATGATGCCGGCGAAGACGACGATCAGCAGGTCGCCCAGCGCCTGATGCGTCCAGATCAGGATTCCGCCGACGGCGGTCATCAGGAGAAGACCGATCACGAACGACTTGACCTGGTCCAGCCAGAAGGTCTTCTTGCTGGAACGGTTAAAGCCGTATTTTTCCTCGATATGCATGGTGTCGTAGTAGGAGAAGGGAAGAACCAGCAGGTCCGCCAGGGCGGACAGCAGCATGACCGCGAACATCCGGACGGTTTCCCCCTCCGGGAACAGGTTCGCGAAAGCCGCGTAGGCGTTCAGCCCCATCAGCAGCATGCTGATCACCCAGGAAGCGGTGGTGGTCATCAGCGCCAGGCGGGATTTCTCCCCGTGGTATTCCGCCCATTTCCGGTACGTGTCCGGATCGTATACATCCGCGACGTTGGCGGGCACCGGGTTGCGGGCGGAGCGCATCCGGATCAGATGCAGGGCTATTTCCCACAGGTATACCAGGGTCAGGATCAAAAGGGCAATTGCTTTGAAACTCATGGGCAAAACCTCCGGAATCCGCCGGGGCATCCTGGATCCCGGCTTATCCCGGACAGTATATCACCAACGACTGCTTTTCAAAAGAGGCGGAAAAAGGAAAGCTTACTGGATTTGGGGGATGCTGAACAGCTGCGGATCCAGGAGCGGAACGATTTCCGGCCAGGGGAAAGGATTCCCGTCGATGTCTTTCACGTCTTCGTTGAAGAGGAGGGAACCGTCCTCCTGCCGCGTGAAAAGATCCTCCCGCGTCGCGAAGGCGATACCGGTAAAATCATCCTCCTTCAGCGAGACCGACGCCTGCCAGACATGCACGCCTTTTTCACGGACCGCGCTGTAATCATACCGGCCGGCGCCGATGAAATCATAATAACTTTCAATGGCGTGCCAGAAGGAAATTTCCATGAGGCTTTCAAAATTCAGGTGAACGGATTCCACCTGGCCTTTGCTGTCCAGCATGACTGAGGAGAAGACCGCGTTGCTTCCGGTATTCGACCGGGTAAAATAAACGGAATCCAGCATTCCCCGGGTGTTGAAGCTGGCGCTGATATCCAGCTTGAAAGCGGCAGTGTCAAAATTCATCTGCAGGCGCTTGGCGGTTCCGTTCCCGTGGAGATCCCAGAAAGCGATGGCGGAACGGGTGTTCAGTTTCCCGTACGGCGGATAATCCGCGGCTTTCAGGGCCGTGGAGGAGGAAATCTCGCTCAGCTTCAGCTCCGGTTTGGAAGGCTTCAGGGTATAGGTCTGCAGGTATTCGTTTGTACCGCGGGAGGTTTTGATGTATTCCGAAACGAAGAGGGTGACGTCGTTGCCCTTGGGCTTCTTCAGCTGGAGGGAAAGGGTCGGGCCGGGCTGGGATTTGGACTCGCCGACAACGTCCCAGTTTTTCTTTGCCTCCCGGATATAGGCATAATTGACTTTCCGGTCCAGGGTCACCGTGAGCAGGTTGTCCTCCAGGGTGAATTCCTTTATGGAGGCCAGGGTGGGCACCTCCGCCATGGTGAGCCAGGAGGAACCGTCCAGGGAGAGGTTCCTCATGTTCTCCGGGATGACCGCGGCCTTCAGGTTCGCGAGGGACTTCTCATACCTTTTGGCATACGTGCTTTCCCATTTTTCCATGAATTCCGCGGCAGGATTGCTGTCGGAATAAAGGCGGAAATTCCGGATTTCGAAGCTCAGCTCCGGAGCGGTGCCGTCGATGGTTTCGACATACAGCACATAGGTGTCGAACTGTCCGGCGGTCCAGGAACCCTCCACCGTGGTCCATTCTCCCTTCGGAACGGTTCCGGAACCCAGGTTCTCGTAGGTTTCCTCCCCGTTGCGGGAATGCGCGATGGAGATAATGAAGTCCGCTTTGGCCTTATCATCCTGGCGGATTTCAACGGTCATATGATACGGAACGCCGGGCGTCAGGGCGAAATCCCGCCCGGGGGAGTTCCAGTCCTGTGTCCGGCCTTCGGTGCGCAGGGTTTCGCTTTCGGTAACAAAGGAACGTTCAGCGCCGCGGGCGTACCAGCCGTCCATGCCGGATCCGAAGGAGGACTGGTAGAGCAGGACGCCATGCTCCTCCGCGAATGCGCCGGCTGCGGGCAGGATCAGGACCAGGGCAAGAAACACCGGGATTAAAGTATTCAGAAGCCTGTTTTTCATCGGGAGAATCCCCTCCTGTATATGGTTTTCGGATCTCTTTCCGGAACGATTCGATTCCAGTTTTTTCCTTCTGTGAGGCGATTGTACCATTCCGTGCCGCTGATTGCAAGGGCATGGCGGCGGGAACGGAAACGGGCGCATGCCTTGGAACCGGTCGGAAAAAGTGGTATGATACGGTACAGAATCATGAACCGGATTTAAGTGAAAACCGCTTCAAGGAGGGGTTCCCTGTGAAAAAATACGTGGCCTTTCTGCTGACTCTTGTGCTGGCGGCGCTGCCTGTCGCCGGGGCGCTCTGTGAGGAAATGCCCGGCGGGTTCTTTTCGGCCGCTCCCGGACCTGCCCGGAACGCGGACCTGGACGCTGTGTTCACTTACGGCGGTACCGTACGCCTCGTTCCCGCGGACCTGGGTGGCGGTGAGGAGGCGGGCATGCCCCTGGCCCTGTCTCCCGACGGAAAGATCGTGATCCGGAACGGCGCGATTCAGTCGCGGGACGGGAAAAGCATTCCGATGACCCTCAACCTGACCAAAGGGGTCGGGGATCCGAACGGCTCGGAAAGGTACCTGGTTGTCAGGCTGGACGCCCAGCCGTCCTGGGAGGGGTTGTCCTGGTCCGCGGACGGGCACTATGTGGCGTTTTCCGAACTGGAGTTCGTCCTGAAGTATTTGAAGTCTATCAATGTTCCGGTGCTGGATACGGAGACCGGGGAAATCTATCTTGCCGACAGCTTTGCCCGGAAAACCCAGGAAGAAGATTACGGCCTGGTACTCCTGAGCCGGATCGACCGGACCGGACGGTACCTGTATTACCTGGTGCAGACGAGCGGGGATGACGGCTTTTCCCATTACTGCTTCTGCCGCTGCCCCGTGTCAGGGGGGAACCGGGAAATCCTTTGCGACATGGTGGTGGATGAAAATGCCGCCTTTTCTTATTCTTCCGGTTCCACCCTGTTTGAAACGGGGGACGGGGACTGGCTGCTGGCCGGCGTGAAGGGCCGGAGTAACGCCAAGGATGCCCGGCTTGCCCTGATCCGGTTCTCCGATTCCTGGTGGGGCTGGACATACCGGGTGACGTCCCTGGGAATCCCGAGCTCGATCTGGAGCTATGCCCTGCCGTCCTGGTCGGCATCGTCCGGCTACGGGTTATTCTGCCTGGAAAACATACTGGCCAGACAGGTATCGGCGCAGTCTTCGATCGCGCAGTCCGGGACGGAGAACAGCCGGCTGATTCAAGGAATGGTGGAGCGTGTCAGCCTGGCGCGGATCCTGCCCGGAGAGAATTCCGGGGCGGATGTGTGGTATATGATCCGCACCGGGGAATCGGACGACAGCGTGAAGCTGCTGCCGGCGGAAGGCTTCCTGAACGCGGTGCGGATCATGAAGAATCCGCAGCCGGACGATGAGAAAGAGCAGCTGCGGGAATGGTTCAGCGCGTTCGGGGAAGAAAGGGACGGCAGCGTTTTTCCGAAGGGATACGATTATGAAACATATCGGGATGAGATGAACCGGCTTCTGCACGCCACCTGCGCGGCTGTGTCCCCGGACGGGTATTACGCGCTGGTCAACGCGGGAACCCTGGGGCATTACCGCCTGTACCTGGTCAGCCTGGAAACGATGGAGGTGCTGCCGGTGGAAGCGCCGGAAGGCGTGGGCGGTACCAATCTGAGCTATTCCCCGATCGGTGCCGGCTACAAACCGGGAATCGTCTGGAACGGAGACGGAACGCTGCTGATCCAGCATACCGGGACCGACAGCGATGTGCACGCCTACCGGATGGAGGTTTCGCCCGCCCGGTGAACGAAAACAAAACCTGGCCCGGCTAAGACCAGAGCCAGGACCAGGATGGCCATGAAAAGAATCATTGCTTTCAGGGAAAGCATGTATCAGTACTCCGTCAACCCATCCCGAAGCGTATAGTGCCACGTGATGTCGCCAAATACTTCGGCGGAAGCGTTCCCGTTGACAACACCCCCGCGGATGAATCGCTTCACGTTGCAGCCGGGCATAACGCTTCCGTCAGCACTGCCTGCCACGTCCGCGCAGGCGCCGTCGCCCTCGGCAAAGCCGCCCAGGACAACCCCCAGTGCGGTATCGTCAAAGAGCGTATCCTCCACGGTCACATCCACGTCACCCGCGACATTGGCGATGCCCTGATGGCTGATACCGCCGGCAACGACCATGCCCAGCAGGGTGCTTCTTTCATCGCTGTAGAAGCGTACGCGGCTGTTGCGCAGGGTGATGGATATGCTGCCGCCCACGCTGGCGGTGGGCTGGCCGCAGTTCTCGTCCGAGCGGAAGGCTTCTCCGCCTCCGCATACCTGGTATACGTTGCGGCCTTCGGCGTACAGCGTGATATTACCGTTCACATTCGCCTGCGCGGTATAGGGCGAAATACTCTCCGCCAGTCCGCCGGCCACCAGCGTATCCATGTAGCTGATCATCATTCCCTGCAGATCGAAGGTGATGTTTCCGCCCACGTCGGCAACAGCGTCGCCTGTCATCGAGCTGGCCAGGCCGCCGCCAACAATGTCCAGGTTCCAGTTTTCGCCGGTGCTGCTGATGTACACATCGCCGGTGACGCTTCCGTTATAGCCGCCGCCGTACAGGTACATCATCTGGCTTTCCTCCAGGGTGATGGTGACGCTGCCGATCTCTCGAATCCGTTTAATATCTTCTTTTTCTGACTGGAGGATCGTTGAACGATAGTTCGTAGCCTCTGCACTAGTAGCTCTCTCATATTCTGAAAGATCACGGTGGCCTGGCTGCTTTGCAATATTCTCCGGTCATTTGTTTGTTTTTTCTCATACTTATCATATCAAAAAAAGGCCCGAAGCGCAGTGCTTTAGGCTAAACGGTCGCTTTTCGTGTCTGAACGGTCAATTTCCGGCTTCGGAGGGTCAGACAGAGCCCTGGAAAACCGTTCGGTCATGCCAGACGACCGTTCGTACAAAAAGGCTTGTGTTTCATTGCGCAGGCCGATACAATGCAGAAAGACAAAGCTGGAAGGCCGGACAAACACTATATATACCGGAGTCAAAAGGCAATCCGGCATATGAATGATGACCTGAAAAAGATGGAAAGCAGTATCAAAACAAAACAAGATAAGGAGCAGGTAACATGAGCAGCAACAAGGAAACCACATGGACAAAGGTCAATCTTTGGGTCGCAATTCCCCTGATTATGCAGATCGCCATCGCGGCAATGATGATCTGGGGATTTGTGGGAAACGCATGGGGCCAGAGCTGGATCTGTACATATATCGGCGTGATTCTGTGCCTGGAACTGGGATTCTATAACGCAGCGCTGGAAAAAGGACAGAAACCGATCAAAGCATTATATCCAATCCTGATCATGCTGGGCTTCGCGTTCTTCTTCACATGCGGGTTCGCGGTCAATGGCTGGAGCTGGAGCTGGATTGGTCTTGTATTAGCGGCTGTCGGCGTGGGCGCGGTACTTCTGGTTGACCGGGCAAAAAACAAATGAATCATATGATATGATCCAGGGAAATGCCTGAAACAGGAAAAGTGCAAATAAATCATATTCTCTGTTGTATTCTCTGTTGAAAAAGGCCTGAGCAAGCCATCATACAGGAGCGCTCTTTTCCCGGCTGCGATTTGGACGGGACGGCGGCGGTATGTTATAATATTCCCCGGAATGATTCCGAACCGGAGGAGAAACCATGCGGGAATTGCTGCTGATTGCCAAGGCCACGCCGACGCCGGCGCCGGGAGTGGGAACCCAGGTGGCCACGGATCTCAAGGATACCGTGAGCGCCGCCGCGGAATCCGCGGAAAATGTCTTTGAACAGCTGCCGAAGATCACCAGCCGGATGCTCCTGGCACTGGCGGTGCTCGTCGTCGGGATTCTGCTGTTGAAGCTCGGGAAGCTGCTGATCCGCGCGATCGAACGCCAGCGCGGGAAGAAACCCGGGGCCGCGAGCCGGGCGGAGACCCGCCGGTCGATTGTCACCAGCCTGTTCAGCTATCTGATGTATTTCATTATCTGTACCGTGGTTCTGCGCCTGTTCGGCGTGGACATTACGTCGATCCTCGCGGCGGCCGGCGTGGTCGGCGTCGCGATCGCCTTCGGTGCCCAGACGCTGGTGAAGGACCTCCTGTCCGGCCTGTTCCTCTGGACGGAGAAGAGCATCGCCGTAGGCGACCTGATCAGCGTCAACGGCCTGGACGGCACGGTGGAGACCATAACCATCCGGACGACGACGCTGCGCAACTACAACGGCAACCTGTATACCGTGCCCAACGGCGAGATCCGCACTGTGACCAATATGAGCCGCAGCTTCAAACGCGCCATCGTGAAAATTCCCTGTCCCTACGAGGAAAACCACGAGCGCATGGTGGCGATGATCAAAGAGGAGATGGAGATCGCCGCGCGGGAGGTTCCGGAAATCACCGCCGTGCCGGATGTCATGAGCATCGTCTCCTTCGAAACCCACGCGGTCATGCTGCATGTGGCCGTGCCCTGCCAGGTGGGAATGCACTGGCAGATCGAACGGGAAATCCGGACCCGGATCAAGGCCCGCTTCGATCGGGAAGGCATTATGATGCCGCACTTTTCCCTGCCGGAAAACCCGCAGTAAACGCAATAAACTGCCGCGGTTCCGCTTGCCCGCCCCCGCGGGCGGACGGGACCGCGGCTTCTTTTTTTCGAAATACTGAAAAAAGGGGTTGACAGCATGAATGAAGTAGTGTACTATTCCACTCGTACACTATGACACAAGGAAGGAGGCGGCGTATGGAGTATGATCCGATGAGCCCGATCTGGTTGCAGGTGGTGCAGCAGATCAAGGGAAAAATCGTGACGGGCGAGATGCCGCCGGGAAGCAAGATGCCCGGGGGACGGGACCTGGCAATGCAGTACGAGATCAATCCGAACACCGCGGCCCGGGTTTACCAGTACCTGGAGCTGGAGGAACTGTGTGAAACCCGCCGGGGCCTGGGGACTTTCGTGACGGAGAATACCGGACGGATCGCGGAACTCCGGAACCAGATGGCGGAAGATGCGCTGCGCAGGTTCCTCGCCAGCCTGGAAGGGCTGGGAATGACGCGGGAGGATGCTGTGCGCATGCTGACAAAGGAGGAGAACAACGATGCTTGAAAGCAGGGAACTGACCAAGAAATTCGGCGCGAAGACCGCCGTGGACCAGGTGACGATGAAGCTGGAGGCCGGGCATATTTACGCCATGCTGGGGCCGAACGGCAGCGGCAAGACGACCTGGATGAAGATGGCCGCGGGACTGATTATCCCGACGTCCGGTGAGGTGCTGTTTGAGGATAAGCCGGTGAGCCTGGAAAGCCGGGCGCACGTGGCCTATATGTCCACGGAACCCTATTTCTACGCCTGGATGACGATCCGGGACGCCGGGAAATACTATGCCGACTTCTTCGAGGATTTCTCCATGGAAAAGTACAGCGAAATGCTCAAGTCCATGGAACTGGAGGAAGAGCTGAAGATCCGCACGCTGTCCAGCGGCATGGTCGCGAAAATGAAGATCGCCCTGACGCTGAGCCGGGACGCGAAGGTCTATATGCTGGACGAGCCGTTCAACGGCATTGACCTGCTGGCGCGGGACGAGATCCGTAAGGCGATCCTGACCGCCGCGGTACCGGAGAAGCTGCTGCTGCTGAGCAGTCACCTGGTGGAGGAGATGGAAGCCATCGCGGACCGCGCGGTGTTCATCCGCAACGGCCGGCTGGTTGAAGTGAGGGACCTGGAAGAGATGCGTGAGACGGACGGCGTTTCCATGGCCGACCGTTACCGCGAGATTTTCGGACACGCGGAGGTGAACGGATAATGCTTCGTCTGATGAAATATGAACTGCGGAAAACCCTGAATGTCAAACTGGTGCTGGCCGCTGTCACCCTGATCGCGGAGGCGGCCTTCCTGATCGGATATTTTACCCGGAATGAGACGCTGTATTCCCTGACCGCCCTGCTGCTGTTCATGATCGCCAGCACAGGAATCTCCGTGATCGGCCTATGGAGCCTGATCGTCCTGCACCGGGATATGAATACCCGCCAGGGCTACATGCTCTTCATGACGCCGAACAGCTGCTACAGGATCCTCGGAGCGAAGATCCTGGAATGCGGATTGTCCATCCTGCTGGCAGGAGCGTTCTTCTTCCTGCTGGGTTTCCTGGACGTGACGCTGGTCATGCGCCTGTACAACGAGAACATCTGGCAGTTCCTGGCGGAAATGCTGCAGACACTGAACGAGCGGCTGACAATCACGCCCGCCAACGTGCTGGCAGTCCTGTTCTGGCTGCTGAGCTCCTGGCTGTGCTCCGTGATCACCGCGTTCCTGGCGGATATCCTGGCGACGTCCCTGCTTTACGGAAAGAAGTGGAACTGGCTGGTTGCCTTCGCCCTGTTTATCCTGCTGAATATCGGAATCAACTGGGTTATCCTGCGGGTGCCCGCCACCATGTCCGTGGTCGCGCAGTTCGCGATCCAGGGCGTGATCGGGCTGGCGTTCTCCGCCCTGATGGGGTATATCAGCGCCACCGTCATGGAGAAGTACCTGAGCGTATAAATCGGAATACAGACATGAAATCACCGCCGCCCGGAGCAGGAGCTCCGGGCGGTTTTCCGTGCTCAGGACCGATTTTCAGAGAATCCGGTTGATGATCCATTCTGAAACTGGAAAAAACAGGTATCTTTGGCGGAACACGGGTGAAAAACGTTGACAATACTAGATCTTGTATGTTAGACTTCCTCAAAAGGCAACCAAGCCAAATTATACAGGAGGGTTTCATTATGGAAATCAAAAACCGGAACATCGTTGTTTGCATTATCCTGTCCATCGTGACGCTGGGCATCTACGGCATCTATTGGTTCATCAAGATGACCGATGAGTCCAATG
>JAILIE010000103.1 GCA_024695415.1 Clostridiales bacterium | reverse complement strand
AGGGGACGAAGGCAGATGACGGAAGCAGGCGGAAAGAAGATCATCATCCTGTATATCCTGATGATCCTCCGGAAGTATACGGATAAGGACCATCCCATGACCCAGCAGCAGATCGCGGACAAGCTGGAGAGCGAATACGGGATCCGGGTCAACCGGGCGACGATCAAGCGGAACCTGTCCGACCTGATCGATTCCGACTATCCGATCCAGCCGGCGGAGATCGTGCGTCACCACAGGGACCGGGAGACCGGGGAAAAGGAAGAAAACGTCATCTATACCAACCTGTACTACGAGCACGATTTCACGGAGCCGGAGCTGCACATGCTGATCGACGGCCTGCTGTTTTCCCGGTCCGTACCGTACAAGCAGCGGAAAAAGCTGATCGACAAGCTGGGAAAGCTGTCCAGCTCCTATTTCAACCAGCGGATGAACCACGTGCGCTGCATGTCCGCGGACTCCCCGCAGAATCCGCAGCTGTTCTATATCATCGACACGCTGGACGAGGCAATCACCAAGGGCAAGCAGGTCAGGATCATCTACGGGCATTACGGGACGGACTGGCAGCTGCACCCCGGAGTGAACGAGGACGGGAGCGTCAAGGAGCAGGTGATCAATCCGTACCAGCTGGTCGCCAACGAGGGGCGGTACTACCTGATCTGCAATAACGACAAATACGACAACGTGGCCAACTACCGGGTGGACCGGATCATGAAGATTGAAATCCTGGATACGTCCGCGAAGCCGAAAACACAGGTGAAGGGGCTGGAGAACGGGCTGGACCTGTCCGAGTATGTTTACCAGAACCTGAATATGTTCACCTCGCCGCCGGAGGATGTGGAATTCATCGTGCGGAAGAGTTATGTACCGCTGGTGATCGATTTCTTCGGGAAACACGTGAGCTTCTTCGACAGGGGAGACGGATCATATAACTGCCGGCTGAAGGTCAGCCGGGACGCCATGCTGCACTGGGCGGCGGAGCACGCGGGAATCGTGCGGGTGGTATCGCCGGAGAGCCTGGTGGAGGAAATCCGGGAAGAGATCCGGAAGGCCAACGAGAATTACGGAATGTTGTAAGAAAGAGCGTAGTTATTCCGCTGATGGACGATTTTCAACAGACAGGAGAATTGAGTATGGATAAAAAGCATTACAACGAGCTGAGCCTGCTGTCCCAGGAGATCTATGACCAGGCATCTGACAAGCTGACGAATTACTGCGCCGCGAAATACTGCGGGATCGGCAATGATACGATGGAACAGCAGATGGAGGACTATCTGTTCGTCGCGGAGGAGACCAGCGCTTATTTGCTGGGTAACGCGCTGGCGCTGCTGGACCCGGAATCGCAGGAAGAGGAAATCCGGACGTTCGTGGAGAACGTGCGCCGGGTCGCGGCGTCGGCCGTGCGGAAGATGGAAGACGGCTCAAGGCTGAGCTGAGTCGGAACATCCGGCGGGCATGAAGGAGAATGAGCGGAAATTGCTTTTCAGAAAACGCAAAAAGGAATACCGGCTGAGCGAGATCCTGACGAAGAGTGAAATTGCGCTGGTGGACCATTACCTGAAAAAGACGCATGACATGTGCGACTGGAAGAAAGCGGATGAAGGCGGGGTCAGGCGGCACTGCGCGGAACTGCGGATCGCGATTCTGGAAGACCGGCCGATGACGAAGGACTGCCTGGAGGCGTTTTATGTCGTAACGCGCGTACAAAGCGGGAATGACAGGGCACGGGCGGTGATCTGCCGGAAGATCGGAAAGATTATCGGGTGGAAAGATCCATAAGCATGGAATTCCGCCGCGATGGAAGATGAAACGACGAAATCCCCAGGCACTGCCTGGGGACGTTTTCTCGGAGGTCAGGTGATGTGGCGGGCCTGCCGAGCCAGGGCTCTTTGACGGCGCTCTTCCCGCAGTTCAGCCCTTCTGTCGGCAATCCGGCGCTCCATTTCAGCATGCCGCCGGGCATGCCTCTTTTCGCGTTCGACACGCTCCGCACGGAGAGTTTCACGCAGTTCCGCACGGCGCGCCGTGCGCTCCCTTTCGCGGGTGACAGCGCGCTCCAGCTTCAGGGCTTTCCGGGCCTCCCGCAGCCTGTCTTCGCGACGGCCACGCAGGCGATGGATCATTTGCGGAGCGGCACAGATGATCAGGAAGACCAGGATAACGCCGCAAACCGCCGCGGCGGCCCAGTCGCCCCGGGAGACGAACCGATAAACGAAGAAACCGAGAACCGCGCAGAAGATCAGGGAAATCATGTTCTTATCCTCCGGATGAATCTGTGCCGGAGTTTTCCAGCGTGGACAGGATATAACACAGAGGAACGAAGATACAGGACTGAGAAGGAAAAATAAGAGAGCATAACTGTCGGAGTTGTGACACTGCGGACACATCATTTTTCATAGTTGCCTTTTTGGAAAAATACAATTACAATGTAGATGGATGACTATGTCAGGCAGCATAAAAGACAGAACCCCGTTCCCAGTCCGGTTCGAGAAAGGAGCTCTGCCGTGAAGAGAGTTCACCGCTACAAACGAACAGGAAGAATGATTTCAGCGCTCACCGCGCTGGCGGTGCTGTTTGCGCTTTTTATTCCTTCTTTCTGTTCCGCCGGGCGTGAGGCACTGACGGTCGGGGTACCGACCGACCGCTGCCCGATCTTCTATGTGGACCGGGAGACGGGAGAGATCGAGGGCATCGGCGCGGAGCTGATGAAGATGGCCGCGGAAAGGGCGGGTTACGACGTTACGTTTAAAGCCCTCGGGGAAGAGAGCCTGAAAGATGCGCTGGACAATGGGGATTACGACCTGGTGATGCCCTTCGGAAGCGCGATATCCAGCACGTCCGGACAGGAGTCCATCGTATCCGACAACCTGTTCCAGACACCGTTCACCCTGGTGACGGAAGAAGACGAAAAACCGAAATCACTTAACGACCTGCGGATCGGTATGCTACGCTCCCTGCGCGGGGCGGTCGAGACCGTGCAGCAACTGTACCCGGGTGTCACGATCCGCCTGTACGACAACATGGATAAGTGCGTAACCGCCATGCGGGAGGGTGAGGTCGACGCCCTGCTGCACAACTCGTATGTGTGGAGTTATATCCTGCAGAAACCGCTGTTTTCCAAGCTGACGATGCAGACATCCGCCATGATTACCATGGATTTCCGGGCGGGCACTGTCGATACGCCGGAAAGCCGGGAAATCATCGAACGCCTGAACGAAGGCATCGCGATGATAAGCGATACCCACCGGCAGGCGGTGATCCTGGATTATACTACGCGGCGCCTGTACGTATACGACTTCTCCGACTACCTTCATGAATACGGCCTGGTGGCGCTTCTGTTCGTCTGCCTGCTGATCACCGTGATCCTGATCGTGATCGAACGTCACCAGACGATGCGCCTGAGGCAGGAGGAGGAAATGCGCCGCCTGATCGACCAGGACCCGCTGACAGGCGCCCTCAGCCTGCATGGGTTCCGGAACCGTGTGGAGGAATTGCTGCGGGAGCATCCGGACGTTCCGTATGTCCTGGTTTATGGAAATATCCGGAACTTCAAATACATCAACGACAGTCTGGGAAGGGAAGCCGGGGACGAACTGCTTCGCTTCTGGGTCAAGCTCCTGAAGGACAGCCTGAGGGAGGATGAAGTTGTTGGACGCCTCAATGCCGATCGCATCGCCATATTCCACCACGCGGACGGAATGGACAAGCTGGATTGGTATGACAGGACCGTGATCAATCCCGTGCGGAACTACTTTATGGACCGCGGGAAGGAAATCCGGGTGCAGGTTTGCGGCGGCATCTATATACTGACGCCGGAGGACTACCGGGAAATCAACGTGGACCAGATGCTGGACTACGGGCATCTGGCGGAAAAAAGAATGCGCAGCATCCATGGGGACGGCTACGGATTCTACAACCAGGAACAGTGGGAGAAAGGACGCCGCATCGCGGAGGTGATCAACCACCTGCCCAAGGCGATCGAGTCCGGAGATCTCAAGGTATGGTACCAGCCCCAGGTCGACTGCGCCACCGGGGAAATCACCGGCGCGGAAGCCCTGTGCCGCTGGGACCACGAGAAACTGGGCTGGCTGTATCCGCCGGCGTTCATCGATACGCTGGAAGAAAGCGGTATGATTTACGACCTGGACCGGTTCGTGTGGGACCGGGTATGCCAGGACCTGAAGCGCTGGAATGAGGAGGGTTACCACCGTTCCGTTTCCGTCAACGTATCGCGCCGCGATCTCCGGGAGGACCGCGATATCCCGGCCCACTTTAAGGAACTGACCAGGAAGTACGGACTGACGCCGGATCAGATCCGGATCGAGATTACCGAAACTGCTTTCGTGGAGAAACCGGAACACCTGATCAGTACGACGAAGAAACTGCAGGAATACGGATTCGAGGTTGAGATGGACGACTTCGGCAGCGGCCACTCCTCGCTGCATATGCTCAAGGAAGTGCCGGTGGACCGCATCAAACTGGACCTGCATTTCCTGACGGCATCCGGGGATCCGGAAAAGGGGAGGATTATCATCAGGCATATGATCCAGATGGTGCGTGACCTGGGAATGCGGATGATCACCGAAGGCGTGGAAACCGAGGAACAGGCGCAGTTCCTGCGGAACAAAGGCTGCTCCGAGATGCAGGGTTACTGGTTCCACAAGCCGATGCCGGTGGAGGATTTTGAGAAACTGTTCACCGGGCAGGAGAAATGACATACGAAAGGCCCTCCGGCAGATCGCCGGAGGGCCTTTAAACGCACGTTTATTCAGCAGGGACAGTGAAATGCTCACTCAGGTAATTGGCAGCTTCTTCCGCGGTGAACTGCTTTGTGTCCGGCGCGACGCGCAGGATATAGTTTATTTCGTCTTCAGCCATCGTGGACGGTTCAATTCCAAGGCTGTATTGGTACAAAGCATAAGCCAGTTCATATTCGCCTTCTTCAATCGCAATATAGCCGTACCGCCGGTACCAGCGAGCCAGTTCATTTTCAGCTGAGATGTACGGCTTGGCCTCGGTCAGCCAGTCCCTGGCAAGCTGAAAGTCCTCCAGCAAGATGTACGCTTCTGCGATTTCCATCATCGAGTAGAAATACGGTCCGTCGTATTCCATGGCTTTCTGGTAGCTTTCGATGGCTTCCTCGTATTTCCCCTCTTCGAAATGATTATAGCCATCACTGTACCATTGGTAAAACTCTTCAGTGGTTTCACCATTTGCAGCCAGCGCGGCGGAAAGCGGCAGGGAAAACATTATGGCAAAGAGGACCAGGGCGAGCAATCTGCAAAAACATTTCATCTGATCAGACCTCCCGGGGTGTATTCGGTTTCCTGTACCTGGATTATACCAAATGAACAGGCTTTTGTAAATCGCTTACCCGTCCAGCATGGCGTCGATACAGCTGTCGATGCTGTCCGCGCGGCGGAGAAGCCGCTTCTGCCGGATGGCGTCCCCGACAGGCCATTCCATCAGCTTTTTGATCCGGCCCAGGGCAATGGTGGGATCAAACCGGTCTGCCCAGCCCTGGTAAAGCGCGGAATACCAGGCGCGCAGTTCTTCCGCGGAGGCCGAGGCGCCGCCGCGGATTTTCCGCGCGAGGGCCGGATCGGCCAGCAGGCCCCGGCCGATCATCACTGTCCCGGCAGCGGGACAGCGTGCGGTCAGCGCGTTCACATCTTCCACTGTACGCAGATCACCGTTATACACCGGGCGGGGGATTCCCCTTTCCACCGCAAGGTCAAAGGCTTCGGGATGAATCTGCCCGGTGTATTGTTCTTTGGTCGTCCGGCAGTGGATGGTGATGTGTTCCAACGGATAATCCGCGAGGATCGAAAGGAGCGCCGGCCATTCGTCCGGGCTGTCATACCCGATCCGGGTCTTGACGGAGAGCGAAACCGGCAGGGTATTGGCGAACAGGCGGTCCAGAAAGGAACGAAGCCCGTCCGGATCCTGGAGCATGCCGCTGCCCCGGCCCCGTTTCGTCACCGTGGGGGACGGGCAGCCGAGGTTCAGGTCCGCCACGGAATACCCGCACTCGGAAATGTAATACAGCCAGGCGGACAGCTGGTCCGGGTCCCGGGTCAGCGCCTGGGGCAGGACGCTCAGACCCTCGTTCTCCTCCGGCGAGACGTCGCGTATCTCACGGGTCAGCAGGGACAGGGACTGCGTCAGCTTATGGAACGGCAGGCAGTATACGTCGACGCCGCCGAAAAGACGGCTGTGCGTCTGCCGCAGGATCCCGTCCGTCATGCCCTCCATCGGGGCGAAATAAATCTTCAATCCTCTTCCTCCCGGAAAACAGTGTGGATTTCCCCATAAAGGTCACACAGATTCCGGGAAAAGTCAAGACAGGAAAAAGATCCGGGAAAAAAGATCCGGAAGGGAGTTCCGGAAACGTCGGATCCGTGATAAGATAGGGAAAAAGAAAGCGCGATACGGAAATACAATCGACAGGGAGGGTCACATCATGGCAAAAATCACCATCCGCCCGGATCAGTCCGCGGGGACGATATCCCGCTACATCTACGGGCATTTTTCCGAACACCTGGGCCACTGCATCTACGGCGGCTTGTTCGTCGGAAAGGACAGCAGTATTCCCAATGAGAACGGCATCCGGACGGACGCCGTTCAGGCGATGCGGGCGATCAACCTGCCGGTGCTGCGCTGGCCCGGCGGATGCTTCGCCGATGAATACCACTGGCGGGACGGTATCGGACCGCAGGAAAATCGCCGGAACATGGTCAACACCAACTGGGGCGGCGTGACGGAGGACAACTCCTTCGGCACGCACGAGTTCCTGGAACTCTGCCGCCAGGTCGGATGCGAACCGTATATCACCGGCAACGTGGGCAGCGGGACCGCCCAGGAAATGAGCGAGTGGGTGGAATACCTTAACTCGGACGGCGACTCCTCTGTGGTGCGGGAACGCCGGGCAAACGGCCGCCAGGACAGCTGGGGTGTGCGTTTCTTTGGCGTCGGCAATGAAAGCTGGGGCTGCGGCGGCATCATGCGGCCGGAGTACTACGCGGACATATACCGCCGGTACCAGAACTTCTGCCGGCAGTACGGGAATCACAAGCTGTACAAGATCGCCTGCGGCCCGAGCGACGTGGACACGAACTGGACCGAGATCCTGATGAAGAACGCCGCGTTCTGCATGGACGGCCTGAGCCTGCACAACTATACGATTCCCGGCGGCTGGGACCACAAGAACCGGGCGACCGAATTCACTGAGGCGGATTATTGGGAGACGCTGGCGATCGCGGCGGACATGGAACGGAAAGTGAAGATGCACGCCGAAATCATGGACAAGTACGACCCGGACAAGCGGGTCGGCCTGATCGTCGACGAGTGGGGCACGTGGTTCGAAGTGGAGCCCGGCACCAACCCGGGATTCCTGTACCAGCAGAACACGATGCGCGACGCGATGGTTGCCGCCATTCACCTGGATCTTTTCAACCGGCACTGCGACCGGGTGTTCATGGCGAACATTGCGCAGGTCGCCAACGTACTGCAGTCCATCATTCTGACGAAGGACGAAGAGATGGTGCTGACACCCACATATTACGTGTTCGACCTGTACAAGCACCACATGGACGCGAAGGAACTGGGCTGCGATATCGAGGCGGAGAAGGCGGGGACGGAAACCCATTCGCTGCCGGTGATCACGGCTTCCGCGTCCGAAAAGGACGGCGTCATCACGCTGACACTGAGCAATGTCAGCCCGGACAAGGCGGAGGAAGTGACGGTCACCCTGGACCGTGCGGTGGACAGCGCTTACGGGCGCATCCTGCACGGGAAGATGGACGAATACAACGATTTCGGCAACGCGCCGCTGAAGGTGGAAGCGTTTGACGGGTTCGAGATCCGGGACGGAAAGCTCGTGATCCGCATGCCGGCGTGCTCCGTGGCGGAAATCCGGATCAGGGCCTGAGGAGGATGGACGATGAACAATCCGTACAACAATTCGTACAATAACCAGTTCAGTATCCCGGAACAGTACCGGCCCATTTCCGCGTGGGGATATGTCGGATACACATTCCTGTTCAGCATCCCCCTGGTCGGCTTTATTCTCATGATTGTTTTCGCCGTGTCCAACGATAACATCAACCGGAGGAACTACGCCCGGTCCTATTTCTGCATTCTTCTCATTGCTGTAATCATCTGTGTGATCCTGACGCTGGTGATGGGCCTTTCCCTGACCAACATCCAGGAAGCGATACAGAATATACGCGTGAATTGACAGATCGACCGAATCAGATAAAGCCAGCCGGCACGGGGTATATGCTCCGTGCCGGCTGGCTTTTCATGACTGTTCACCCCGAATGATTGATATCATAATATTTTCAAAAATTCAGATATACAGTCAACAGAGAAGCTGTACCCCGGATCGCTTACAGAATGTTCACAGGAGATTCACCCAATCCGGGCGGAAGGGTTGTACAATAACCGGGAAGAAAACGCCCGGTGGGTGAAGGAAGAGGGAAGAGGAATATGAAGAAATGGCTATCGGTGATCCTGTGCCTGTGTCTTCTGGCATGCGCACCCGCGCTGGCGGAGGACGAGGACGAAGTGGACGGCAACTCCTTCCTGCTGAAGGTATGGAACCAGAGCGGGATCGAATTCTCCTATCTCCGTTTTGATTTCTATCTCGGCGAAGATTATGTCGGACTGATCTGCTCCTGCCCGAACGAGGGCGAGGATTTCTACCGCGTGCCGTATTCCGCGGAAGACCCGGAGGAATTGGAAAAGCTGCGGATTGAGTGTTCGTACGGCATCTCAGACCTGTCTCCGGAAGATGCCATTCTGCAGGTCATGATGGGAAATCCCGCGGAGGAACACGCGCTGCTGACCCTGGACTTTGTTCCGGAAGCCGGACAGACCTATGAACTGAACCTGGTCTCTGATGGCGAGAACGGATGGATGCTGGTTCCGGCAGAGACGGTCACCGAAACCCTTCGGTAAAATGCGATACAGGCACACAGAAAGGATGGGACTACGCTGCGGGAATAACCTTGACTTCCTTCCGTAACATGGCTATCATTTTAATCAAAGAAATGGCTGTCTCATAATCATTCGGGAGGAATCTGTATGAAACCTACCAACTCGAAACTGGCAGTGTATGCCTTTGCCGGGATTGCCGCGCTGTTCCTGGCAGGAACGCTTTGCCCGGTGCTTTGTATCTCGTTTATCGGGTCAAACGCGCTTGCGGCGTACTCCCTCAGCAATACCCTGATTCTGCTGCTTACCGTGCTGATAATGGCCTGTACAGCGATCGCGGTTTTCAGGCCCAATCCGATCCTGACCTTTATCGCGTGCGGAATTGAGGTTCTGGGATCGATTATCTTCCTCATTGCCCCGTCTCCACTCCTGCAGATGTTTAGCATCCCGCCGGATTGCCTGGAAATGGGGAGACGTTTTCTCCAGACAGGCGGAATCATTATGCTCGTGCTTGCCGCGGCATGTATCCTGTTCCGCGTAATTGTGAAGAAGATTGATTTCATTCCATATGTGATTGTCCTGGGCGTGACGACATTCCTGTCCGTTCTGGTGCCGTTCCTGCTGATGACCATTCTTGGATTTGGAATGATCTCATCGGCCTTTTCAACCATCGTTCAGCCGTTCGCGGTTATCCTGCCGATCCTGATGCTGAACATGGACCGGACGGAAAACGGAAAGCCCGGCGGGCAAAAACAGTCATCCCGCCCGTACCTGGATGAATACAAGCGGAAGATGAAGGAGGGGAAATAAAAATGTTTGACAATGTGGGATCCAAATGCATGAAGCTGGCGAAATTCGTCTGCTGGCTGGGAATCGTGCTGAGCGTACTTACCGCTGTGATTATGATCATCGTAGGAGCGAATTCAGGATCCTCTCCGGAAGGAATGACGATGCTGGTATACGGGATCTTCCTGCTGATCGCCGGCCCCCTCTGCTCCTGGCTGAGTTCCCTGGGCCTGTACGCCATCGGGGAGGCAGCGGAGAACAGCGCCATCGCCGCCAATCTCGCGGTCAAGGCGGATATGGAGCGGGAAAAGATGGAAGCCGGGGAATAAGAAACCATGCCAACGTAAAAAGCCAGCCCGTCGCGGACTGGCTTTTTGCGTTGGCCCGGAAATCAGTATTCCATGTCCTTTTCCGAGGTCCAGATATTGCCGTCGGACAGCTGCTGGACAACCGTGCAGTGGATGGTGCCGTGCTCCGGCGCCCAGTCGGGCCGCTTCAGGAACAGGCGGGCGTAGCAGAACGGGGAATCCTCGTTCTTTTCTTCCACAATCTCGCAATTCTCCGGCGGGATCTGCTGCCCGTCGATGGAAAGGGAAACGCTCATGACGTTTTTCTCCGGGGTGGACGCCGCTTTATCCGGTTCATCGATGACGATGGAAACCGGGACTGTACTCTCATAGGAGGAGAGGCTGAAATAACCGGGACGGTTCCACTCGGTCGGGGTTTCATCATCCGCCCAGTAGATGACGCCCCAGCCCTGTTCCGGACGGCCAGTCATATTGTATTCCAGCATTTCTTCGCTGTCCGCGGTGTTGTAGCGGACCTGCGCGTTCAGCTCCAGGTTCTCCGGGAACGCGTTCAGATTATTGTATTCGTCCATATGGGCGAGATACAGCTCTCCGGCATCCAATTCCGGTATACTGAATTCACCCGAGGCGATATCCTCCGGTGTCAGTTCATATTCCGCGGCGTCAATGCCCAGGACAGGCTCCCGGATTTTTATGGTCATGCCGGTGACATTCTGCGCGTCGCGCAGCACGATCTTTCCGAACTTGACCGAGGAATAGCCGATGTAGGTGATATCCGCGGAGGGAGTGACGAAAGCCGTGGGCTCCGGCGTCGGTTCCGGTGTGGGTTCGGGGGTGGGCTCCGGCGCCTTTTTCGCTTCCTCGAGTTCCGCGGTCAGCTCCTCAATCCGGGCGGCGAGGCTGGCGTTATCAGCGACCAGGGTATCGATGGTCGCTGTCTTTTTCTCCATATCCGCGATCAGACTGTCGATGGTGAGTTTTTCATCCGCCACTTCTGTCTCCAGAGACTGGATCGAGGTTTCCTTGCGGACAAGGGTGTCCTGAAGTTCGCTGATCTGTTTATCCTTCTGGTAGGATTCGATCCGCTGCAGGACGATGGTACATTCATCCGAAGACAGGGTCAGACGGTCGCCCTCCAGCTTCATCGCCATCTCGCTCTTTGACGAAGCTTCGCCGGTGACCAGCTTTCCGTCATTGACGGTATAGGCGGTATGCGCCAGATAGGTGTTATTCGGTGCCCCCGGGGTCAAAGCGACCATGTTATCCGTGAATGTCAGGACCGTGGTCGTGCTTTCGTCCTGAAGCCTCGCGAAGGAAGAGGCCAGGTCGTTGCCATCCACGCTTCCGGTGACTTCGACCAGAACCCACGATCCGTTCAGGAGCTGACGGTACAGGTTGCTCAGCTTCAGTTCCCGGTCTACCAGGTCGCCGGTCATGCCGCCGATCATTTCGGCCATGCCGGACGCGTCCGCGGTCAGGGTTTCAATCTGCTGCGCCTTATCGGCGACGTCCGCGGTCAGGGCTTCGATCTGGTTCTTTTTCTCCGCCACTTCCGCGGTCAGGGTTTCGATCCGCCCCGCTTTGTCCGCGACATCCGCGGTCAGGGTATCGATCTGACCGGCTTTGTTCGCGACGTCGGCGGTCAGGGTTTCGATCTGCCCGGCCTTATCCGCGACGTCGGCGGTCAGGGTATCGATCTGCCCGGCTTTGTCCGCGACGTCGGCGGTCAGGGTATCGATCTGCCCGGCTTTGTCCGCGACGTCCGCGGTCAGGGCATCGATCTGCCCGGCCTTGTCGGCGACGTCAACGGTCAGGGCATCGATCTGCCCGGCTTTGTCCGCTGCATCCGCGATCAGCGTCTCAATCCGGCTGTCCCTGTCGGCAACGTCGGCGGTCAGCGTGTCAATTTGTCCTGCTTTATCCGCGACATCGGCGGACAGGGTTTCAATCTGACCGCTTTTCTCCGAGATATCCGCGGTCAGGTCCTCAATCTCCTTCGTTTTCGAGGCATTATTGGTATACCAGAGAATACCCAGGACAATCGCCGCCACAACGAGCAGGGAGATAATGATGATGCCGGCTTTCTTCTTCATGGAGCCTGTCCTCCTTGCGGGTCAGGAATACAGCCGGAAGGGCTGCATCCGGGGGATAGGGAAACACCTGGGTCCTGTATTCAGATGACTTGTTCCTGTCGGTCGGAATGGGATATGCGTCTGCTTTTCGGATAGGCATAGTATACCAGGGAAACAGGGAAAAGGAAAGGGAAACGGAAATGTATTGACCGGGAATGAATCCGGAATGTAGAATAGGACCAGGAAGAATGAGTGCGTCCGGAACGTTAAGTATTCGGAGGTGGATGAAAATGAAACATTGCCGGCTGATCCGACTGGCCGCGGCGGTCTGCGCGTTCGCGCTGCTGGCCGGAATGGCGGTACTGCCCGCCCGTGTCGTCTTCGCGGGCTATAATGAGGTTATTATCGCGACGGACGGGGAAGGGGCTGCCGTATATACCGGTTCGTCCGGGAGCAAAAAAGCGGGTATCCTGTATAACGGATTCAGGAGAGAAATCTCATTGGAACCGAAGAACGGGAGATATGACTGCTTCCTGACAGACGACTATACGGTCTGGCTGAATGTGGAAAAAGCGACGAACCGGGATCCTTCGGGATTTCAGGGATCGGATGAGTGGGAAGCGAAGATGCCGTGCAACATCTTCCTGGCGGAACTTGTGAACGACAATACGCCTGTCTATACATCCCCGTCGCACAAAAAGACGGGGATCATGCACGCGGCGGGGACGCTGTGCGTCGTGTGCGGGGAATTTGGAAAGGATTACTTTCTCTCCGGTCCGGTGGACGGGTTCGTTCCGAAAGAGGCCGTCCGGAAAATTTCCGACATGACCTATGTCCAGGCACGGTCCCAAACCTATATCTGGGAGAATCCGGAAACGTGCACCATCTACGCTTCTGAAGCGTATCCGGTGTATGCCGCCGCGTCCGCTACCGGATACAGCGAGGAGTTCCATTACGGCGGATACACGAAGAACGTACAGGCCGTAATCCTGAAGGACCTGGGGGACTGGGTGCAGCTGACCCAGGGAAATTTCGTGGAGAAGCGCTTCCTGGACCCGGACGGAGATCATTCCTATCCGACAGCCTATGTAAAGACAGACGGGATTCTGGACCGGCTGAACCTCCGGTCATCAGCCAGCACCGAGGCGATGTCCGAGGTGAAGCTTTGCTCGGGCGTGAAGGTAAATATCATCTCCACGACAGAGAAATGGGCGGTCGTCTTCATTGCCGCGCCGAACGGCGGGCTCCGCTATACCGGCTGTGTGATGACGAAGTTCCTGAATTACAGCGGCGGGGACAGGGCCCGGGACGGCAGCACGCAGGTCCGGCTGACGAAGGACCTGCCCGGGAACAAGGAAATGACATACTACTATGATAACGCGAAGGGCGATGTGCTGCCGGCGGGAACCGTGCTGAAAGTGATCGGGGTATACGATCACCAGAACAACAGCCGGTCCGACCAGGCGGATATGTTCCTGTGCGAAACCGAGGACGGAAAGTATATCCGGATTGAAAGCACCGGCGTGCTGGAACCGCTGCAGGACAGCGGTATCCAGGCCACGGTCCGTTCCGCGGTGAAGATGCGGAAAGCCCCGAATCCGGACGCCGAAGTGATCCGCCAGGTCAAGGCAAAGAACAAGGTGGAGGTCCTGCTCCGCGGGGAGATATGGACGCTGGTGAGATACAAGGGAGAAACCGGATACATGATGAGCCGGTACCTGAGTTTTCCGTAAAGACAGGGAGATAAGGATATGAAGACGAGGACTTTGGTCAGGGCGCTGATTGCGCTGCTGGTGGCTGCTCTGGCGGCGGGGTGCCTGGGCTTCAGTGCCGCTGAGGAGGAACTGCCGGCGCCGGTGCTGGTGAGCGTGACGGAAGGGCTGAAGCTGTTTGATCCGATTGAAATCCATCTGGAGCCATTTCCGGGCGCGGAGGCGTATGCCGTGGAGATGGCGGTGGAGAAAGAGGATGAACCCTTTCGTTTTATGGAGGAAATCAAGTACGACAGCCCGGATATCCTTTTCACGGACTGGCCGCCGCTGAAGGGGACAGAGAAGATATCTGTTTATGTGCGCGCCCTGGCGGGAGGGGAGATCATCAGTTCCTGGCTGATTATTCCCATTGAGGCGGAGAACGTGGAACGGCCGGAGGCGCCGGCAATGACGCTGGCGTTTTCCGAAGAACCCGTCACGAACACATCCGAATACAACGTTACGATCAGCGAGGGATACGAGGCCTTTGCCGTATATATCTACGATGAATACAAAGGTACTTATATCGACACAACAGAAACCGGATACCACAGGCTCGGCAAGTACGGCGACGTTTCCTTCCGCGCATGCGGAAAGAAGGACGGCGTCTGGTCACTGCCCGGGGAAGAACAGATTGTAAGAGCGGAATGGGCAGACGAGCTGGCGGCTCCGGAAATAGAAATCCTGACTGATCCGGTGTATGTGAAGGAGCCGATTCAGGTCCGGCTGGTGAACGCGGACGAGCGGACGGAGTATTATTCGGTCCAGCTGTACCAGTCCCTGGGACAGGGAAGATACCGGGTCGCGACAAAGATGAAAACCAGGGATACGGAATTCTGGCTGACGGACTGGAATGAGAATTCGGAAGCCGGAGACTATATGCTCCAGGTGGAATGCCGCGCGGGCGACTACAATCCCTGCAGGGTAACCGGGAAACTCATCGCGCTGGAGGAACGGCCGGACGAAGAAAAAGTCGTCATTACGCCGGAACCTGGAGAGGCAGCGGACGACTTTGACGACGATGAGGATTTTGAATAAAGCGGAATAATTCAGAACGTCGGGGACGGTTCTGCAGTTCAACGTTCGTTGAACGGGCAGGACCGTTTTTTTGTCAGTCTGGCAGGACAATGACCCGGGTGTGGTAGGACAGGTGCGTCCAGAGCCAGTAGATATTCAGGAAACCGTCATCCCCGGCGAACATGCTGACCCGGGTGCAGCCGTGGGAAGCCTTCTGGCCGAGTTCCGGAAGGTTGTGGCTGTAATCCCGGACGCTGTTCTGGCGGACATAACCCAGGCCGTGGATCATATTGCCGGCGTCGTAGCGGATCGGGTATTCATAACGATAGCCGTCCTGGGAGAAGCCTGAGCCGAAATGCACGTCCGTCAGGAAGACGCCGGGCGGGGTTTCCCGCCAGGTATCCCGGCCGACGGGCAGGCCGGTGGAGACCGGCACGGTACCGATCGGATGGCCGGACTCATATACCGTCAGCGTCTGGTTCTGCTTGTCGATCAGGATGCCGTACTGTTTGGAGGGATACAGGATCTTCAGCTTCCGGACCTGGATGTATCCTTCCACCGGCTGCGCGTCGGCATGGCTCCAGGCGCGGACATAGGCCCATTTGCCTTCCACGCTGAGGACTTCCAGCGCCTGCATGTTGCAGCGCAGGGGGCCGGATCCGACGGTTTTGCTGCTCGAATTCGGACGGGTATAGATATCAAAACGCTTGAAGGTCCCGTTGCCGTCGATGACCACGGAAGGCTGCATCATGATATTCCAGATTTCCTCATCCGACATGCCGCGCTCGGGTACGATCGGCCCGGTTTCGGCGATGTCCGGCTGGGGCTTTCTTTTTTCGGCGATGTGCAGCGGAAAGGTGAAGCTGTAATCCGGGTTCAGCTTGCACCAGAGGGATACGGAGTAGTCGCCTTCGGGCAGGGCCTTGCCGCTGTCGAGCCTGCCGTTCCAGGGCAGGCTCAGGCCGTCCTCATCGGTGATGGTGGTATCATGGGCATAGACGGTCTTTCCGGAATCGTTTTTGACTTCCATCCGGACAATAAAGGGAACGGCGCAGAGATAACACTCCACGAACCATTTTTCGCTTTTGTCCAGGTACAGGGTGTCTGAAGAGGGCAGGGCATAGACCAGGGCCGGCGTCGTAGCGTTGATCTCGAATTTTGCCTTGGCCGTGACTTCGGAACCGTCGGCGCTGGTCATGGAAGCAACGAAGTGGTAGGGACCTGCCATCAGGCGCTCAAGGTTGGTTCCCAGCCCGTTCCAGGGGATTTTGTTGTCCCCGGCGGTGACGTCCACGCGCATGGTCAGCCAGTGGTTGTTCAGGCGGTCGTAGAGGCGCAGGGTGGCCTCACCGTCGAACGGCGCGGTCAGCCGGATGGTGCAGGGGGTAAAGCCCTTGACGGTTTCCGGCAGGGACAGGGAAAGATCTGAGTCCGCGGAGGCGGCCAGGGGCAGAAGGAAAAGAAGGGCGCAGAGAAGGAACGGAAGAATGAGTTTGCGCATGGGGGACCGCTCCTTTCTGATGACTTTGGGATGAGAAAAATTATAGAGGGAAAAGAGCCGAAAAGCAAGAAAACGATTGACAATAAATGGCACGGATGATAGATTGGGGCCATCACAGCCGGGAGGAAAAAACAGTGTATTCTTTTGATGAAAAATACTGCATGGATATATTCCGGGAACTGCTGGCGGTCGACTCCACCACGGGTCAGTATGAGATGATCCAGGAGAGGACGGCAGAGGAGATCCGCCGGCTTGGATATGAGCCGCAGATCACGCACAAGGGCGGTGTCATCGCCGACCTGGGCGGGGAAGGCGATCCGCTGGTGATCACCGCGCACCTGGACGACATCGGCCTGATGGTCCGGCACGTCAACGCGGACGGTACGCTGAACGTCTGCCCTGTGGGCGGACTGTATCCCTTCTACTGCGTGACGGAGAATGTGCGGGTTTATACCGCGGACGGGGAGGTGTTCACCGGCACCGTATGCCGGACGCCGAACTCCATCCACGTGACAGAGGAGGAACTGCGGAATACGCAGGGAGATTTCCGGAAGAATGTGTGCGTGGTGCTGGACCAGCCGGTCAGGACCGCGGAGGACGTGAAAAAACTGGGAATCGATACCGGCGACTATATCGCCCTGGAACCCCGGTTTACGGTCTCCGGCGGGTATATCAAGAGCCGGTTTATCGACGACAAGGCCTGCGCGGCGGTACTGCTGACGACGATGAAGTCCATCCGGGAAGAAAAGCTGAAACTGCGGCGGAAAGTGATCGCGTACTTCGCGTGCTATGAGGAGATCGGCCACGGGACGACCTGGCTGCCGGAGGGCGTGAAGGACATCCTGGCGCTGGACATCGCGCCGACCGGGCCGGACCAGAACTCCGAGGAGCACAAGGTGTCCATTTTCGCCAAGGACAGCCGGTTCCCGTACCACAGCGGAATGACGAACGAGCTGCGGGAGGCGGCAAAGGACGCCGGGGCGGACTGGGTGATGGATATCTTTACGCCGCATTACGGAACGGACGGGGACGCCACGGTGCTGGCCGGGTACGACATCCGTCACGCGGCCATCGGACCCGGAACGGCGAACAGCCACGGGTACGAGCGGACACACATCGACGGGCTGAAAAATACCTGGCTGGTGATGATGAACTATATCCTGTAAACGTTGACATAATTGGCGGAATTTGATAAAATTCACGCTAATATATTCATAAGGAGGACTGAGGAAATGCTCCAGAACAGAATCAGAGAAGGACTGACTTTTGACGACGTACTGCTGGTGCCCGCCAAATCCGAAGTGCTGCCCCGGGATGTGGATCTTTCCATTCAGCTGGCGAAGAATATCAAGCTGAATATTCCGGTGCTCTCCGCCGCGATGGACACGGTGACAGACAGCCGCATGGCGATCGCGATGGCCCGGGAAGGCGGACTGGGTATCGTTCACAAGAACATGACCATCGAAGAGCAGGCCGCCCAGGTGGACAAAGTCAAACGCAGCGAGCATGGCGTCATTACCGATCCCTTTTTCCTCAGTCCGGAAAACCTGATCAGCGACGCTGAAGAATTGATGAGCCGTTACCGGATCAGCGGCGTTCCCATTACCCGGGAAGGCAAGCTTGTCGGCATCCTGACCAACCGCGACCTGCGGTTCGAAACCGACTACAGCCGTCCGATCGGCGAGGTAATGACCAGCGAAAACCTTATCACCGCGCCGGAAGGAACCACCCTGGAGGAGGCAAAGAAAATCCTGGCCGGCCACCGGATTGAGAAGCTGCCCATCGTGGACAAGAACGGCTATCTCCGCGGCCTGATCACCATCAAGGACATCGAGAAGACTTCCAAATATCCAAACAGCGCAAAGGACGCCAACGGACGCCTGCTGTGCGGTGCGGCCGTCGGTGTGACCAAGGACGTGTTTGAGCGCATCGACGCGCTGCTGGAGGCCAAGGTTGACGTGATCAACATCGACACGGCGCACGGTCACAGCCTGGGCGTGCTCCGCCAGGTGGAGAACATCCGGAACCGTTATCCGGACATCACGCTGTTCGCAGGCAACGTGGCGACCGCCGCGGCCACCCATGACCTGATTTCCGCCGGCGTCGACGCCGTCAAGGTCGGTATCGGACCCGGATCCATCTGTACCACCCGTGTGGTGGCCGGCATCGGCGTTCCGCAGATCACAGCGATCGCGGACTGCGCGGAGGAAGCGGATAAGTACGGCATCCGCGTTATCGCGGACGGCGGCATCAAATACTCCGGCGACATCACCAAGGCGCTGGCAGCGGGCGGAAGCTGCGTCATGCTGGGCAGCCTGCTGGCCGGTACGGAGGAATCCCCCGGAGCGATGGAAATCTACCAGGGACGTTCCTTCAAGGTGTACCGCGGCATGGGCAGCCTGAGCGCCATGGCCGTGGGCTCCAAGGACCGGTACTTCCAGGAAGGCGCCAAGAAACTGGTGCCCGAAGGTGTGGAAGGCCGCGTTCCCTACAAGGGAACCCTGGCGGATACCGTGTTCCAGATGGTCGGCGGCCTGCGGAGCGGCATGGGATACTGCGGCGCCCGGACGATCGACGACCTGCGGAAGAACAGCGAGTTCATCAAGATTACCGGCGCGGGACTGGCGGAGAGCCATCCGCATGATATCTCCATCACCAAGGAAGCGCCGAACTACTCCAGGAGCAACTAAAACAAAGCGAAGAGGGTACTTCTCCCTCTTCCCCTGCACCCCTTCTCCGTTCAGCAGCGGAAATAAACAAGCAGCTAAGCGGCACGGAGACGGGGATTATTTAGTGGGCGGGGCTGCGCCCCGCCGCCTGCTGAGGACGCCAAGCGGACAGGCATGGCCAGACGGGCATGACAGCGGCAGGATCCAATTGATTCATTATGACACTTGAGAAAAGTGGGGATTTGAATGGGAAAACGGTTTTATAAGGTGGCCGGGGCGGTGATCCGCACCTTTTCCCACCGGATGAAGACGGAATGGGAAGTTCCCTTTGAGGAAGGCCCCTGCATTTTCGTGGTCAACCACGTAGGCGCGATCGGGCCGGTGGATATGTGCTGCAAGTTCCCGATGCGGGACAAGTGCCATCCCTGGATCAACAACGGCATGCTGGAACGCAAAGAGGTTCCCGCCTATGTCCGCCAGGACTACTGGTGGAAGCCCGGCAGCTGGATCGCGCCGATCGCCAACGCGACGGTGCCGTATATCGCCGCGGCAATTCTTCCGCCGGTGCTGCGCAGCGTGCAGTATATTCCGGTCTACCATGACCAGCGGATCATGCTGACCCTGCGCCAGAGCGTACGCGCCATGATGAAGGACGAATACATCATCGTTTTCCCGGAGCAGCCCAGCGGATGGCTGAGCCACCACGAATGGATCAACACCGGATGGCTCCGGCTGGGAGAACTGTGGTACCGTTCCAGCGGGCGCGCTATGAAGATGTATCCCGTGCATATTGACACAAAAAAACACCTGTTCAAGGTGTCCGCGCCGGTGTGGTATGATCCGGCCAAACGGTTTACTGAACAGGAGAAGGAGCTGGCGGACAAGCTGGCCAAGGGACTCAGGGGAGAGTAATATCAGGTAGGAAGTAGGAAGCAGGAGGCTGGAGGTATTTCCGCCTTTACTCCTGAATCTGTACCGGGGCTGTGAGCATGTCGCGGCAGAAGATGCGGAAGAACTTCATGGTGTTTTCCGGATTCTTGTTCGTGACCAGCACGCAGAGGAAACCGTTATCCGCATAGGCATACTGAGACAGGCCGGGGAGCTTATCCTGCGGAATACCGCAGATATGATTTTCCCCGGCGTCGTTTTTCTTCCAGCCGCGCTGGAGGTCGACGCCGTCGAGGATGGCCATCAGTTCCTCGTCCTCTTCCAGCGCCGCGCACAGGCCGGAGGAGGCGAAGGTCAGATAGGTATCCCGGGGCAGGAGATAGACGTTGCCCTCGCCGGCGGCGGCATAGGTCGTCAGCTGGATTGGGCCGTAAGAATCGTCCGGGACCAGGGCCGACGCGATCATCGATTCCATATTGTCCATCTGCGTGGACCGGACGTTCTCCATATACTCGTTCATGCCCTGCTCGTTCATCTGGCCGTAAACGTAGAAGGTGATCTCTTTCTCCGCGGGAACCCGGCTGGCCCTGGAGTAAAGGAGACCGTAAGGTTTCGGCCCGAAAATGAAGAAGGCCGCGGCCAGTACCAGAAGGTACTTCCACCAGTTGTAGGCGAAATGATTCATCAGGGACGCACGGGTAAGCGGTGTTTTCATGAGGGCCTCCGCAAAGAAATTGCTGTGGGAAGAATAGCATGAAATTGACTGAAAAACAAGCGTATGGTATAATATGGCGCAGGGGAGACAAGTGGAAAGTGCGCCGGCGACAGAGTGGAGTTGTTCCGCTGCAGAGGAGGAGATCTCTCGACGCGGCCTTCGGCCTTGCTCGAGATGACAATGTAAGGCGGTTTCACTTACGATGGCAATGGGTGCCGTTTCAGAACAGATCCTGGCTTTGTGCAGGATGACGCTTCCGGATAAGTCTCTTTATTGCTTCAGGATGCAGAAACGATCAAGGAGGAATGGAAGATGGCGTTCAATCCGATCATTACCGTCGGCAGACAGTATGGATCCGGCGGCCGTTACGTGGCGAAGCTGCTGGCGGAAAGACTGCAGATTCCTTTCTATGACAAAGAACTGCTGGCGGAGGCCGCGAAGGACAGCGGCATCTGCGAGGAGGTCATGGAGAACTATGACGAGAAGCAGGAGAGGAAAAGCTTCTTCTCCATGTTCTCCGGATTCCAGGGCCGCGGGGACGCCGGGATGTACCTGGAGATGCCGCTGAACCACCGGATCTTCCTCGCGCAGTTCGACACGATCCGCCGGATCGCAGACGAAGGCCCTTGCGTCATCGTCGGCCGCTGCGCGGACTATGTGCTGCGGGACCACCCGAACGCGGTGAATGTGTTTATCAAGGCGCCGACCGCTGACCGGGTCAAGCGCATCGTGGACCTGTACGGCGTGGAGCCGCTGCGGGCCGAGGAGAATATCCGCAAGGCGGATAAGCAGCGTGCCGCATACTACAACTACTATGCGACCGGCACATGGGGAGACGTTAACAATTATCATCTGTGCGTGGATACCGGCGCCCTCGGAATTGAAGGCGCGGTGGACCTGATCTGCAAGTGTGTGGAGATCCGAGGGAAGAAGCTGGAGGCGGACGGGATCAAATGGTAAAACGCCTTTGCGCGGCGCTGCTGGCCGCGCTGCTGCTGATTCCCGGAATCACCCTGGGCGACATGGAATGGAAAGAGGACACGCCGGCCCAGGTGATCCTGAGGAACTATATCGAACTGGCGAACGCATACCTCCCGGACCAGGGAGAGACAGAAATCAATACCCTGTTCGAGATGTACAACAGTTTCGCGGTACTGGGCATTACCGCGGAACCGGACGCCGAGATTCCGGAAGGTGTGGAAATCACGGTTTCCATGCTTTATGACAGCCTGAACAGCCTGGAGCTGCGGGTCAACAGCATTGACCGTTTCCCGGGGATCGCCGCCGCCCTGATCAACGCCCTGTACGGGGAGGGAATGAGCGCCGAGGACGCGCTCAGGGTTCCCGCCGAACGGACGAAGAAAGCGAAGAATGAGCCCGAAAACTCCTTTGAGGAAGAAGTGGAGGAGCTGAACGGAACGGTTCCGCGCTTCTACTACGCCTACTATCCGAACCAGTACAGGGACGGCGTCAGCTGGATGCAGATGACGATCATCTTTCCGCTGGCCGGAACATGGGACGGAACCGGGATGATCACCGGGGATACATCCACGAAGGCGCCGGACACGGAAAGCGGCGTCAGCGAGGATTATGAGGGATACTATTCCCGGGATGATTACGAGCACTTTGAGACCTTCCTGACACCGACGCCGGAACCGGACTCCGCCGCCGCGGAGTACGACTTCCGCTGACCGTTGTTTCTGTGTTGTTTTTCGCCTGAACATATTGAGATGCGCTGCCGTACGGGGTACAATCCTGTACGGCAGCTTTTTGTATACAGTAACGGAGGCACAACATGAGCAAGATTCAGATGAAGACACCCCTGGTGGAGATGGACGGAGACGAGATGACCCGCATCCTGTGGGCCTGGATCAAGGAACTGCTGATCTGTCCCTTTGTGGATCTGAAAACCGAGTATTACGACCTGGGGCTGAAGCACCGGGACGAGACGAATGACCAGGTGACCATTGACAGCGCAAACGCCGCGAAGAAGTATGGCGTTGCCGTCAAGTGCGCCACCATTACCCCCAACGCCCAGCGGGTGGAGGAATACAATCTGAAAGAGATGTGGAAGAGCCCGAACGGGACGATCCGCGCGATCCTGGACGGCACCGTATTTCGTGCGCCGATCCTGGTGAACGGCGTGCATCCGACCGTACGCACCTGGAAAAAGCCGATTACCATTGCGAGGCATGCCTACGGCGACGTATACCGCAATACTGAGATCCGGGTTCCCGGCGCCGGAAAGGCGGAACTGGTCTTCACCGGCGAGGACGGGCAGGAGATCCGCCGGACCGTGTTTGACTTCAAGGGCCCCGGTATCATCCAGGGCATCCATAACCTGGACAAGTCCATCGAATCCTTCGCGCACAGCTGTTTCCAGTACGCGCTGAGCGTGAAGCAGGACCTGTGGTTCTCCACAAAGGACACGATCAGCAAGACCTACGATCACCGTTTCAAGGATATCTTTGCCGAGATCTATGAGAAGGATTATAAGGCGGACTTTGAGAAGGCGGGAATCACCTATTTCTATACGCTGATCGACGACGCGGTCGCCCGGGTCGTCCGCTCCGAGGGCGGATTCATCTGGTCCTGCAAGAATTATGACGGCGACGTTATGAGCGATATGATCGCCACGGCCTTCGGCTCCCTGGCGATGATGACCTCCGTACTGGTCAGCCCCGGCGGCCAGTTCGAGTACGAGGCGGCGCACGGCACGGTGACCCGGCATTACTACCGCTACCTGAAGGGAGAAGAGACCAGCACCAATCCGGTCGCCACGATCTTTGCCTGGAGCGGCGCGCTGCGCAAGCGCGGCGAGATGGACGGGCTGCAGGACCTGCAGGACTTTGCCGACCGACTGGAAAAGGCGGTGCTGGATACCATCAACAGCGGCGTGATGACCAAGGACCTGGCCCTTCTGTATGAGGGAGAGGCAAAGGCTGTCAACAGCCGGGAATTCCTGGAGGAGATCGCGTCCAGACTGGCGTAAGGAAAGCGTAAAGCCTGGAATGCGGGATCGGGGACAAAACTTCCTGTTTTTGTAAATAATGGGTATTGACGTTCCCAAAGGAAACAGATATAATGATCTCAGATCTCCTGGGGTTCACGACAGTCCTTCGGTTTTCCCCACATTTCAAAAAATGGAGCCCGGGTCCAATGGGTGATATGCCATGCCCCCGTATTATACGCCAGGGGACGGCAAAGGCACCCGGCAGGGCACCAGCCTGCTTTACATAGCGGGTGAAAAAACGAGGACATCGGCTCCCTGGGGTCAGATAAAAGCCTCCGCGAAAGCGGAGGTTTTTTCATAGAAAAAAGGGCCGTTAACGGCCCAGGGTGACACGCGCGGAGAAGGGGAGACCCCAGAAATACCAGGTGACGATGGCCTCGCGGACGGAGTGCATGGAGCGGTTGGTCAGGATGGTCGCGGAGATGGTGCCGTCGCTTTTCGCTTTGATCGTATGCTGCCGGGTGTCGCCGATCTGCAGGACATCCCCGGTCATCGGGGTAATCTGGATTTCCGCGACTTCCGCGTCCAGGAAGGTTTCATTGGTGAGCCTGACAGTCCAGGTATAGAACACGTAGTTGTCCGCGGTGGAAAGATCATCCTTCGTGAAGCGGGTGCCGATAAAGGTTTCGTTTGCCAGGCTGTTCTTCAGCTGGTCGAAGTAGGCTGATTGGACCAGCGGATCCTCGGCGGCGCAGTCCACATAGGACACGGTCAGGGTGGAGGTCGCGTAGAGGAAACCGACTGCCCCCAGGGCGAGCACGACCAGGATGATCAGTATGATGGCTGCGGCTTTCATGGGGCGCTATTCCTCCTGGCTGGAAAGGATCTTGTTCAGTTCGTCGATCATATCGGAATCCCTGAGGCTGAACTTAAATTCCACACGGCGGGAAGCGTCCGCGTTTTCCGAGCCGTCCGCGTTCAGGATCAGGTCGGAATAACTGCGGCCCTTGGCCGTCAGGATCTGCTTGAGCATATTCTTCTGGTCCCGGGTCAGGGAAGGCATATTCAGGCAGTACAGGGCGACCTGGAGGGCACGGTCCTGGCTCAGCTTCAGGTTGGACTCATAGGTGCCCTGGGAGTCGGTATGGCCCTCAATAATGATCTCACCCAGATAGTTCGAATATTCAGGCCGGAGCAGCACATCCAGATATACAGGAATAAAACGGTCCAGGAGGTCTTTACCTTCCTGCTTGATGGAGGATTTTCCGGTTTCAAAGAAGACCGAGCTGTCCAGCATGATATCGCCTGTATTCGGGTCCACGGTGGCTTTCAGGTTTGCCGCGGAAAGGGAAAGGGACAGCTCCCGGATCATCGTGGTCCGGAGTCCGATCAGGTCGTCGATGCGCCGGGCCTGGGTCGTCAGGGCCGCCTGCTGCTCTTCCAGTTTCAGGGTGGCCGCGTCCAGGTCCTGCTGCTTCAGCTGGAGCACCGCCTGCAGGGTATCCAGGTCCGCCTGGATCACAATCAGTTCCTGCTCCTTGCTGTTCAGCTTTTCTTCCGCCACGTCGAGCTTGAGCTGCTGCTCCTCGAGCTGGGCGGTCTTTTCATCCAGGTCCGCCTGGATGATGATGATCTTCGCCTTTTCGCTGTTCAGCTCATCCTGCGCCAGGTTCAGCATGACCTTCTGCTCTTCCAGTTCCTTGGTCTTGACTTCCAGCATGCTGAAATACTGGAACAGGCTGTAGGCCAGGATCAGGACGAAGATCAGCAGCAGGGCTGCCATCATGTCGGAATAACTGATCCAGCTGGCGCCGCCTCCCAGAGAACCGCGACCGGCCCGCCGGTTATGGATACGCTGTCGTGCCATGGTCAGCCCTCCTTCGACAGGGCGGCCAGGGTTTCAGAGATGGCTTTGACGTTCCGGTTCATTTCGGACATGACGGACTCGATTTCGCCCAGGGACTTTTCAGCGGGCGTGCCGGAATAGTCGGTCAGCGAACGGACTTTACCGCCCAGGTCGGCGAGAAGGGAAGAGAGTTCCTTGCTCTGCTCCTGCATCTGGTTCATCAGTTCGGCGGCGCGCTTCTCAAAGTTCTCATCCCGTTCACGCACCACATTGATCGATTCCATATAGGCATCGAATTTGTCCAGGATATGGTTGGTGATTTCCTGCAGCGCCCGGGCGTTTTCCACGATGCCGGAAGCGGCGGAAACGGATTCGCCGGTCTGCCGCGCGGCGACGAGGTGGCTCTGGGCCGCCACGTCCATGGACTTCGCCAGGGCGGTGAACTGGCCGCTCATACTCCGGTCCATTTCGTCCAGGAAGCGGGCGACAATCCGGTTGACGCCCTCGATCTGGTTCCGGGTCGTGGCAGTTATGAACTGGTCCATCGTATTGGCGACAGGGGTCATCGCGCGGGAAACAGACCGGGATACATTGTCGGCCAGGCGGTCGACCAGGGTGTCGTTGACGTTCTGGAGCATGAAGTTCCGGTCCTGGTTCTGGCAGATCAGCTGGACGTCGTTATCCAGCGGACGTGACATGGCCAGCTGGGTGAAGGAAGTCACGAAATCGTCGATAGCCCGGTAGCTGGAGCCCTGGGAAATGCGGTTGAGCATATTGAATACGATGCTGCAGCTGATACCGGCTACGGAGGTGCCGAACGCGAAACGCATCCCTTCCAGCAGGTCCGGAATACCGGAAATCAGCGCCGCGGAATCCCTGAAATTCAGGGAGGAAAGACCGCGGGAAAGGCCCATGAAGGTGCCCAGGATACCCAGGGAGGTCAGCAGGTTCGGGATCAGCTCCGCCAGGGTAGCGTTGCCGGGGCCGTGGGTGACGGTATCGTCATTGATGTAGTCCTCGACATTGGTGGGCAGGCCGCGGCGGTCGAGCTGTTCCGCGTTCTGGAGGAAGCGGAGCCAGCTGTTTTTCAGGCGCCTGCCGACGAACATGGGCTGCTGCCAGACAGGTTTATCCGTGACCTTTCCGGCCTCACGCTGAAGCCGGGTAATGGCCTTCCGCAGGGCGGAGCGGGTGGACCAGAGGGGAACCAGGCACTTGAAAACGCCGATCAGCGTAACAATCGCGATCGCGGCATAAACGATATAATCGGCAAGATCCGGAAGAAGTTCCGATACGGACGGGATTTCCGGCATATAAAACACCTCCTTGCGGGGATGCTTCATTATATCACTATCCAAATGAAATGTAAACGCAACACTATAGAAAAGGAATTTTAACAAAAAAGGAAAAGATAAGAAAAACCTCTTCCTCTACACCCCTTCTCCGTGCAGTTACTTGAACAAATTGGCACGGAACGGGGATAATCAGATGCGTGGGGGCTGCCGCCCCCACGGCCTGCTGTGCGTCATTGAAACGGACGCACATAAAAAGACGACAGGATGCTATTGAAACAATGAAAAGAGCGTTTTATCTTCAGGCAGAAAGAAACCCGGGATTACTGGAAATCCCGGGTGATGGTGCCGTTGCGGAAGGTAAGGAGGATGCCGTTTTCGGTATCCTGGGTCTGCAGGACTTCGATATTCTGCTGGCCCAGGAGTTTCATGACCCGGTCGGACGGGGTGTCCGGCTCCGCCTCGGTATTCGTGGAGATGACAGCCAGGGAGGGGGAGACGGCGACGATCAGCTCGGCGCTGGTGGCGTCGTCCTCGCCATGGTTGCCGATTTTGATCACGTCGGCATGTGGAATGGCACCGGCGGACAGAAGGGACTTCTCCTCCGGGAATTCCATATCCCCGGTCAGGAGCAGGGTGCCGCCGCCCCCCGTGGCCAGGATGACCAGGGAGTTGCAGTTTTCAGCCTCCGTGTTATGCTCCAGCGGGCCGATGACCTTCAGCTCCGCGTCGCCGAAGGGCAGTTCGTCCCCGGCGGAAAGCCAGACAACGCCCTTGTCAGAGTTCTTCAGGGCTTTGACCGCGGGATGACCGTCCTCTCCCTTTTCCTTGTTATAGAAGGCGGAAGCGTAGACCTGGTTCACCGCGATATCGGATTTGAGCAGCTTTTTCAGGCCGCCCGCGTGGTCGCTGTGGGTATGTGTGAGGATGACGCCGTTCAGGCGTTCGATGCCGTTGCTTTTCAGCACGGAATACAGCTGGTCAAAGCTGTCCTTGGTGCCGGTATCGATCAGGTAGGCATACTCTCCGCTGCGGAGCAGCAAGGCGTCCGCCTTGCCGACATTAATCGCCAGGAATGTCATTTCGCCTCCGTCAGGTACGTCCTCCGCGCCGGCGGGTACGCCGGTGCAGGAGAGCAGGAACGCGGTTACAGCTGAAATAATCCGGTGGATGAATGGGTTCATACGTTAATACCTCCCAGCACCTCGCCGACCTTGTCGTGGATGACGAGGTCGCACTCGCTGTCCATGGGTGTGGCGTCGCGGTTGATCAGCACCAGGTGCTTCCCCTTGAAATAGCGGACCAGGCCGGCCGCGGGATACACTGTCAGGCTGGTGCCGGCAACGATCAGCAGGTCGGCATGGGAAATTACGTGCAGCGCGCCGGAAACCACGTCATTGTCCAGCCCTTCCTCATAGAGCACAACATCCGGCTTGATCCGGCCGCCGCAGTCGCAGACGGGAACAGGATCCTTGCTGTCCCGGATGTATTCCGGCGGGAAGAATTTGCCGCATTTCTGGCAGTAATTCCGGTGGACGCTGCCGTGAAGCTCAAAAACTTTTTTGCTGCCGGCGGCCTGGTGCAGGCCATCGATGTTCTGGGTCACAACGCCGATCAGCTTGCCGGCTCGTTCCAGCTCAGCCAGCTTCAGGTGGGCCTTGTTCGGTTTCGCGTCCAGGGGGAGCAGTTTATCCCGGTAAAAGCGGAAGAATTCTTCCGGCTTGCGGACGAAAAAGGTATGGGAAAGGATTTCCTCCGGCGGCCAGTCATACTTCTGGTGATAGAGGCCGTCCACACTGCGGAAATCCGGGATGCCGCTTTCGGTGGATACTCCCGCGCCGCCGAAAAAGACGATCCGGGAGCTCTCGTCGATCATTTGCTGTAAAGCTTCGTAAGCCATAGGAACCTCCGGCTCAGGTAGAAAGTAGGAAGTAGGAAGCAGGAGACAGGAAGTCAGTCGACGGGAGTGTCGGTGGACTTAGGCGCGGGATCCCGGGGAAGAATGTGCTGAATCGGTTTGGAATCCGCATCCGGAATGGGCTCCAGGGGCGGAATCGGCGCGGGCTCCGGATCGGGAACGGATTCAGAATCCGGAGGGGAAGAGACTTCAGTCTCTTTTGCTGATTCCGCGGCAGGGACAGGGGCCGCGGAAGGTGTCAGCGTGACGGTACCCGAAGGCTGGTGTTTCATCGCGTGGCTGAGCAGGAAGTATACCGTCATATCCAGGAGGGCTTCCACGATCAGTATGATGCCGATGACCAGCTTTTCGTTCTCTCCCAGGAAATCCGGACGGAGCAGCGCCAGGATACCGGTGGCCAGGGAGAAGGCCGCGAAGATCAGCAGGATCCACCAGCGGCGGATTTTGAGCGCCATTTCATCAAAGGCGTACTGAATCTTCAGGAAAGCGCCGAAGAGCAGGGACAGGCCCCAGGCAACGGGGAGAAGGTCGTGCAGGATGTCCGGGCTGAAGGCCAGGAGCGCGCCGCCGAGCACCAGGATCAGGCCGATGGCCAGGCGGGCTTCGGTGATCCGGCGGATCGGAACCGAACGGAGATATACGATCACCTGCCAGACGCCGCAGATGAGCATCAGCGCGGCAAAGGCGTAGGCCGCGATGGTCACCGCCTGGTCGCGCAGGACGATCAGCAGGACGCCGCAGACCAGGTAGAACATGACCGGCAGGAGAATGGACCAGATATTCAGCGCGTCGGGATTCTTTTCGCTGCGTTCGAACAAACCGAATTTCTTCATGGAAACACCTCCGGATTTCAGAGTGGAGAAGTTGATTATCATTCACAGAAGCGGAAAGAACTCCCCCATATTGATAATTCCACAGGAAAGGGCCCTTTTCCTTCCGCTTTACCGGAGGTGTATTTTGCCTGTTCCGGAAGTGCCGGAAGGTTGACACATAAGGCGCTTCATGGTATTATGCGACAAGCAACGCGGGGATACCCCGCGTGCCCGTCTGAGAGACGGCTTTTTGCTTAGTATGGGAGGCGAAACACATGAATCAGTACCGCGTCGGAATTATCGGTGCCACCGGCATGGTGGGACAGCGCTTTATTTCCCTGCTGAAGGACCATCCCTGGTTCAAGGTGACCTGCGTGGCGGCGTCTGCCCGCAGCGCCGGAAAGACTTACCGGGAAGCCGTCGGCGAGCGCTGGGCGTTTGACTGGCCGATTCCCGAGAAGACCGCGGACCTGATCGTGATGGACGCGGCGGATGTGGAAGCGGTCGGCAAGCTGGTCGACTTCGTTTTCTGCGCCGTCGATATGAAAAAAGACGAAATCCGCGCGCTGGAAGAGAACTACGCGAAGCACGAGATTCCCGTGATCAGCAACAACAGCGCCTGCCGCGGGATTGAGGACGTTCCCATGGTCGTGCCGGAAATCAACGCCGCGCACCTGGAAGTGATCCCGACCCAGCGCAAGCGCCTGGGCAGCCAGTACGGATTCATCGCCGTCAAGCCCAACTGCTCCATCCAGAGCTATGTGCCCGCGCTGACGCCCCTGCTGGACTTTGAGCCCACCCAGGTCAGCGTATGCACCTACCAGGCGATCAGTGGCGCCGGCAAGACCTTCAAGACCTGGCCCGAGATGGTGGACAACGTAATCCCCTATATCGGCGGCGAGGACGAGAAGAGTGAGAACGAACCCCTGAAGCTGTGGGGACACCTGGAAGACAAGGGCGCCGGCAAGGTGATCGTGAACGCCGCGGAACCGGTGATCAGCGCGCAGTGCCTGCGCGTCGCCGCCAGTGACGGACATATGGCTGCCGTGTCGGTCAGCTTCCGCAAAAAGGTGACGAAGGAACAGATACTGGAGCGCTGGGCGAACTATGAGACCGAAGCGCAGCGCCTGGAGCTTCCCAGCGCCCCGAAGCCCTTCCTGCAGTACTTTGAGGATCCGTCCCGTCCGCAGACGCGGCTGGACCGGGATTTCCAGAACGGCTTCGGCGTCAGCATCGGCCGGCTGCGGGAGGACAAGATCTTCGACTGGCGGTTTGTCTGCCTGAGCCACAATACGATCCGCGGTGCCGCCGGTGGCGGTATCCTGACGGCGGAACTGCTTTGCCGCAAGGGATATATCCAGGCGAAGTAAAACCCGTTAACTGAATAATGCAGGATTCGTGAAGGCAGAGTAGCGTTTTCCGCGTCAAGTGTCCATGGACGGGGAGTTGTCATGGAACGAAGGGGCCCGAAGGGCAACGCGGTGGAAAATGCGCATCCCGCTGCTTCGATTATTCCGGCAGGAAGCCTCTGCGAATCACAGCAGTATCATACTGTGAAGAAACGGAGGCTTTTATCATGCAGAAAAACGCAATTCAAACGCCCGGCTTTTTCCCGCATCCTTTCTCCGCCGCGTACTGGCGCCAGGCGGCCAGCGAACTGAAAAACACGCGGATGCTCGTGTTTGCCGCGATGATGATCGCGATCCGCGTGGCGCTGAAGCCCGTCGGCATCAACATCGGACCGACGCTGCGGATCAATATCGCCTTTACCGCGAACGCGGTCGGCGCTATGGTGATGGGGCCTGTGCTGGCGCTTTTGTGCGCCGCGGTCACGGATACCCTGGGATGCCTTTTATTCCCGTCCGGGCCGTATTTCTTCCCGTTCATCTTTGTGGAGATGCTCGGGTCGCTGGTCTTCTCCCTGTTCCTGTACCGGACGGAACTGAAACCGTGGAAGATCATCATGTCCCGGTTCTGCATCTGTTTCTTTGTCAATATCGTGTTCCAGACGCCGATCATGCTCTGGTATTACGCGATCTTCTATACCGGGAAAACCTACGCGATCCTGGACCTGCCGCGAATCGCCAAGAACCTGGTCGCTTTCCCCCTGGAATCGATCGTGCTGATGCTTCTTTTCCGGCTGGTGATTCCCGCGCTGCGGCAGAACGGGTTCGCGGTGGACAACACGAAGGAATTCAATGTAACGAAAAAAACCATTGCGGTGACGCTGGCTCTGGCTATCCTGGGCGGCGCGGCCGTGACCGGCTTCTATGTATACGACTGCCGGAACAACTCCCTGAGCGCGAACTATACCGCGGAGGAACGCTACGCCCGGAATGAGGCCCTGCGGGAAATCTTCACAGAGAATCATCCGGAGATTGAGCCGGAAAACCTGGTGTGCATCATTGAGGCGGCGTACCAGGAACCCTTCTCCGGTACGGTGAACTACCATGTGGCGGTTTACCGGGCATACGCGGACGAAGCGGAGGATCCGGAGGCGCTGCTCGCGGAGCTGCGCGGACTGAGCAAGTCCAAGGCCGCGAAGCGGGAGGAGATGACCAGGCTGCTTGACGAGGTCATCAAGGTAACGCAGAACGGCACGGAGCCGGAAAAGAACAGGAGTGAAGCGCAGTGAACCGGGAACAGAAAAACCGGATTCTGGCCAAACTGGAGGATATGTATCCGGAGGCGTCCGCAGAGCTTGTGTTTTCCAACCCGTATGAGATGATGGTGGCTACGATCCTGAGTGCCCAGTGCACGGACCGCCAGGTGAATAAGGTGACCCCCGCGGTATTCGCCCGCTATCCGGACGCCGTCAGCATGGCGGACGCCCGGGAGGAAGACCTTTACCCGATGGTTAAAAGCTGCGGCTTCAAAACAAAAGCCGCGAATATCATCGCGGCCTGCCGGATCATCCGGGACGAGTACGACGGGCAGGTGCCCTCCACCCGGGAGGACCTGACGCGGCTGCCCGGCGTCGGAAGGAAAACGGCCAACGTCGTGCTGTCCAATGCCTTCGGCCTGCCGGCTTTCGCGGTGGATACCCATGTGTTCCGGGTCTGCAACCGGATGGGACTGTGCAGCGCGAAGACCGTCGAGGAAACGGAAAAACAGATGACCCGCCTGCTTCCGGAAGAGAAATGGGGACATATGCATCACTGCCTGATCTGGCACGGGAGAAGGCTGTGCAAAGCGCAGCATCCGCTGTGTGATCAGTGCGGCATAAAGGAAATGTGCCCGTTCGCGGCGAAAGCGGCGAAGAAAGTAAAGGAATAAGAAACGCGGCCCGGTCCCGAATGTGGGACCGGGCCGTTTCCGTCAATACGTCTGGCAGACGTAGAGCCCGGAGGGAACGGCTTCACATTCATAACCCTGTATGTCATGGATGTACTGAGTGCCGTCTTTTGCCTGGAACACAATATAATTCGGGCCGACGCTTTTTAGCTCCATGCCTGCCGGAATATCGTTCGGAAACAGGAAGTTCAGATTACAGACGATCCAGCTTCCATCGTACAGGCGGAATATGAGGGATGGAATTTCGTAATATTCTCCCTGCCAGTAACCCAGGCTGAGAAGGAATTCCGCAGGGCCATAGATCTCCGCCACATTGTCCAGGTCGAGCAGAACCTCGTTATTCCGCAGGTCCACCATCTTCAGGTGGGACCAGTTGCTTTCATCCGCGATGAAGGCGATTTTCGTTCCGTCGTACTTGTTCAGGCTGGAGGCAATGGTATAGTCCAGACCGGCAAGGAAATACGGGTACTGTCCGTGTTCCGGGAAAACATCGGGAATCGCGTCCGCGCTGTCCAGGGTTGGCAGGCCGGCCAGGGAGGCCTGAACAGCGTGAATCTTTGTATCACCGTATTCCATACCGGTAATGTACCGATTGCCCTGTGTAACGGGATAACTGATCTCGCTGCCTGTTTTCAGGGAGTAATACTTTGCGAAAGACGATCCGATGGAATCATAGCCGTTGGCGATGCAAACCACATCCTCGTTCATGAGACCCAGGACAGCTTTGTTACCGGAGACCTCCTTCCGGAAGACCATCTCGCCGTTATGGAGCAGGAAAACAATCCGCCTTGTGTCATCTGTGCTTTGCAATACATTATCGTAGAGCTTATACCGGTCAAAATGTGCGATTTCCCGCATATCCGGGAGGGTGTAAAATGTCGTTTCCAGGCTCCCTGTGCAGACCGCATAAACCTCATCCGGATAGCATTTCGAACAATAGAGGTCATACCACACGGCGCCACAAGGAGTGGAAGCGAGCACCCGGTTGTTGACGTCGCAGATCCTGTCTGTCTGGGTCGCGTCATCATGCGCGACATAATAGCCGCCCATGACACTATGGGTCTTTTCAGAAAGCAGATTCAGGTTTTCATCGTATACAGAATGAACCGGGGAAAATCCGTTCCAGGCATCGACATAGAAATACCGGTCCTTCATCCAGACAGCATCAAATGAAAGATAAGAGTCCTTCAGACGGAGATTTCCTTCCGCGTCGTAGACGCTCATCTGGCCATCCAGTTCAATCTGGTAATAGTCTCCCTTGACCATATAGGCTCCGCTTCCGAAATTGATAGCCATTTCGCCCCACAGGGTCATCAGCCCGCGGGTTCCGTAGCGCATTGTAAGATTGTCGCGGTCCGAAACCGGGATCAGGAGGTTTGGATTGTATTTTCCCGTGAGCTCGCGGTAGCCCTCCCAGTTATAGGTTCTGTCGGTGCCATACTCGTCCATAAACTCATAGAATTCCGGGTCACCCCAGGCCCAGGTATTCTGAGGTTCAAGATCCTCTTCCCGGAACCCGTCATCATAGCCGTCATATTCGCTGTATTCTTCATGATCAATGTATGGATCGGAATCAGCAGAGGCGTCGTGATTTCCGGTATCATCCTGCGGGGGATTATCCGTCGTGACATCCGGTCCCTGCATATCATTCTCTCCGGGACCTTCTTCTCCGGAATCCTCCGCGCCGTCGTTCGTCTGCTGGGTTCTCCATTGTTCGCAGACATTGTAATAGTTCTCTACGAAGTCGGGCCACCAGTTGTCCGGCAGCACGTCCCCGACGCTGTCAAAACGGAAACTGCCGCTGAAAAAGTCCCGGAGGAACAGATCGTGGAAGATATCGTACAGCTCCTGGTTATACGGCCCGTCCACCACCCGCACCGTGTCAGCCTGGTCCTCGCCGCTGTAAACGTCCTCGGTCCCGGCGATCAGCTGCCTGACGGCAGCGCCGTTCGCACTCTGCGCGGCGTACCAGATCTCAGTGAAGGGACCGTCGATCACCTGGGAGAAAATCACGTTGGTTTCTCCGTCGCGGTAGGGAAGCAGGCCGGACCAGCCGGAGCCGACAGTACCGATATACATCATCTGGCCGTCCAGGAAGGTGAAGGCATAGTAAGAGCCGCTCTTTCCGCTGTCCCCGTCATAGGCGAACAGTTCCGGAATCCCGTCCAGGTTCCAGTCATACAGGGCAAAGGATACAGGGATCGTCTCGCCCGCGTAATTCATGGAATAGGGGTAATAGGACAGGCCCAGCGGATCGGTGAAGTATTCTATATCACCTTCCGTATGGGACTGGAAACGGTATCCGCCGCCGACAATATACCGGTAATAGGCGTTTTCCCAGCCGGATTCCGGCGGGGGGAAGGTCGGATCCGGTGTGGTTTCAGGCACCGGAGGTATGAATTCCGTGGGTTCCGGTGCGATGGTTTCTTCCGGTTCAGCAGACGGAGAATCCGCGGGCGCTTCCGTCGGGACTTCCGTGGGTTCGGCCGCCGGTTCAGCTGGGGGTTCGGCTGTGGGGGCTTCCGTGGGTTCCGGTGTCGGTGCTTCTGTGGGTTCCGGGGTGGTGACCTCCGTGGGCGTGGGCTCGGGAAACTCACGGATTTCACCGGGGGCGATTTCGATCATGTCGTTCCGGATAAAACCCATCTGGCTTCCGTAACGGACGCGGTACCAGACTTTCCCGTCGCTGCCGGTATAGGCGCTGAGTACCTGGAGTTCCTCGCCCTGGGAGGCCTTGGCCAGCAAGGTGGAATCCCTGGACGGTTCCTCCCGCAGATTGGCGGTCGCCTGGCTGACAGTCGCCAGGGAATAAGTGGCGTGGGCGGGACCGGTATAGTATTCGTCCGATGAACAGGGGCATTCGATATAGTCCGCGTTCACCCAGCCGGTCAGGCCGACGAAGGAATTCGGGCTGGTGCGGGCAGCATAGGTGACGGTAATCCGTGCCCAGTTCCCGTCGATTTCCTCCAGGATGAACGCGTCGGACTGTTCCAGATGGCCCCGGAGCTTTTCGGACCCGGGGGAAACACGAACCTTGACATAGTCGCCGGAGGACTTGCAGTTTTCAGAACCGATATGGTTCCGCAAGTGTTCCGCGTGATACGCGCTGTTATTATCCTGCTTCAGAAAACGCGCGGGCGCCGCGTAGGCGGATACAGACGAAAGAACCATCGCGAGCAGCAGGGCGAATGCCAGGATCTTTTTTTTCATAATGCCTCCGAAAGTGTCTCTGAAGTATCTGTAAGCCAGGGAACCCTGTTCCAAATGATCCTATACAGCCTTTTCCCAGCCAACCCGGGTCAGGCAGCGGGCGGTAAGCGCCGCCGGATCCGCGTCCGGACGGATCCAGTCCCGGGCCTCGTCCCCGGGCAGCATGACGGGCATCCGGTCATGCATCCAGCGGATCTCCTCCGAGGCCGCGCGCGTCAGGACGACAAAGACCGGGATATCCTGCTCCATCCGGTACAGTCCGGCCAGCCAGAAGGGGCCGTCCTCCGGCTTCAGCGCATACTTCTGCCCGGGCTTTTTCTTTCCGTCCGGACCGGCGGGATGATCCCACTCAAAATACCAGGAGGCGGGAATGACGCAGCGGTGCTTTTCCCAGGAATCCCGGAAGGTGGGCTTTTCCGCGGCGGTTTCCACCCGCGCGTTGATGAGCAGGGAACTGCCGGATCCCGGCAGGGAACCGCGGCTGAAGCCCCAGCGCATCGGGAAGACACTCCGGTTCCCGGAACGGCTGGAGGCGATCACCGGCACCACGGCGGAGGGGAGGATTTCCCCGTCCGCTGAGAGCGGTTCGCCGGGCAGCTTCCGGAAACGATTTGCCAGCGGCGAACGATTCATCTTCAGAACCATTTCCATGATCTCGGGGTCCGTGCCCCGGATCCAGAATCTTCCGCACATTGTTTTCTGCCTTTCGGAATTTACTCTCGTTTCCGCGTTTACGGATACAGGCTGACATGGCTGAACGGGACAAAACCGCGGATGTTGCCGTACTCGATATAGACCCAGCTGTCCAGGTATCCGAGCACGGTAACGTTCGCTCCCTGGGCGACTGTCGCCAGCGTACTGACAGAATGCAGCGGGTCGTCCGTGATGTTCGCGGTCCGGTTCATGGTCGCGGAGACGCGGGTGAAACTGAGCGGCGGCACATAACCCGAAGCGATCAGGTTTTCACTGACATATCCGAAGCGCCAGTGATTGTCGGAAACATAATACTGGACCAGGACCCAGCCGTTTTCCGTTCCGTAAACATAGGCGGAATCATTGGAAGACATATAGGCCCGTCCGTTGGCGCCGCGGAGGTACTGCGTTCCGGGACCGGAATAGGCGCTGAAGTCCTTGCTGCGGACAAAGGTGACAGTGTATGTGCTGAACGAACCGCGAATCGCGTCGGACATGGAAGTTCCGCCGGATTCGTCTCCGCCGAAGTCCAGGTACCGGGACTGGATATATCCTTCCTTGCCGTCCATGGTACGGACCCAGGTCCAGGACTTTCCGGTGCGGTCTGTCGTCTGCCCCAGGACCATGACGGTGGTACCGGTCGTATCCAGGCGGGTGACGGATTTGGAACCGGACTCCGCCCGGGACCGGACGTTGACTTTCTTGGTGTTGGTGGTGGCATAACCGGTTACGGCCGCGGAGGAGGAAGGCGGTGTCGTCTGCGGGGAATACGGGGCCGCGGTGATATAGGGGATGGCGGTCTTCTGAGCAGAACCGGGATCCGTGGTCAGCAGATCCGCGCGGATATAGCCCAGGCTGCGGGTGGCGAGCCTGACCTTCAGCCAGAGTGTCCCGGATTTGTCATAGGCTGATCCGATAACGGTGACGGCTGTGCCGGGGGTATCCAGGCGGTCGACCTTCGTTGCGGACGACGACGCGAATTTCCGCACATTGACCTTTTCAATGCGTGTATAGGCCGTATAGGAATTGAACGGCTGGCTGTTCGAGGCGGGGGTGACGACCACCGGAACGGTGGTCTGAACGGCCGGCGGTACAGCGGTCGGCGCAGGAGTCGTAATGATGACTGTCGGAACCTCCGTCGGGATTTCGGTGGGGATGGCGGTCGGCGCCTGCGTGACCGGAATGTCCGTCGGGGATTCGGTTACCGGAGGCGGGGTCGGTTCGGAACGGGTCCAGTCTTCCTGGGCCGGTATTTCCGTCGGCACGGCTGTCGGGATCTCAGTGGGTACGGCTGTCGGAATCTCCGTCGGGACATCTGTCGGGACGGCGGTTGGCTCTTCCGTCGGAATTTCCGGCGGGAGATCAATCGGCATGTCCGTCGGGACGGCTGTCGGGGTTTCGACCGGGACCACGATCGGAATCAGGGTCGGCTCTTCTGTCGGGGCCTGGGTCGGAGGATCGTTCTTTTCCGGCTCCGCGGTCGGTGCCTGGGTTTCCGGGGCGGGAATGGTTCCCGCGGTTTTGAAATCCCGCCAGGAACTGTAATACTTCCGGCCGTTGTATATGATATAGGACCTGAATTTGTAGCTGGTCCCGGGGGAAAGGGTATAGCAGATATCGGATTCGTTCGGGTCTCCGTTGATCCGGAAGTAATGCACGATGGAGGAGTTGTCCTTGATCCAGCTGGCTTCTTCATGGGTCGCGAGAATACTACCGTTGGCGTCCGCCAGTTCGCAGCCGCTGGTTTTCACATCGTTGATATTCCCGTTGGTGGTGACGCGGATGTATCCGAACTGGGCGGTGGTTTCGCTCATGAAATACATCCGGTTGTCGTCTTCAAAAGTGAAACTGACCTGTTTCGGAACGGGAGTCGGAGCGTTGCCTTTGGTTCTGAAATCCCGCCAGGAACTGTAATACTTCCGGCCTCCGTAAATCACATAGGACCTGAATTTGTAGTTGGTTCCGGGAGAGAGGGCATAGCAGATATCCGACTGGTTCGGATCCCCGTTGATGCGGAAATAGTGGACAATGGTGCTTCCCTGAATCCAGCTGGCTTCCTCATGCGTTGCGAGAATATTGCCGTTGGTGTCCGCCAGTTCACAGCCGCTGGTCTTCACGTCGTTGATATTCCCGTTGGTGGTGATGCGGATGTAGCCGAACTGAGCGGTCGTTTCACTCATGAAGTACATTCGATCGTCATCTGCGAAGCTGAACGTGACGTCCTTCGGAGTGTCGTCCCCCCAGCCGCCTCCTCCGCCGCCGCCACCGCCGCCTCCGGAGGAATGGTCATCTTCTCCGAAATCGACTTTTCCGTTTTTGTAGGGGAGGAATGTCCAGATCTGTGCGTTGG
>JAILIE010000098.1 GCA_024695415.1 Clostridiales bacterium | reverse complement strand
GCGCCGGGGGCAGTGCAGGTGACGGTGATCTTCGTGCCGGCGGGCACGTCCTTTTTGATCTTCACCCGGCCGTAGGCGTTGACCGTGGCGATATCCTCGCCGACATCCAGGGACCATTCCACCTTCCGGCTGGCGGCGTTGTTCGGACGGACCACGGCGTTGATATTGACATCCGCGCCGGGCTTCGGCGTGCCCTTGGTGGTCAGGGTAATGGATTCCACCGGCACCAGGATTTTTACCGTCAGCCTGGCGGCCCGGCCGCCGGGCTCGGTGACCGTCAGGGTCGCTGTGCCCGCGGAGAGGGGTTTCACTTCATAGGTGCCGGTCCCGGTCTCGGTCAGCTCCAGGATCGCCGTCTTCGGCAGGGTCCACTTCAGGCCGATGGGATCCATCGTGTCGGGATCCAGGGTCACGGTCACATTCTCCGTCCGCTCCTCGCCGGCGTAGAAGGTCAGGCTCGACGGCTCGACCTTCACGGCCTTGACGACCGGCACCGCGGTCAGGCTGTAGGTGCCTTCCGTGCCGAAGAGCGCCGAGGCGGCCTTCACGGTGATCCCCGCCGGGGCGGCAAGGGTCCGGTCGATTTTCAAAAGGCCCTTGTCGGAAATCGTGACCCCGGGGACTTCCTCCCCGGTTTCGCTGTCCGCGACGGACCAGGAAACCGCGTCGTTCTTTTTCGCCTTATTGACCATCTGCGGATTGGCGAAGGCCGCCGCGAACTGCAGGGTTTTCCCGGCGGTCAGCGCTTCCGGTTCATTTTTCGCGCTGACCGAAATCGCCGCGTCGTCCCGGGTGAAGGGCGCGCGGGCCGGATAGTAATCCAGCATGCAGGCCAGGTATTCCATATCGTTCAGCGTCACGCGGACCGCCGCGCTTTCGTCGCCGCGGTTGTTGTCCGAATAGACGCGTATGCGCAGCTCCCGGGTGTTCCGGACCGTGCTCAGAAGCCCGACGTGGGCATAGAATCCGTCTTCGTTGTAATAGGTATAGGTTTCCAGGCCCACGGGATGGCCGTTCAGGTCGATGATCTCCGACTCCACGTTTTCCTTGCCCCGGGCATAGTATTCCATACGGGCGGCGATCTCCTCCCGCGCGACCTCCGGGTCCTCATAGAAGCCGAAACCATCCGCCGTCTCCTCGTCGAACCAGGTGGCGTCCATATAGACGGCGTTCCCGTTTTTGTCCGCCGGGCCCTGGGTCACGAAGATGTCGTTCCGGTACTGTCCGTTCTGCAGGCTCCAGTCCTCCGCCCAGGGAATCGGTACCCGGAATCCGCACACGGACAGGAAGCGGTACATGGGTACGCCCTTCAAAAGGCCCGCGGAATAGACGCACGCGGGGGCGGATACCGCCGCCTCGCCGCTGTCCGGCGCGGCGGTCACGGTCAGCATGGTGCCCTCCGGCGTGTCCGGGTCCACGGTCAGCACGCCGGTCGCCTCGTCAATCTGCGCGCCTTCGCCCTCCACGCTCCAGGTGAAGGTTTTCCCTTCCGTGGTGCCGGAGACATAATACCGGACCTTCCCGCCGGGAACCGGCGTCGTATCCGACTCGATCCGGAAGCCCTCCGCGAGGATCGTGACCGGGAACTCCGCCCGGATATTGCCCTTGCGGTACACCAGGGTCACTTCATACGATCCGTAACTGTCCACCACGGTGTCGATGGCGTCCCCCGCCACCGTGGCGCTGTTGACGCGGCGCAGGCCGCTGCCGGTGACCGCCACGTCCGTGCTGCTCCGGGGCTCGAACCAGTCCGCGGCGGTCTTCGCGCGGGTTTTCAGCTTCAGGACTTTGGCGGAAATCTCCTCCGCGTTCACCTTTCCCACCGCCGATACGATCTCCCCGTCGGTGATCGTCTGGCCGATTTCCGCCTCCACGACCGGATGTTCGTTCTCCACCTCCAGCAGCGGGCGCTCGTTCCAGTCCAGCACGTTCAGGGTGAAATCCCGCTCGTACAGGTAGTTTTCGCTTTCGGCCTTCATATGGAACCAGGCCTTGCCGGGAACGGTCAGGGCCGCGTTGTCGACGTACACCACCCATTTGTCCCCGTCCTGCCGGAGGGCCAGCGCGCCTTCCAGTTCCTTCGTGCCGCCTTTGAATCTGATCTCGCAGGTTTCGGCGGCCTCCTCCGGCACGCCGCTCCCGTCGTTCACGCTGAAGACGACCGCCTGTTCCTGCTGGTACAGCCAGCCTTCCGGCACGGTGGACGAAACGTAATACCAGTCGCCCATCATATCGCCGAGCTCGCCGACCACGGTCCGCGTCTTCTTCTTTCCCGCCGCCGACGCGGCGCCGACGCAGCCCGCCAGCAGCGCCGCGCACAGGGCGGCGCACAGGATCCTCTTCAGAGCGCTGTTCATGGTGTTCCTCCGTCTTCCGCCGGAAGGTTTTTTACGCCCCCCGGCCGCCTGGTATGGGATTGTCGCGCCCCGCGGCGCGGTTTGTTGGAGCATTATAGCATATTCCGCCTGATTTGTCATCGGGAGAGGGTTGTGGTATAATCAGCCATCATGCGGAGGAGATGAATGATATGAAGAAGACGCTGGCTATCCTGCTCGCGCTGACGCTCTGCCTGGCGGCGGCCGTTTCCGTTTCCGCGGAAGACGCCGCCGAGCCGCTGACCGCGGAAGAGCTGACGGCATGGACGGAGACCCTGAAGGCGCGCGCCCTGGACGCGGAACCCCTGGAGATGGGCGAGGGCGAGGATCCCCAGACGGAGAAGGGCTTCCTCTTCAATTACGATTTCGCCGCGCTCTACGCGGACACCGCGGAGCTGACCGCGGACAGCCGGATCAACGCCGCGCAGATCTCCGGCGACGGGGAATCCTTCCTGCGGGACCTGGCGATCGACATGACCCCCTGGGACGTGATCGCCCGTTTCCCGAACGATAACCCGCACCTGGCCGGTGACCGGGAGGACGCCCTGCTGTACCTGCGGGATACGGAGGGCGGCGGGTTCGCCTTCGGCCGGGTATTCCGGGACGGGCAGCGGATCGCCGCCATCGAGTACGCCGACCTGGTTCCGGAAGGCGAAGGCTTCCGGGCCGCTTCGCTGACCTTCTATTTCTCCGACAGCCTGCTGATCCAGGCCCTGGCCGCCGGCATGGCCGGGGAGGACGTGGTCAGCCGGGAGGAAGCGAACGAGCTCCGCGCCACGCTGAACGCGCTGGAGGTCATGGACGAGTACGCCGCGGTGAAGTCCAGCCGGAACGGTCTGGAGCTGGATGCGTTCTGCGAGGCGGACCTGTTCTTCTCCGGACTGGACTTCCTGAACATGAAGCCGGAGGACCTGCCCGGGGAGCCGGAGCGGGACCTGTTCGACAACGAGGACGGCACCTGGCTCCTGACCCTGGACGAGGAAGCCTGGGAAGCGGTGTTCCAGTGCGACAAAAACGGGGACAGCGCCACAATTGTGTCCTTTATGATCAAGGACGACTCCATCGAGGGCCCGCGGGCCGTGCGGCTGGGGGACCAGTTCCACGAGGTGCTGCAGCGGTTCCGGTTTGAGGAGAACGAGACCGACGGGATCAGCGAGGTGCTGTACGGGACGGAGAATACCGTTCCGCGGGGGACCGTGCTGTATGTCGGGGATGACGGGATGACGATGAGGTATGTGTGTGAGGTCAGCGGCGGACGACAGGTTGAGCTGCTGCTCCGGTACACGCAGAATGAATTGTCAGAGATTATTATTCATGTGATTTAAGGGAACAGACAATGCTGATTGACCTGACCTGCCCGGCAGAGGTGTTCCGCACCGCGATGCCGTCGGAGGAGATTCCGGCGGCGAGCCTGCTGATGTTCAACCTCAGCGACCGGGTCATCGTTTCCGCGGAAATCACCCTGCGCCTGCTCGGCGCCGGCGGGGCGGAAAAGGAAAAAGTGGTATTCCGGGGGCGGGCTTTGAACGGCCGGCCCCATTCCACGTTTTCCATGAATATCCCCTGCGCGCCGGTGGACGGGGCGACCCAGGCCGAGGCGACGGTGGAAAAAGTCTGGTTTTCGGATAACGACTCCTGGCGGCGGGCGGAGCACGAGCCGGTGGAATACCAGCCGAACGCGCTGCCGCTCTCCAAGGGCCTGACCAGCCTGAAATACGTCGCCGGCGAGAACGCCGTCGGCTGGCCGAGCCAGCAGAAGGGCCTGTGGGTCTGCGTCTGCGGCCGCCCGAACCCGGACAGCCTGGACGTGTGCGCCCGGTGCCGCCAGGATAAGACAAAAGTTTTCGCTTCATATACCAAAGAGGCCGTGGACGCGCAGGTGCACCAGCGGGAAAAGCAGCTGGAGCTCTCCAGCCGCTCCGCCCGGGAGGACACCGCCCGCCTGCAGCGGATCCGCGAGGAGGATTACAACCGCCGGAAGAAGCACCGCGCCCGCCGGGCGCGCCTGATCGCCGGCCTGGTGCTGTTCCTGGTGTTCATCACGGCGGCCGTGGGCATCGGCATCCCCGCCCTGCGGCTGTGGTCCGCCCGGGAAATCATGGCCACCGGCGACTACGCCGCCGCCCGGGAAGCCCTGGAAGGCCTGGGCGCTTTCCCCGGCGTCGCCGGGGATATCGCGGAGTGCGACTGGCAGACCGCCGCGGCCAACGCCCGGGATTCCCAAAGCCCCGCCGTGCTGGAAGAGGCGTCGAAGGTCCTGCGGGAGATGGCGGAGCGGGAAGGCTCCGCCGCGCTGGCGGACGACGCGGACCTGCGCCGCGGGCGCATCCTGCTGGAGGAAAAAGGGGACTATATCGGCGCGCTGAAGGCCATTTCCCTGATCGACCCGGAAAACCCGGGCGCCGCGGAACTGACCCGGGACTGCGTTTTCGCCGAGGCGAGCGATTACCTGGATACCGGATACTATGTCCTCGCGCGGGAATCCTTCCTCTCCCTGGGGGACTATCCCCGGGCGGCGGAGCTGGCGTCGGAGTGCGTCTATATTCCCGCGGCGGAACTGGTTCAAAACGGACAGTATGACGAGGCGATCACCCAGCTGAGCCGGATCCCGGACTACAAGGACAGCCGGCAGCTGACGCTCCTGTGCCACTACCGGAAGGCCCAGGCCGCCGAGGACGCGGACGACCTGGAGACCGCCGCGGCGGAATACCTGATGGCCGGGGACTATGAGGACGCGTCGGACAAGACCCGCCAGATCGTCTATATCCTGGCGGACCGCGCCGCTGAGGCGGGGGATATGGAGGAAGCCCAGCGGCTGTACGCCTCCATCCCCGGGTTCCTGGACGCGGACGACAAGAATTACGCCATTCTCTACTCCTGGGCGCGGGTCGCCTTTGCCGACAACGAATATATCCGGACCGTGGAAATCCTCTCCCCCGTGCCCGTCGGGGAGAACGTCGATATCGAGGATATGCGGGTCCAGGCCGCCTACCAGGCGGGGAAGAACGCCCTGAGCCGGGAGGACTGGGACCAGGCCGTGGAGATGTTCCGCACCGCCGGCGATTACAAGGACGCCGCGAAGCTGCGGGAGCAGGCGGAGATTTCCCGGACCCGGGTGCTGTATGAGGACGACGACGATGACGAGTAAGCGCCGGGAGGGAAACCGGATCCCCGAGCTGGACGGGCTCCGCGTGCTGATGATCTTCATCGTCAGCTGGTTCCATATCTGGCAGCAGAGCTGGCTGGAGCCGGTGATCCGGATCCCGGCCCTCGGCATCTGGTACTCGCTGGACTGGCTGGTCCGCTCCGGCTACGTCTGGGTGGACGGCACGGTGCTCCTCAGCGCGTTCCTGATCTACCTGCCCTTTGAAAGGGCGCGGCGGGAGGGCCGGCCGATCCCGGACACCCGGGAATTCTATTTCCGCCGGGCGAAGCGGATCGTTCCCGGCTACTGGTTCATCATCCTGCTGACGCTGTTCGTCGTCGTGATCCCCTGGGATCCGTACCGGTCCGCGCCGTTCATGGTCAAGGACCTTTTCACGCACTTCACGTTCATATTCAACCTGTTCAAGGATACCTACCTGCAGTCGCCCCTCGGCGGCGCGCCGTGGACGCTCGCGGTCATCGCCCAGGGCTACCTGCTTTTCCCGCTGTTCGCCCGCGGCGTCCGCCGCCGGCCGGCGGTGACCCTGGTTGCGATGGCGCTGGCCGCCTTCGCCTTCCGGGCCTGGTGCCTGTGGGGGCTTTCGGAATACAGCTTCGTCGTGAACCAGCTGGTCAATTTCCTGGATATCTACGCCCTGGGCATCCTGTGCGCCGTCGCGTTCCCGCGCCTGCGGGACTGGACGGAAAGCGAGGCCGTGGCCGGAAGGAAAAGTACGCGGATCATCGTCCAGGCCGCGGCAACCGTGCTGTTCTTCGCCTGCCTGTACGGCCTGGCGAAGATGCTGAAGGTCCAGGCCGGGTCCCAGGGATATCCCACCCTGCAGGGCAACCAGATGCTCTTCCGGCCGGTGTTCGGCGCGTGCTTCGCCGGCATGATCCTGTCCGCGCCGTTCATGGTGAAGCCGCTGCGGCTGCTCCTCGGGAACCCGGTGACGAAATTCCTGTCGATGATCTCGATGAACTATTACCTGATCCACCAGACCATCGCGGTGCACTTAAAGCGCCTCCATATCCCGCCGTCCGTCAGCGAGCAGCCGAACGTCGACCGGGAGCTCAGCTGGATGATGCCCTATTCCTGGCTGTGCTTCGGAATCTCCGTCGCCCTCGCCGCGCTGATCACGTTCCTGATCGAAAAGCCCGGCGGAAAGCTGATGGAAAAATGGCGGAAAAGAAAGGGTTAGAATCTTCCCGAACGGGAACATTTTGGGGCGATCACTCAAAATTATACCCGTTCGGGTATTTTTTTACTGTCTGTAAGATCGGTTTTGAAAATATCGTTTTTTCAGAACCGGATAATCAGCCAGATCACCAGGGCGATAAGGAGGAGGATGCCCAGGAGCTTTGCCAGGCTCTTCCAGAAGAAGGGGACGTTCAGGTTCAGGTCCGCGTAGGAGGCGTTGAACCGGTAGTCCAGGATGGGATCCAGGGTTTCGCGCTCCCGGGAGAGCGGATCCTTCACCGCTTCGGAATCCTCCCGCAGGATCATGGTCCAGCGGTCTTTTTCGTCATACGGGGGCCAGGGAAGCTCCGGCGTTCCGGGATCCCCGGTTTCCGCGAAGCGGACCCACTGGTCCTGCACCTGGCGGGACAGGTCCGGGTCCGCGCGCTTTCCGTTATAGATCGTGTCGTCCACATTGCCGAACACATACGCCAGTTCCACCGCGTGGCAGGCGCGCAGGTGGGGCAGGTGGGAACGCTTTTCCCAGTAATACATATAGGCCCTGCCGCCGTTGCGGCTGTGCCCCTCCGCCTGGCGGACCGCGGGCAGGCGGAACATGACCTCGTCAAAGAACCGGGAAACCCGCCACAGGCTGTATTCCTTTTTCAGCTTCACGAACTTCCTCGCCCGCTTCCGGTCCTCCGGGCTGAGCAGGGAAAGGCGGTTCTCATACTGGATGGGCATGCTGAAGCGGAAGGGAATGAAGCCACCGACATCGTTGATCCAGTAATTGGACTCGTTCGCGTTGGTGCCGATCAGCATATCCGTATCCACGGTGCGCCCCTCCCGGTACGGCGCGTAGGGATCCATCCGGGCCAGGTCGCCGGTATGGTAAATCCCGTCCACAAAAGCGCGGGCCGTTTCTTCCGGCAGGTTCAGGTAGCCGCGGACATAGGGGTTCTCGAAGCAGAGCTCCCCGATTTCGTCGTCCGGGACCTCTTCGCCGTTTTCGTTCAGGCGGATGATCTTCGTTTCCACCGCGGGCCGGCCGATGGGGCAGGTTTCATACGGCTGGTCGATTTTAAACACGCCGACGGCGAAGCCGCTCTCCGAGCAGGCGTAGATATTGATCAGGTCCAGGTTTTTATTGTAGATATTGTTCGCCGGCTCGCTGCCCACAAAGAGCATCCGCAGGAAG
>JAILIE010000085.1 GCA_024695415.1 Clostridiales bacterium | reverse complement strand
GATCCGCGGTCAGTTCGATATAGCTGCCGGTTTTTACCTGGCTTTTTGTTCCGCAGTATTCGCAGTCGCCCAGCTCGTTCAGCGGCGCCCCGCAGTTCCGGCAGTTTATCGCCTCTTCTTTCATCGTTCCGTCACCTCAGAAGGGCTGCTCTTCCGGATCCACCACGGCCATCCCGCTCTGCGGGTCCACCGGATCGGCTGATCCTCCGGATGCCGGCGGCGCGTCCTCGTCGGTCGGCGCCTGGCTTCCGCCGCCACCGCCGCTCAGGAACTCCACCTCGTCCGCTGTCAGTTCCAGCTGCGTCTTCACCTGTCCGTCCTGTCCCACCCAGCCGCTGGCGGAAGGCACGCCTATCACGCAAACCTTCCGGCCTTTTGCCAGGTATTTCGCGCAGGTGTCGCCCAGGCCGCGCCAGGCTGTCACCCGGATGAAGTCCGCGTCCGGCCCGCCTTCTTTTTTGTATTTCTTCCGGACCGCCACCTTGAACCGGCACCAGTTCACGCCGGCCTGCGTGGTTCCTGTCTCCGGATCGTGCACCAGGTTCCCGATGATTGTGTGCTGATTCATGTTGTTCCCTCCTTCTGCCCGGCATGGCCGGGCGGATCACTGATACAGGAAAAGCGGGCGGACGCCAAGGCTGTTACTCGCCCCGCTGGCGCTGGCGGAGCCGTCGTTGAAGACAAAGCAGGCGTGGGACGCGGAATCGACGCTGCGGTTTTGCGTCCAGTACCATTCCCACTCGCCGGTTCCGTAGCCCTGGAAGGCGATCCGGTTGCGCCGGTCGCGCATCGCGTCGAACTGCTTCACGTCCTCCGGCTCCGCTTCGCCGTATGGATTCTCGCCGAAGATTTCCTTTTCTGTCGGGATCCGCAGCAGGTCACCGTTCGGGAAGGGCTTCATCCGGCTCCGGATCTCCTCCGGGAACTTCTCCAGGATCTCCCCGTTCAGCTTTCCGCGCAGCTCGCACGCTTCCCAGCCCGGATACTGCCAGTCCGGGTTCATCCGGTACTCGTTCTTCAGGCAGTCCGTGAAGATGAACAGCCCGGCGCCGTCTTCCGTGATCTTCACGCAGAAAGCTTCCGCCTCCTCTCCGTCCGCCAGCTGGAACCGGATCCGGTCTCCCTCCATCACGCCGCTGTTCCCGTTTTCCTCGATCATCCTGTAGTACCTCATTTTTCTGTCCTCCTTTGTCATATTGTGACGTCGTTTCCTTGAACCAGGGCGCCGGCGGCGTCCCTGTATTCGCACTTCCTGAATAATCCGTCGCTTTCGTCCAGGTTGGTCGGCGGCGCCGCTTCCAGCAGCGCCTCCCGCAGCTCGCACCGGTTGATCTCGCCGCCTTCCCGCATGCACAGGATGCACTCGCTTTTCATCGCCGCCTCACAGATCGCGCCCAGGTGTTTGTCCGTCACCAGCAGATGCCTGGCCGTCTTCACCGGCCCGTCGATGTGCAGCTCGTAGTGTCCGTGCTTCGCGTAGGCGCCGTAGTATTCGTCCCGGCTCTCCGGCATGGTCGTCAGCATCGCGCCCTGGATCCGGTCCACCAGGGTCAGCAGCAGCCGGATGTCCCGCCAGATCCATTTCCCGGCTCGCCTGGCCCGATCCCGGCAGCTGGGTGCGTTCGTTCTCAGGGTGTTCCGCAGGATCATCAGGTTCAGCATGAACTCATTCTCCCGCCGGTTCGGCTTCGTCTTTTCCATCGTCCGCGCCGCGGCTTCAGGGGCGCGGGCCGCCGCGGAAGAACCCGCGATTTTTTGAGCCTGCAGGGGGGGCTTCCGCCCGCCCCGCACGCCCTCACGCTGCGGATTTGCTGCCGCTCCGGCTCCGGTTACACGCGGATCAGCTGATCCGGATCCGCGTGTGTAACTTTGGGCCAGCTGCGCCTGGATCTCCAGCGCCTTCCGGCGCCTGCTTTCCTCTTCCAGGATCGTCATGTGCTCACCCGCCTTTCCATTACCATCCGGATATTCGTCCATCCGCTGATCAGATTATCCACCGCGCTGATCGCCGCCTCCGGGATGTCGTGCAGGTCCTTCACCTGCCAGCGCCTCAGCACGTCCTTTTTGATCGCCGCCCGGAAGATCTTCTGGCTGTCCTTGTCCTGCAGGTTGTATTTCCGGCAGATCTCGTCCGCCCGGCAGCGGATCAGTCCCTGGATCCGCTTGACCTCTCCGTGGCTGATCGTGATCTTCGCCTGCCGCTCTTCCAGCTCGTCCAGCCGGCGCTGCATGGTGCTGATGATCTGGCCCATCCGCATCATCAGCGCGCCCATCTGTTCCACGTCCTGGTGCAGCTGTACAGCTGTGTCCGGAAGCAGCGCAAGCGCCCTCTGCCGTTCCATCTGTTCCCGGGCTTCTTCCATCGGATCCTTGATTGCTATGGTTTCTGTACTCATTCGACCGCCCCCTCACCGGGCACCGTGCCGGCCATCGCGATCCGCATCATGTCCGTCCATTTCTCCAGCCGCTCAATGTTGGCCATGATCCGGGTCTTCTCCGGGATCAGTGCGGCCGGATCCAGCGGCAGCATCTCGCAGTCGGTCATGAACCGGGTCACCGCCACTTTCAGCACCTTCCAGGCCGGATCCGGAAGCCCGGCCCCGCCGGCCCGCAGCGCTTCCAGTTCCGCTTCCGCGTCCGCTGCCCGTTTCTCCGCTTCTTCCGCAGCCGCCAGCAGGTCCGCCTGGTTCCGCTTCCACTCTTCCCGCTGTTCGTTATGGCTCCGGATCTCGTTCATCCGTCCCTGGTGGTTCCTCTGTGCCCGTTCTTCCAGGGCTTCGATCTTGTCCTGCTTCTCCTGCAGCAGGGCCTGCACTTCTTCCCGCGCCGCCTGCACCGCGTCCGCTTTCCCGGCCATTTCGCCGCGCCGGTATGCGTCCTCCCGGGCCTGGTCAAGCCGCACCCTGTACCCCTGCTCGGCGGCCCGCATCTGATCCTCCAGCTGCTCCCGGTCCGCTTCCGCGCTCTTCAGCGCTTCCCGGATCTCCGCGGCTGCGCCGGTCTCCTGGACGATCTGCAGTTTAGCTTTCCGCAGTTGCTCCTGCAGGTCTTTCACGGTGGCCCCTTCCTCGACTGCCTTCTCGGCGATCTCCTCCCGGGCCTCCTCGTCCAGTCCGCTCCCCAGCAGCAGCAGCGCCTTGCTCATCTCCAGCCTGGCCATGGCGCTCCCGTCCTTGATCTCCGTGGCCGCCTGCATGCAGCGCTGCGCCTGCCGCGCCGTCAGGCCGGTCGTCTTCGTCACCCAGTCCTCCCACTGTCCATGGGGCACCACCTGGGCGGCCTTCGCCTCGTTCAGCGTCCGACCGATCCCGATGTAACCGGTGCCGATCTGTTCCTTGTACAGATGGATCCGCGCTTCGTAGTCCGCCAGGGCCAGCACCCTGGTCTCCGTCGTTTTCGCCAGCATAGTCATGTTGTTGTCCTCCTGTCCTTTCTATTGTCCGCGGGCGCCGCGCCTGGCTTTTGCTTTGCCCGCCGTAACCCCTCCCGGGGATTA
>JAILIE010000075.1 GCA_024695415.1 Clostridiales bacterium | reverse complement strand
ACCAAACGCGCTACCAAACTGCGCTACACCTCGACGCTGGAGCCGATGAGGGGACTCGAACCCCTGACCTGCTGATTACGAATCGGCTGCTCTACCAACTGAGCCACATCGGCACAACCAGCAACGGGTATTATATCAAAGCGGTTCGGGTTTGTCCAGCACTAATTTACCGGCCGCCGGAAAGGCCCGGAGTTATTGATTCAGCTTGCTCCGGGCGGAATCGATCGCCTGCTGCACCATGTCCGGAGCGGGGGCTCCGGGGATCCGGCGCTTCTCCACGCAGGCAATCATGCTGAGGTCGTCGAAGACATCCGCCTCGAAAGCGGGATGGAACTGCTTCAGCTCATCCAGGGACAGGTCCAGCAGGGCCTTGCTCTCATTCAGGCAGTGGGCGACCAGCTCGCCGACGACCTTATGCGCGTCGCGGAAGGCAACGCCTTTCTTTACCAGGTAGTCCGCGCAGTCCGTGGCGTTGGTGAAGCCGCCGGACGCGCCGCGCTCCATCACATCCTTCCGGAAAGTGACGGTTTTCAGCATCGCGGTGAAGACGGTGAGACCCTTGACCAGGGTATCCCGGGCGTCGAAGAAGGATTCCTTGTCCTCCTGCATATCCTTGTTGTAGGCAAGCGGCAGGCCCTTCATCACGGTGAGCAGACCCATCAGGTGGCCGTAGACCCGGCCGGTTTTTCCGCGGATCAGCTCCGCTACGTCGGGATTCTTTTTCTGGGGCATGATGCTGGAGCCGGTGGCGAAGGCATCGTCCATTTCCACAAAGCGGAATTCGTTCGTGTTCCAGAGGATCAGTTCCTCGCAGAAACGGCTCAGGTGCATCATGCAGATGGCGGCGGCGGAGAGGTAATCCAGCATATAGTCCCGGTCCGACACGCCGTCCAGGCTGTTTTCAGAGATCGCGGAGAAGTCCAGCAGTTCCGCCACCCGCTCCCGGTTCAGGGGATAGGTGGTGCCCGCCAGGGCGCCGGAGCCGAGCACCATGACGTCCGCGGCCCGGAAGGCGTTGCGGAAGCGGTCCCGGTCCCGCAGGAACATCTGGGCGTAGGCCATCATATGATGGGCGAGGGTAACCGGCTGCGCCTTCTGCATATGGGTATAGCCGGGCATGATCGTATGCAGGTTATCCTGGGCGATGTCCAGGATCGCGCGCAGCAGATCCTCCAGCATCGCTTCGGTTTCCCGGCAGGCGACCTTCGCGTACATCCGGGTATCCAGCGCGACCTGGTCGTTCCGGCTGCGGCCGGTGTGCAGGCGCTTGCCGGCTTCGCCGATCCGCTGTGTCAGCAGGGTTTCCACGTTCATGTGGATATCCTCGGCGTCCACCATCCATTCGATCTTTCCGGCCCGGGCGTCCTCCAGGATTTCCTTCAGGCCGGCCACGATCCTGTCCGCGTCCGCCTGCGGAATGATGCCCTGCTCGCCCAGCATCGTAGCATGGGCGATGGATCCGGTGATATCCTGCTCAAACAGGCGCTGGTCAAAGGAAATACTGGAGTGGAAATCATCCACCAGCCCGTCCGTGGCCTTGCCAAAGCGTCCGCCCCACAGTTTCATAGGTTCACCCTCGTTTCCTGTCAGGATATTGACAATAAGATTCTTCGCTTCGCTCAGAATGACATAGAGAAACTTCGTCCGGAATCGCAACAGTTCAGATCTTCTTCAGGCATTCCCGGACGCCGCCGGGAACGAGCATGGCGCGGAAATTCGCTTCGATTTTCGGCGCCAGCGGGGTCCGGGTCAGGTCCGCCGCGAAGATGACCGGATTGGAAAGGATCGGCGCCAGCGCGCCGTCCGCGCCGGCCGGATCGCCGAAGTGTACGCCGGAGAGCGCGGCCTGCAGGTCGGCCTGCATGGGATCCGGGGAGACCGGCATCGGCCGGCCTTCGTCATCCACGGCCAGCAGGTAGCGGAGCCAGGCGGCAATCGCCAGCGGGATGCCTTCCAGCATATCCGCGGAGCCGTCCTTCAGGCGGCTTTTGATTGTTTCGCCGAAACGGATCGGCACCTTCTGGCTGGTGTCGCAGGCGATGCGCTGGGGCGTGTCAGGCATAAAGGGATTCGGCAGGCGCTTCTCCAGCACCTCCTTCAGGAATGCTTCGGGTGAGATAATGCCCGGATCGGTGACCACCGGAAGGCCTTCCGTATAGCCGATCCGCTCCACCAGGCGCTTCAGGTCGGGATCCTTCATTTCGTCGGCGATCAGGGTATAGCCCAGCAGGCAGCCGCACACCGCCAGCGCCGTATGCAACGGGTTCAGGCAGGTGGTGACCTTCATGCGTTCCGTACGGTTGACGGTATCCCGGTCCGTCATGTAGACGCCGGCCTTTTCCAGCGCGGGGCGGCCGTTGGGGAAGCGGTCCTCCACCACCAGGTACTGCGGGACTTCCGCGTTCACGAACGGAGCGATAAAAGTGTGTTTCGCGGTTTCCAGCGGCGCCATATCCTCAAACCCTTCCGCGAGCAGTGCGTCCGTTATGGAAGGCGCGGGGCGGGGCGTGATCTTGTCAATCATGGACCAGGGGAAGGAAACTTTGGTTTCGTCGCTCAGCCAGGTCAGGAAACCTCCGTCCGCGAAGCCCGCTTTCACCCACGCGCCGGCGATCTCCAGCACGGAGGCGCGGAGCTTTTCACCGTTATGGCTGCAGTTGTCCATGCTGACGAGCGCGACGGGCGCGGCGCCGGATACATAGCGGTGCCGCATCAGGGCGGTGACGATGGACATGGCGTGGCGGGACTTTTCCGGGCCGTTCTGCAGGTCAGCCTGTACCACGGGGAAGTATTCGCCTTTCAGGTCCCGCAGCGCGTATCCCTTTTCAGTGATCGTAAAGGACACCATCTGCAGGGACGGCGCCTCAAAAACCGCTTTCAGCTTTCCCCAGTCCTCTTCTTCCGCGGAAGATGCTTTCAGGCCGTCCGCCAGGGAAGCGATCACTTCCCGGTCGGTGGTTCCGTCCGGCTTCAGGGAAACCATCAGGGTCAGGGAATCGAACGGCTTGTAGATCCGGTCGATGATCTCATGATCGAACGTCTCGGCGGCGATGATGCCCCGGTCCGCCAGGCCCTGGTCCAGCAGGCGCTGCTGCAGGCCGGCGATAAAGCCGCGGAAGATGTTTCCGGCGCCGAAATGGACCCAGACGGGTTCGGCAAGGGTCCGCTCTTTCATGAGGGCCCGGTCATACCGCGGAAGGCGGACGCCGCGCTCCTGCCAGAAGCTTGTGTTTTTCAGTCCCTGATCGGTCAGTTTCATATCCGGAAACCTCCATTTCCATCCGGAAGACGCGTGAATTCCGGGAAAAAACCCTCAACTCCGGTGCCGCCTCCGCTTCAGAAAGATACCACGCGGGGCGGTTTTACAACAGTTGCATCATAGCATAAAGCCTGTTTTCCGGGCAAGCGAAAAACAGGCGAAAGATGCAGAACCGCAGGCGATTCCTGCAGAATCACGGATTATTCCGGACAGGCGATTTCCGCGATTTTCTCGATCATCAGGTGCAGGGCGGCGGCCTGTTCGTTGTCCGCGGCCCGGTAATAGACCTCCTTGCCTTCCCGACGGGAGGTGATCAGGCCGCAGGACTTCAGCAGCTTCAGGTGATGCGAAAGGGCAGGGCTGGACATCTCCATCATCGCGGAGAGGTCCAGCAGGCATTCCTCACAGTGGCAGAGGATCCAGAACAGCCTGATCCGCGTCCGGTCGGACATCAGCCGAAACAGGTCCGACGCGGCGGAGAACTCCGCCGGATCCGGCATGTGGTCAAAGACATTTTCCGCGTGGCAGTCATGGCCATGGGGAAGAGGGGAGTGGTTCATGCTGCGGTCCTCCTTTACAGATTCCGGACAAACAGGGCGCGGATGGCGTTGAGCACCGCCAGCACCATGACGCCCACGTCGGCGAAGACGGCGATCCACATGTTGGCGATTCCGAGCGCGCCGAGCACGAGGCAGATTCCCTTGACGCCAAGGGCGAAGGCGATGTTCTGGTACACGATGCGCATACACTTGCGGGAGATGCGGATCGCGGAGGCGATTTTCACGGGATTGTCATCCATGAGGACGATGTCCGCCGCCTCGATCGCGGCGTCCGAACCCATGGCGCCCATGGCGATTCCCAGGTCCGCCCGGCTGAGCACCGGCGCGTCGTTGATGCCGTCCCCGGCGAATGCCAGGATCTCCCGCGGACGCTTCTGCTCCAGCAGCTCCTCCACCTTCGCGACCTTATCCCCGGGCAGCAGTTCGCTGAAGACCTCGGGAATGTCCAGGCGCTTCGCCATATCCTCGGCGACGGCTTTTCCGTCCCCGGTAAGCATGACGGTCCGGCGGACGCCCGCGCCGCGCAGGGCGCGGATCGCTTCCTTTGCCGTCGGCTTTTCAGTATCGGAGATTACGATATGGCCGGCGTACCGCCCGTCCACGGACATATGCACGATGGTGCCGGGATGGCTGCATTCCTTATATTCAATTCCCAGATGCTTCATCAGTCGGCCGTTTCCGGCGGCGACTTCCTTTCCGTCGATCCGGACCAGAACGCCGTTGCCGCTGATTTCCTCCACATTGGTGACGCGGCGGACGTCAATCTCCCGTTTGCAGGCTTTCCGGATGCTCAGGGCGATCGGATGGGAGGAAGCGCTTTCCGCCAGCGCGGCGAACTCCAGCAGATCCTCCTCTGTATAAGGGCTGTGATGAATCGCGGTGACCTCAAACTCCCCGCGGGTCAGGGTCCCGGTTTTATCGAAAACCAGGATGCCGGTCCGGGCCAGTTCCTCCAGGTAATTGGAGCCCTTGACCAGGATGCCGGCCTTGCCGGCCCCGCCGATTCCGGCGAAAAAGCTCAGCGGAATACTGATGACCAGCGCGCAGGGGCAGGAGATGACCAGGAAGGTCAGCGCCCGGTAAATCCAGTCGCCCCAGTCCGGGGAAGCATCCAGGAACAGAATCCGCACCAGGGGCGGCAGCACAGCCAGGGCCAGCGCGCTGAACACCACCGCGGGGGTATACCAGCGGGCAAAACGGGAGATGAAGTTTTCGGAGCGCGATTTCCGGGAACTCGCGTTTTCCACCAGGTCGAGGATTTTCGATACCGTGGACTCGCCGAATTCCCGGGTGGTCCGGATCCGGAGCACGCCGCTCATGTCGATGCAGCCGCTGACGACTTCGTCCCCGGCCTTCACGTCCCGGGGCAGGCTTTCACCGGTCAGCGCGCCGGTATTCAGGGCGGCGGCGCCTTCCAGGATGATTCCGTCGATCGGGATTTTCTCCCCGGGATTGACCACGATGACGCTGCCCACCGGCACCTCATCCGGGTCCACCCGGGATACGGTTCCATCCGATTCCAGGTTCGCGTAGTCCGGACGGATATCCATCAGGTCGCTGATCGAGCGGCGGGAACGGCCGACGGCATAGCTCTGGAAGAGTTCGCCGATCTGGTAGAACAGCATGACGGCGACGGCTTCGACAAAGTCGCCGGTCTTTGCCAGGCCGATGGCCAATGCGCCGATCGTGGCGACAGCCATCAGGAAGTTTTCGTCAAATACCTGGCGGTTCAGGATTCCCTTGCCGGCCTTCTTCAGGATGTCCCAGCCGATGATTCCGTAGGGAATGAGGTAGAGCAGGAACAGGGGGAGACGGTCGACAGCGCCTTCCGGAATAAGGAGGAGGGCGCCGAGCAGCGCGGCGGTGACGAGGATCCGGATGAGCATTTTCTTTTGCTTTTTCGTCATGGTATTACTCCGTTCTCCCGCTGGCAGAAGATTGCTGCCGATGAGATCCTTCACTCCGTTCAGGATGACACCCGACGGGTTCTTTCTTCAGGGTCCGGATGATTCCGGAATGATCTGCCAATCAGAGGTAGATTTCGCAGTCGTCCTCGACCTTCTTGCAGCGGGCGGTGACTTCCTTCATAACGGCGGGAATGTCCGCGCCGTCCTCAAAATCCACGATCATTTTCAGCGCCATGAAGTTGACGGTCGCGTCCTTGACGCCGGGAGTCTTCTTCGCGGCTTCTTCCATTTTATTGGCACAGTTGGCACAGTCCACTTCGATCTTGTAGGTTTTCTTCATGGGGGATCCACCTCCTGATAACATTTAAACGATTGTTTAATCGTTTAAATGTATAATAGACCTGTGATTTCATCCTGTCAAGTACAAAATGCCGAAAGAATGAAAAAGTTTTCTATACCGGAGCGGGTCTTTTCCGGCCGGATGGAATAAACAATGAAAGAAAAACAGAACGAATTCTTTGAAACCCTTTGATTTTATTGACAGAAGGGGGTGCTTTGGATATAATGCGCATGTTTTATATTCCGGGACAGAACCGGGAGAAAGGAAGGAAACGGATATGAAGAACAAGAAGCTGATTGCCATTCTGGCTGTCGTCGTGGTCGCCGCGGCCGCGCTGCTGATCTGGCAGCCCTGGAAGACCCAGGAAACCCCCGCTGCCGAGATCACGATCGCGATCCCGAATGACGCCACCAACGAAGGCCGCGCCCTGCTGCTGCTGCAGGCCAACGGACTGATCAAGCTGAAGGATGACGCGGGCATCACCGCCACCGTCGCGGACATCGAGGAGAACAAACTGGGCATCAAGTTCACCGAAGTCGAGGCGGCCATGGTCGTCAACGTCCTGGCGGATTCCGATTACGCCATCATCAACGGCAACTACGTGCTGGAAGCGATCAACGCCGGCCAGGAATTCACCCGGCTGCTGGTGGAAAACGCCGAGTCCCCCTATGTGAACGTTGTTTCCGTGAAGGAAGAGAACAAGGACACCGACATGGCCAAGGCGCTGGCTGCCGCCGTGACGAGCCAGAAGGTGAAGGATTTCTTCGCCGGCTATGACAAGGCCGTCTGCACCGTGGAGAACCCCACCGACGGCTATGACGCCAGCGTGGATTACGAAGCGCTGAAGGGCCAGACCATCAAGGTCGCCTGCACGCTGGATCCCCATTCCGAAGTGCTGAAGATCGCCGCGGAAATCCTGGCGGAAAAGGGCATCACCCTGGAAGCCATCGTGGTTTCCGACTATGTCACCCCGAACCAGATGGTGGAAGCCGGTGACGTGTTCGCGAACTTCTTCGCGCACCAGCCCTACCAGGATGACTTCAACGCCCAGAACGGCACCCACCTGGTGACCATCGCGGGCGTGCATGTCGAGCCCATGGGCCTGTATGCCGGCAAGCAGACGGACCTGGGCGCGCTGGGACTGAAGTAAGCGCAGGACACCGAAAAAGACTATTGACCGCATTTCAGCCATCCGGGCAGACACCCGGATGGTTTTGTTGCCTCAGGCGGGGAAAACAGGTATAATATATGGAAGTTTTGACGGTCCGGAGGAACCAGTATGATTGAGCTGAGAAACCTGTCCAAGCTGTTCACCACGATTGACGGTCCGGTGGACGCGCTGCGGCATATCAACCTGACGATCCAGAACGGGGATATTTACGGCATTATCGGCATGAGCGGCGCGGGGAAGAGCACCCTGGTCCGCTGCATCAACATGCTCGAGCGCCCCACAGAGGGAACTGTGCTGCTGGACGGGGTGGATCTCGGCGAGCTGAACAAGAAGCAGATCCAGCAGGTCCGCCGCCGGATCACGATGATTTTCCAGAGCTTCAACCTGCTGATGCAGCGGACCTGCCTGGAGAACGTGATGCTGCCGCTGAAGCTGGCGCATGTTCCCGCGCCGAAGGCCCGGGCCAAGGCCATGGAGCTGCTGGAGACCGTGGGTCTGCCGAACAAGGCGAACTCCTATCCGGCCCAGCTGTCCGGCGGCCAGCAGCAGCGCGTGGCGATCGCCCGCGCGCTGGCGACGGAACCCGAAGTGCTCCTGTGCGACGAAGCGACGTCCGCGCTGGATCCGAAGACCACGCATTCCATCCTGGAGCTGATCCGGGAGATCAACCGGAAAATGGGGATCACTGTGATCGTCATCACCCACCAGATGAGCGTGGTGCAGGAGATCTGCAACCGGGTCGCCATCCTGGAAAACGGCGAGGTCGTCGAGGAAGGGGACGTGAGCGAGGTGTTCTCCAACCCCCGCGCCAACGCGACCCGGAACCTGATTTATCCCGAAATGACGGAAGGCATGAACCTGTTCTCCAAGGGCGGGCAGCGCCTGCGGATTATCTTCAACGGCGCGGTCACCGATCCGCTGATTGCCCGGATGGCGATGGAATGCGGCATCGCGGCGAGTATCATTGGGGCATCGACCCGCTCGGTGGGCGACCGGGAATACGGCTACATGCTGCTGGACATTCCCGGGGAACCCGAGGACCTGGCCAAGGCGATCCGTTTCCTGAGCGCCGTGCCGGACATTACCGTCCAGGTCGAGGCGGAATATAACGCGGAGGAGGAAGAGATATGAATTTCGGCAGTGCCTTTACCCCCGAAAAACTGCAGGAAGCCTGGAACTGCCTGGTGAACGAATTCCCCTTCGCCGTATGGGAAACGCTGTATTCCACGCTCCTGGCCACCTTCTTCGCAATCCTGATCGGCCTGCCGCTGGGCGTGCTGCTGGTGACCGGGGAGTCCAAGGGAATCCGGCCGCTGCCGGCCCCGGTGATGAGTTTCCTGAACGTGCTGATCAACCTGCTGCGATCCGTGCCGTTCATTATCCTGGTCGTGATGGTCATTCCGCTGACCCGCCTGATTGTCAGTACGTCGGTCGGTACGATCGCTTCCATCGTTCCGTTGACCGTGGCGGCGTTCCCGTTCATCGCCCGGCTGGTGGAAAGCAGCCTGCGGGAGGTGAACCCGAACATTATCGAAGCGGCGCAGTCCATGGGCGCGTCCACCTGGCAGATCGTGTTCCGGGTGATGCTGCCGGAGAGCGTTCCCAGCCTGATCACCAATTTCACCCTGGCGATCACCACGATCATGGGATACACCGCGATGTCCGGCGCCGTGGGCGGCGGCGGACTGGGCAAGCTGGCCATGTCCTACGGATACCAGCGGTACCGCTACGCAATCCTTTACCTGGCGGTGATCGTGCTGGTGATCATCACCCAGGTGATCCAGTCCTTCGGGACCTGGCTGGCGCGCAAGAGCGACAAGCGGCTGAAGGAGAAATAAGCGACGGGCGCCGGAAGGAGGCGGGAATATGAACGTAACACAGCTGGCGGACCAGCTTCGGCGGGACAACCATTTCATGAAGGACGTGACCCGGTGGGAAGTCATTCCCGCCCGGCAGGCGAAGACGAAGCCGTTTCCCGCGTGCATGGACGAACGGCTGAAGCCGGTGCTCGAAAAGCGCGGGATCCATGAACTGTATATCCACCAGGCCCAGAGCCTGGAGGCGACGGCCCGGGGAGAGGATGTGACCGTGGTTACGCCTACCGCTTCCGGCAAGACCATGTGCTACAACCTGCCCGTGCTGTCCGCGATCCTGCGGAACGAGGACTCCCGGGCGCTGTACCTGTTCCCGACCAAGGCGCTTTCCGCGGACCAGGTCAGCGAGCTGTACGAGATGATCGACGAAATGGGCGTCGATATCAAGACCTATACCTACGACGGGGATACCCCGGCGGCGGCCCGGAAGGCGGTGCGCCAGGCCGGGCACATCGTGGTCACGAACCCGGACATGCTGCATTCCGGCATCCTGCCGCACCATACGAAATGGGTCAAGCTGTTCGAGAACCTGAAGTTTATCGTGATCGACGAGATCCATACCTACCGCGGCGTGTTCGGCAGCAACCTGGCGAACGTGCTCCGGCGGCTGATGCGCCTGTGCGAGTTCTACGGCAGCCATCCGCAGTTCATCCTGTGCAGCGCCACGATCGCCAACCCGAAGGAGCTGGCGGAAACCCTGATCGGCCGGCCGGTGACGCTGGTCGACGAAAACGGCGCGCCGATGGGCGAGCGCCATTTCGTATTCTACAATCCGCCGGTGGTCAACCGGCAGCTGGGTATCCGCCAGGGCGCGATTCCGGTGACCCGTTCAATCTCCGGCATGCTGCTCAAGAACGGGATCCAGGCGATTACCTTCGCCCGTTCCCGGCTGACGGTGGAGGTGCTGACCCGCTACCTGAAGGATATGGTGCGTGATCCCCTGGGGAACGCCGGCAGGGTCCGGGGCTACCGGGGCGGCTATCTGCCCGGTGAGCGGCGGGAAATTGAACGGGGGCTGCGGTCCGGCCAGGTGGACGCGGTGGTGTCCACCAACGCGCTGGAGCTGGGCATTGATATCGGCGCGCTGGACGCCTGCGTGCTGTGCGGCTATCCGGGAACGATCGCCAGCGCCTGGCAGCAGGCGGGCCGCGCGGGCCGGCGGCAGGGAACGAGCATCGTTTTCTTCATCGCCTCCTCGGCGGCGATTGACCAGTATATCGTCAACCATCCGGATTACTTCCTGCACCAGAGCCCGGAAAATGCCCTTTTGAACCCGGATAACCTGTATATCCTGCTGAGCCATTTCAAGTGCGCGGCCTTCGAGCTGCCGTTTGAGGACGGGGACGGCTTCGGCAACGCACCGGCGCCGGAGGAGCTGCTCGGCTACCTGAGCGAGGAAGGCATCCTGCATCATGTGGAAGGCCGCTACCACTGGTCCGCGGAGGATTTCCCGGCCAGCGAGATCTCCCTGCGCTCCGCCGCGGCGGAAAACTTCATTATCATCGACATTTCCGATCCCGCGCATCACCGGGTGGTCGGCGAGATGGACCGCTTCACCGCGCCGATGCTTCTGCACGAGAACGCCATCTATATGCATGAGGGACGCCAGTTCCAGGTGGAGAAGCTGGACTTTGACGCCTGCAAGGCATTCATCCGCAGCGTCGACGTCGGCTACTACACGGACGCGGACCTGAATATCAACCTGAGCCTGCTGGATGTGGAGAAGGAAGAACCCTTCGCCGGCAGCGCGGCTGCCGCGCTGGGCGAGATCAAGGTGACCGCGCTGGTGACCATGTTCAAGAAAATCCGTTTCGACACCCACGAGACGCTGGGCTTCGGCCATGTACGGCTGCCGGAAACGGATATGCATACGACCGCCATGTGGTGGACGCTGCCGGACGAGCTGGCGGAGAAGATCCCCAGCGACCGGCTGAAGAACGGCATGATGGGCATCGCGAACCTGCTGCGGATCGTATGCCCCCTGTACCTGATGTGCAGCCCGCAGGACATCGCGGTGGTATACCAGGTCAAGAGCCCGATCACCGACAAGCCGACGATGATCATTTACGACAACACACCGGGCGGTATCGGCCTGGCGCATAAAGCGTTCGGCATGCGGGATATGCTGCTGGAGAAGGCGCTGCAGGTGGCGGAGGACTGCCCCTGCGAATACGGCTGTCCCTCCTGCGTCGGCCCGGTGGGTGAGGTCGGGGAGGACGGGAAGCGGACCGCGATCCGCCTGCTGAAGGAGCTGACCCGATGAACCTGCGGGATAAGCTGCGGGCCGTGGGCGGAACGAGCGGGAATCCGCGCCCGGAAGGGGAGAAAACGACGGACTGCCGCCATTTCGCGGTCTACCGCCCGGCGGAGGAATTCCCCGGCGCGTACAGCCTGTCCCGTGAAACGCTCGGAATGATGTGCGGCGTGGACCTGCCGGAAGCCTTCGATCCCCGGCGGATCCTGTACCTGGACACGGAGACCACGGGCCTGGGCGGCAGCGGAACCGTCGCCTTCCTGGTCGGCATGGGTTTCCTGACCGACCAGGGGTTTGAAGTGCATCAGTTCCTGATGAGGGACTACCCGGAGGAACCGTACCTGCTGAAGCACGTGGCGGCAGGGCTTGGACGGTTTGACGTCCTGTGCACCTTCAACGGCACGACGTTCGACGTGCCGCTGCTGGAAGGGCGCTTCCTGATGAACCGGATGGACCGGAGCTGCCTGGACCTGCCGCACCTGGACCTGCTGCATATGTGCCGCCGGCTGTGGAAGCTGCGGCTGGGGCGGTGCAACCTCGGAAGGCTGGAAGAGGTGATCCTGGGAAAGCCGCGGACGGACGACCTGCCCGGAAGCGAGGTGCCCCAGCGGTATTTTACCTACCTGAAGACGAAGCAGGTTTCCCTGCTGGACGATATCCTGAAACATAACGCGCAGGATATCGCGTCCCTGTGCGTGCTGCTGAACCACATGGCGGACCTGTACCGCCATCCGGAGAAAATCCGTTTCAGCGAGGATGTTTATTCCATGGGCCGGGCACTGGAAAGGCTGGACAAGACGGAAAGCGCGCGGCAGTGTTACCGGCTGGCCCGGCGAGGACGCGCAGGAGACCTGGCCGGCGCGGCACTGGCGGTCAGCTACCGCCGGACCGGGGAGCGGGAACAGGCGGCGCAGGTATGGCGGGAGATGATCCGGGAACACCGCGGCGGGACGACGCCTTATGTGGAACTGGCCAAATATGAGGAGCATGTCCGGCGGAATATTCCCGCGGCGCTGGAACTGACCGAAAAAGCGATGGCCATCTGCTGTGAGCCGGGAATCCGGGACAGCGGAACTGTACAACAGGTACAAAATGAGTTACAATACCGCTATCAGCGCCTGCGGCGCAAAATGAAGGAGCAATGATTCCATGGGTATCGGAACGATGCTGAAGGCCAACAAGGCCCTGAAACTGCAGAAGAACGGCGAGAAGAAGGAAGCGATCCGCCTGTACGAGGAAGCGATCTCCGAGGGAATGAACGAAGCGCGGTATCTCCTGCCGTACGCGCTGCTGCTGGTCCGGGACGGACAGTTCCAGAAGGCCAAGGAATTCCTGGTCAGCCACCAGAAGATGAACATGACGCAGGAACAGCGGATCGACCTGTATGTATATTACTCCGTATGCTGCCTGCGCCTTAATCAGCTGGACAAGGGCATTGACGTGCTGGAACAGCAGGTCCGGAAGACGGAAACCGGCCTGATCTACCAGACGCTGGGATATCTGTATGTGGAGAAATACGACCTGAAGAACAAACCGGCGTTTGAGGCGGCGGCTCCCGCGGAAGAGGAGAACGCGGAAGAAAACGCCGAAGGCGAAAAGGAACTGACGCCGGAGGAGGCCTGGGAGGCCGGGAAGGAAAAGGCGAAGGCCTTTATTCTCAAGTCCGTGGATTACGACGACGAGGATTCGATCTGCCTGGACAATATGGCCCAGTGGCTGTACCGGGTCGAGGATGACCGGGCCGGCGCGAAGGAATGGTTCGACAAGGCGATCGCCATCAAGGACAGCCAGATCGACACCCTGTACTTCCTGAGCCGGTATGACGAGGAAGCCGGGGACAAAGCGGCGGCGCTTGAAAAGCTGGAGAAGGCGGCGGAAGGCCGGTTCTCCCCGCTGAATTACTGCACGAAGGATATGGTATCCGCGGAGATTGCGCGGCTGAAAGGAGATGCCTGAGATGAGTGAACAGGAAAAAGCGACGGAGCTGACGGAAGAGAAGCGCCGCGGAAGAAAGAAAAAGGAGAAGGTCAAAAAGACGGTGGGACAGGAAATCATCAGCTGGGTCCTGACGATTCTGTGCGCGGTGGTGGCGGCGCTGCTGATTCGTTCCTTTATTTTCGAGCCGGTCCGGGTGGACGGGGAGTCTATGCTGGATACGCTGAACGACTCGGAAATCGTCCTGGTTTCCAAGTATGATTATTCCTCCACCTGGCTGAGCTTCCCGTGGCAGAGCAACGAAGCGAAGGAGAACGCCGCCCGGATTACCTTCGGCGGGAATCCCCAGCGGTTTGACGTGGTGATCTGCCGCTATCCCGGCCGGGGAGACACGAACTTCGTCAAGCGCGTGGTCGGCCTGCCCGGGGAAACCGTGGAGCTGCGGGACGGATACCTGTATATTGACGGGGAGGAAATGGAAGAGCCCTGGATCGAGGACAAGTACCGCACCGGATACCGGAGCAATTTCGGACCGTACGTCGTGCCGGAGGGCTGCTATTTCGTGATGGGCGACCACCGGAACAACTCCAACGACAGCCGCAGCGTCGGCGCGCTGGAGCGCAATATGATCGTCGGCCATGTGCGCCGCGTGGTATATCCGTTCAGCGGATGGCGCGGTGTGGAATAAAAAAGGACAAACAATTCGCGGGCTGCCGTTCGGCAGCCCGCGCTGTTTTATTCGAAGCTTTGCGCCGACCGGATATCGGCGATTTTGTTTCCTTTCTCGTCGGATATATACGGATTCGCGCCGGAGTTTTTCCGGGTGATCCGGATGGAGTCGTTCGGGTTCAGGTTCATCCAGTCGTTTTCCGCGAGGCTGAAATACTCCGTCTTTCCGGTCTTC
>JAILIE010000074.1 GCA_024695415.1 Clostridiales bacterium | reverse complement strand
AAGAAAGGAGGGACGCGCGATGCCGATGGACGGACTGACGGTGGGATTCGCGGCCAGGGAACTGGACCGGATCCTGAAGGGCGGACGGATTGACCGGATTACCCAGCCGGAAAAGGATACCGCTGTGCTGCTGATCCGGGCCGGGAACGAAAACCACCGGCTGCTTCTGTGCGCGTCCCCGAACAACGCCCGGTGCCATCTGACCCAGATCAACTATCCGAACCCGCTGGAGCCCCCGTCCCTGTGTATGCTGATGCGCAAGCAGCTGTCGGGCGGACGGATCCTGGAGATCCGCCAGGTCGGCGGGGACCGGATCGTCCACGTGGATATGGAAACCGTCAACGAGATGGGAGACCGGGTGATGCGCCGGCTGGTACTGGAAATCATGGGCCGGCATTCCAACCTGATCCTGCTGGACGAGAACGGGCGGATCCTGGAAGCCGCCCGCCATGTGAACCCGGAGATGAGCCGGGTGCGCCAGATCCAGCCGGGCATGGCCTATCTGCCGCCGCCGTCCCAGGACAAGCTGGATCCGGAAACCCTGACCGCGGACGAGCTGTATGAACGGGTCCGGGAGGCGGCTCCCGGACGCTTCAGCCGGACCATCGCGGACCGGATCACCGGCCTCAGCCGCCCCGCGGCGGAGGAACTGGCGCTTCGTGTACTGGCGCCGGGGGAAGAATGGCCGGAAGACCTGCGGGGCGCGTGCGAAAAGCTGGAAGGGCTGCTGAAACGGCTTCCGGACATGGCAGACCCGCGGGTGCTGCTGGACGGGGACGGGAACGCCGAGGAGGTTTTCGCCTTCCCGTACCTGAGCCGGGATACCGGGCGCCAGAAGGCGTATTCCACCCTGAGCGCAGCGATTGAAGCCTGCTTCGGCAGCCGGGACGCGAAGGACCGCCTGAACCAGAAAAGCGCGTCCATGCTGCGGACACTGAAGACCCATATCGAGCGCTGTGAAAAGAAGCTTGCCATGCAGGAGGAGGAACTGGCTTCCGCCGCCCGCATGGAGGAGTACCGGATGATGGGCGAAGCCATCAACGCGAACCTGTACCGGCTGAAGAAGGGCATGACCGAGGCGACGCTGCCAAACTGGTTCAGCCCGGAGGGCGGGGAGATCACCGTGCCGATGGACATCCGGCTGACGCCGAGCCAGAACGCCCAGCGGTATTTCAAAAAATACCAGAAGGCCCGGTCCGCGCGGGAAACCGCCGCGGTCCAGCGGGACAAAACCCTGGAGGAGCTGGACTACCTGGAGGGTATGCTCCTGGACGTGGACAAGTGCACCGGGGAAAGCGAGCTGGAGGAAATCCGGCAGGAACTGGTGCGCACCGGCTATGTCAAGCGGGTGACGAACCGCCGCCAGCAGCGGCAGCTGCCGCAGAGCAAACCGTACCGGTTCCGCTCATCGGACGGAATCGAGATCCTGGTCGGAAAGAACGCGGCACAGAACGACCGGCTGACGCTGGGGGCCAGGCCGGAGGAAATGTGGCTGCACGCGAAGGATATGCCCGGAAGCCATGTGATTATCCGGGCGGAAGGGGAGATCCCGCCGGAGACGCTGAAGGAGGCGGCGCTGCTGGCCGCCTGGTTCAGCAAAGGACAGCGGAGTTCGCTGGTTCCGATCGACTATACTCGGCGGAAGTTTGTGAAGAAACCCTCCGGCGCCGCGCCGGGGAAGGTGATCTATACGCACCATAAGACGGCGTATATGACAGCAACGGAAGAAGAGATTAAAAAGATCGCCCGAATGGAGGAGTGAATCCTCATTCGGGCGATCTCTTTACGCTTATCAGTCGCCTTTCAGGGTGTGGTAGACGGCGTCGAAGCAGGTGTTGATCTTGCAGTTGTTGGCCAGCAGGCAGCCGTAGGGGCTGTTCAGTTTGTAAACGTAGCTGTTCTTGTCAAACGGGCTGGCGTTGACCAGGCCCCAGATGCACACGGCGGTCAGGGGATTGCTGCCGTCGGTGTTGGCCTTCATGAAGACCTCGCTGAACAGGCGGGAGTAGAATTCATCGTGCTCCTTGTACAGATCCTTCTCGAAGTTGCGGACAGCCATTTCGGTCAGCTGGACTTCCAGGCCGAGCGCGCTGTAGATTTCGATGGATTCCTTCACGTCGGTGATCAGGTGCTCTTCCAGGCATCCTTCCTGCACGCCGTAGCCGCCCAGGTAGCCCTGCATGCCGATACCGTCGATCAGTTTGCGGTCCGTGCCGTCCTCATTTTTCGCGTAGGAGTTGATGCTTTCCGCCAGCGCGAGGGCCGCCGTCCGCTTCTCATCCATGAACATGTTGTAGTCGTTGTAGAACAGCCTGATGTCCACGCCAAGCTTTTCCACGGTTTCACGGGCGCAGAGGAAGGAATATTCCACATAGTCGGCGCCGATCTGGTTCAGGAAGATGTTGGGGGTGCCGCCGCGGGTCGTCCGCAGGTGGCGGGCGTCGGAGGCGTCCCATTCATTGGCGTTGTCACCGATGGCTTCATTCACCACGTCCCAGCAGTAGATGACGCCGGGGAACTTCTCCTCGAAATGGGTGATGACCTGGTCGATGTAGCTGGCCAGGCGGGCACGCATGGTTTCTTCGTCCGCCAGGGGCTGAGTGTCGTCATAGCCTTCATGGAAGAACCAGGTGGTCATGTAGGCGTCCCAGACCAGCACATGGCCGCGGACGACCTTGCCGTGGTCCGCCGCCCACTGGATCATCGTGTCGGCGCCCCGGTAGTTCATGCGGGGCATACCGTCCTCACTGGCTTTGGAGGCAGCCTGGTCCAGCAGGGAATATGCCTTGGTTTCGTTGGTGCAGGTCAGGGAGATGAAATGATCGTCCAGGAAATCCATGTAGGTCGCGTTGAACATATCCCCGATGCCGAAGCAGCCGCCGAGTTTGAAGCCGTAGGGTTCGGCAAACTTCCACAGGGGTTCGTAGTCGTCGGACACCGTGCCGGCAAGTTCGGCAACGGACAGGACGGGGAGGAGAGACAGGGACAGGGCCAGGAGAATGGTGATGAGTTTACGCATGGAACGGGGCTCCTTTCGGGATAAATAGAGTGGAGAGTGAAGAGTGACACCCGGGGGATGGCTGCTTATCCCCGAAGTGTCAGCGCCGGAGCGATGGAACGTTATTCCGTTTTGCGGGGACCGAGCTGGCCGAGGGCCCAGTGTTTGCGGCACAGGGCGGTATAGCTTTCGTTGCCGCCGAGCATGACCTGTTCGCCTTCCTTGACGACTTTGCCGTCCAGGATACGGGCGTTCCAGGTGGCTTTTTTGCCGCACCAGCAGACGGTCTTGACCTCCTCGATACTGTCCGCCCAGGCGAGGAGCCAGAGGGACCCCTCGAAAAGGTTGCCCTGGAAGTCCGCCCGCAGGCCGTAGGCCACGACCGGAATGTTCAGCTCGTCCACGATGGATACCAGCAGTTCCACCTGGGCCTTCGTCAGGAACTGGGCTTCGTCCACGATGATGCAGTCATACTCCGCGGCGAGATCGCGGGTCAGCTCCTCCATGAAGATGCAGGGCGCGCGAAGGCCGGAACGGCTGCCGACTACGCGGTCCCCGTCCCGGGTATCCAGCTGGGGTTTGACCATCAGGGCGCGCTGGCCGCGCTCCTGGTAGTTGTACTGCACCATGATCGCGTTGGCGGTTTTGGAGGAACCCATCGCGCCGTAGCGGAAATAAAGCTTGGCCATATTGTCCTCTTTCAAACAACGATGGAGCCGCGGATGAGATTCTTCGATTCCGCTTCGCTCCGCTCAGAATGACGCCGGAGGTTCGTGCTTTCGCGCAGCAGGATGCTTCCGGTACATTTGTTGTGTCTTACAGCAGGGGGATCAGCTGGTCGCGGACGCCGTCGAGGCGGGCGTCAGACAGGCCGAAGTCCATTTCCCGGTAGCTCCACGCGCAGCGCGAAATCTCATGCTTCTCAAAGACTTCGTGGATGACACGGTACCACTTGACGGTATCCTCGGGAGACGCAATATCAATCACGCCGTACTCGCCGCAGTAGAGCGCGGTGTTGTGCAGCGCGGCGGCCTCGATCGCCGGGGCAAAAGCCTTCTCAAAGAATTCCGGGGTAACGCTGGCGTCCTCAAAAGCGACGCGCGCTTCCGGATCCAGCCACGGGACCCAGTAGGCGCCCTGGTGGGTGAAGGCGACGGGATCATAGCAGTGGAAATTGAAGATTACCCGGTCGTCCGCGGGGGCTTCCAGGTCGCGCAACGCGGCGGGGCTGTTGTTATGGTAGCTGCCGACGAGGATCAGCGCTTTCGGGGCGATTGCCCGGATCCGCTGAATGCAGATGCCGGCAATCCGGTTCCAGGCGCCGATGAACAGGGGATCGGTCACTTCGTTGAGCAGCTCAAAGGCGACGTTCTCCGGATCGTAGAAGCGGCGGGCCATTTCTTCCCAGAGCCGGTAGAAACGGTCCTGGTACGCTTCGCTGACGAAGAAGCCGTCTTCCGCCTCACCGGCGTCAAAGGAGAAGCCGGCGGTCTTGTGCAGGTCCAGGACGACCTTCAGGCCGCGCTTCACGCCGTATCCGATCGCGCTGCCGATCCGGCGGAAACCCTCTTCCTTCCAGGTGCCGTCCTCGTTCTCCATGACGTTGTAGTCCACCGGGATGCGGACGTGGTCCAGCCCCCAGGAGACGATGACGTCAAAATCCTTTTCGGTGATGAAATGGTCCAGCCGCTCGTCGGAATAGTCGCACTGGGAAAACCAGCCGCCCAGGTCGACGCCGCGGTAGAAGCCGAAATCCTTCATTTTCATGATACGGAAACCTCCTGAATCAGTCGTCATGATGACACTTTCGAAACGCATTATACATGATTCTCCGCCCAAAAGCCATATGCAAATCACGCGGCGGAAGGCGGCGCCGATTCACTTGACGGAGACCGGGAAACGGGGTATCATTTGGGCATACAGGAGCCGCGGATTCCGCGGCAGCGCGGGAGGAACAGAATATGAGCAAAAAGCTGGAAGATTATGTCGTGACCATTCCCGATTTTCCGGAACCCGGGATCATGTTCCGGGATATCACCTCGGTTATCCAGGACCCGGACGGGCTGAAGCTCGCGGTGGACGGCCTGGTGGAGAAACTGAAGGACGTGGATTTCGACCTGGTGATCGGGCCGGAGTCCCGCGGGTTCATCTTTGGCGTGCCGGTGGCATACCTGATGGGGAAGGGCTTTGTTCCGGTCCGGAAAAAGGGAAAGCTGCCCCGCGAAACCGTCAGCCAGAAGTATGACCTGGAATACGGCCAGGCGGAGATCGAGATCCACAGGGACGCGGTGAAGCCCGGGCAGAAGGTGGTCATCGTGGACGACCTGATGGCGACCGGCGGATCCGCCGAGGCGGCCGCGAAGCTGGTGGAACGGCTGGGCGGCAAAGTGGAGCGGATGTGCTTCGTGATGGAACTGGCCGGCCTGGAAGGCCGGAAGAAACTGGCGCAGTATCAGGTGGAATCGCTGATTATATACGAAGGGAAATAAAAGAATAAAGTGACAGCCCGGGAGGCGGAATGCTTCCCGGGCCGCTGTCATTTGAAGGAGATGGAGGACATGATTTCGTCGATGGCCCGGAGGGCGGCGTCCTCGCTGCCGGACCAGATGAAATACAGGCTTACGCTGTCCTGCTTCCGGAGCCAGGAATAGGTTTTGAAGGATTCCCGGTCGTCCTGTCCGGTGATCCAGACCATGTCCTTGCCGTTCAGGATGACGGAGCCGTAGCCGGTTTCGTCGCCGGTCAGGATCAGCAGGTCGTTGACGGTTCCCCGGCCGAAGTAGGACACATAGACCGCCAGGTCCATGCCGCTGTCAGCCAGGTGCAGGACCAGGTCCGGATTGTCCGGGTCGCCGGGCAGCTCCGTAAAAGAGTCCGGCACGGTCAGCGTAAAGCCGGCGGAGGGAACGGAAACGGTCTGCGCCGAGGCGGAGAAGGCCAGGAGCAGCAGGGAGAGGAAAAGAAGAAGGGAAAGAAGTTTCTTCATCAGAAGGACCTCCCGGAAAGGTGGTTTCACTGACAGAACGAATGGGAAAAGGGATTTGTTCCCGGAAAAACGAACAAATTTCCGGACGGGAATCAGGGACTTCGGGAGCATAAGAATCCGGCGGTTTTTCAATGATTTTTCTGGAAAAAACGCGCTGTATCTGGTACAATAATTTATCAGGCAAAACGAATCCGCTTTTCGAATAAAGTCAGGAGGTCGGCCATGAAAAAGATTTTCAAAAAAGCGATTTCCATCCGGCTGGTTCATATTCTGATGCTGGTCTGCGCCGCCGTCATCGTGCTGCTGCTCGTGTTCTCCACGCGCCAGTCGTCCAGCGTCTTCTCAACGCTATCCTCCGAAACGGAAAACTATATCGTCCGGCAGAAGGCCGCCCACGACCTGATGGAGGCTTCCGACTTCCTGACGGAGAACGTCCAGCGGTTCACCCTGGACGGAGACACGAAGTACCTGAACCAGTACTTTGAAGAAGCCTACACCTCCAAGCGGCGCGAATCCGCCATCATGACCATGTCCAGCAACCACGCGGACGAAGGCCTGGTGCAGCAGCTCCAGGAAGCGCTGGATGAATCCATGCACCTGATGTACCGCGAGTACTACGCGATGAAGCTGGTGGTGGACGCGAAGGAGATCACCCGCTATCCGGACGCCATCAAGGCAATCGACCTGACGGACGAGGACGCGTTCCTCTCTGCGGACGAGAAGATGGAGCTGGCCCAGAAGATGGTGATGGATAACGAGTATTACGCCAGCAAGGAAATCATCCGCACCAAACTGAAGAACGCGCTGGAACTGCTGGACGACCAGATGGCCGCGACCCGGCGGAAAACCAGCGACGACATGATGAAGGACCTGACGCTGAACCGGACTGTGGTGATTATCCTGGTCGTCGTGCTGGCAGCCCTGATGGCGCTGACCGCCGGCCTGGCCACCGTTCCGCTGATCGGCGCGCATAAGGCGGCCCTGAAACAGGAACGCCTTCCTGTCACCGGTTCGAAGGAACTGCAGACGCTGTCCGAAAAATACAACGAAATGTACGACGCGCTTCATCCGGAAGATGAGGAGTGACCATATCCGGGATAAGGACCAGGGAGGGGAAACAATGCGCGAACGGAGAATATCCATTTTCCTGCTGACAGCCATGGCGCTGGCGCTCTGCTGTGTTTTCCATACCGCCGGCGCTGAAACCTGGTATGTGGAAAATGAATGGAATTACCTGGACATCCCGATGGATATCAGCGGCGGAATCCCGGAGGACGCGGACGGCCACCTGGCGCAGATTGAGCGCAGCGGCGTCCTGCGGGTGGCGATGGACCTGGAGTGCCCGCCGATGAGTTTCCGGGACCCGAACGCGGAAGGGGACGGACAGTATGCCGGCGCGGACGTGCAGCTGGCGCGCCTGATCGCGGAGAAGCTGGGCGCGCAACTGGTAATCGTTCCCATGCAGCCGACCCAGAAGCTGCCCGCCGTGATGGAGGAACAGGTGGACCTGACCATCTCCGCGGTATCCTATACACCGGGCAGGGCCTTGTCCTATACGCTGTCCAAAGCGTACTATGATCCGGAGGAAGCCCCGGATATCGGGATCCTGGTCCGTGAGGACGCGGGAATCGCTTCCCTGAACGACCTGGAAAACCTGGATATCGCGGCGGCAAGCAATTCCCTCCAGGAGACCTTCGCCGCGGCCAGAATCAAAAACTACCATGAGTTCCGCCGGGCCACGTCCGCACGCGCCGTCTTTGAGATGGTGGCGGCCGGATCGGTGGACGCCGGAATCGTCAGCGTACGGATTGCCGAAACCTACATCCGCAACAATCCGGACTGCGGAATGCGCCTGGTGGATGGGCTCCGCTTTTCCCCGGAAAGCCAGTATCTCGGATACCGGGTCGCCGCCAAGAAGGGCGAAACACAGCTGATCGCCTTTGTCAACGCCGTAATCGACGAAGCCGTGCAAAAGGGGCTGGTCGAAGAATGGGTGAAGGAAGCGGCCGGGCAGGCTGAAAGGTCCGGACAGTAAAGAACGGGACGCCAAAGGGAGTGAGCGCGATTGGAAAAGAAATCAATCAGACCCCTGGGGTTTTCGCTGCTGATCCTGCTGTTTTTGTTCCTGAACTGGGGCGGAAACAAGTTCGTTTCAGAGATGAACTGGCCGGTCTGGATGGATTCGGTCGGAACGGTTCTCTGCGCCTACCTGTTCGGTCCGGTCTGCGGCATCATCGTCGGCGCCAGCTTTAACCTGCTGCTCGCGATTGTTTACGAGGGTCCGTGGTATTACGCGATTGTCAGCGCCATGGTCGCCCTGGTGGTGGGCATTGCGGCCCGCCGGAAAAAGCTGGACACCCTGCTGGACACCCTGACGACCGGCGCCATGCTGTCGACCGCGGTTGCCATTACCGCGTTCCCGATCAACCTGCTCAACGGCGGAAGCACCGGCAACGAGTGGGGAGACGCGGTGATGAAGTTTCTGGCGGAACGCGGGATTC
>JAILIE010000021.1 GCA_024695415.1 Clostridiales bacterium | reverse complement strand
GACAATGGCGTTTCCGACGCATTCCCCTGTCTTCCGGTCCCACAGGAACGTGGTCTCCCGCTGGTTCGTAATGCCGATCGCCGCGATATCCTCCGGATGGATATCCGCCAGGCGCACCGCTTCCCGCAGGGAGGTGACCTGCGTGTCCAGGATATCCCGCGGGTCATGCTCAACCCAGCCGGGCTTCGGGTAATGCTGAGGAAACTCCCGCCCGCAGGAGGCGACCATCTGTCCGTCCGTCGTAAAGATGACCGCCCGGGAACTCGTGGTTCCCTGGTCCAGCGCCGCCAGATACTTTGCCATCATCCTGTCTCCTGTCTTAACCAACTAAACTAAAAAACTAAAAGCTGAAAACTAAAAACTGATTACTTGATTTTGATGCCGACTACCGATTCGGTTCCCTTCCCGCTGGTGCCGACGACCATGATGTCGTTGTACACAGCCGGGGAGGCCAGGATCGTGCCTTCCACCTGCAGCTCCGCGCGCTTCGCGCCGGTCAGGCCGTCCAGCAGGACCACCAGGCCGTCCTCCGCGCACTGGATGATGTATCCGTTCCCCTCCGCGTCGTACACCGCTACCGGGGAGGATTCGCTCCGCTCGCTCAGCGCCTTCGCCCAGCGGATCCGTCCGGAGTTCTTCTCCAGCGCGACGACCGCGGCTTTGGCGTCCTCGCCGACGCCCAGCTTCGAGCGGCCTTCAGCGTTCAGTCCGGTCACCGTATAGAAGACCAGATCGCTCAGGGCATGCTGCCCGATCACGGGAGACGCCTTGACGCCGACGTCTTCCTTTGTCTTCGTGTTCTTTGCCACGCCGATCTCAACGGTCCACAGCTCCGTGCCGCTCAGCGCGTTATATTTTCGGATCTGCGCGCTGCCGCTCTTCCGGTTCTTCAGCATGTTCGCCGTGTAGAGATCCAGCCTGTCCTCCCCGTCCAGGTCCAGGGCCACCGCGGACATCACCGCGTCCCCCGTGTCCACGGCCCAGATCGTAGTCAGGTAGTTGGTGTCCACGCAGCGCAGGATGCCGCCCATATCGGCATAGAAAACGTACCGGTCGTACATCGCGTGGGAGGATTCCACGGCCACCAGCTCGTCCTTCTTCTCTCCCTTCGCGCGGGAGGACATGACGATCGTGTCCGTGTTCGTGCTCAGCGTCGCCTTCTGGTAGTCAAAGCTCGTGTTCAGGCTGATCAGGTACAGCAGCCCGTTGGTGCCCAGCGTGATGACCGTATCGCTCGTCCGGTCGATCAACGCGGACGTCTCAAAGCTTCCGATCCGGTTGATCCCGCGGTGCAGCTTGCCGTCCAGGCCGTCGATCAGCTTCTGTTCTTTCTGGTTGTACAGGTTGTACTGCCGCAGGCCGATGGTCCCGGTCTTGGTCTTCATCTTCCGGGTATACTGGCCTACGTTCATGTAGGGGTACCCCGCGGAATGCAGGCTGGGCGCCCCCTTCATCGGATAACCCAGGCTGATGGCTCCGCGCGTGGCGGTTCCGTCCTCCAGGTCCAGGAAGCGGATCACGCCGTCCACGCCGGCGATGATGACCTCCCGGAGGGCGTTCTTGTTCTTCTTGTCCTCGTCAATGTTCGATCCCTGGCGCACCTGCGTGCTCCATTTCACGATCGCCGGCTGTCCGGTCCATTCATAGCCGTAGAAGGTCTGGCTCGCGCCGCGGGAACTGCCTGCTTCAACGGTCCACAGCAGCGTCAGCCCGTCCGCCGAGCTGATCTCGCCCACCGCCGCGTTTTGGCGGAACGCGTTTCCGCGGAAGGTCAGCACGCCGATCTTCTTCGCCGTATAATCGTCACCCGCCGGCATATGGATCAGGGATTTTGCCGGGCGTACGTAGCTCTTGACTTTCTTCGATCCGTTGTAGACCGTGGTATTTGTGATCAGGCTGTTCCCGACGTTCGGGTCCGCCTCCGCCTCCAGCGGCGGCGTGGGCGTGGGTTCGGGCGTCGGTTCCGGCGTCAGCGTCGGTTCCGGTGTCTGTTCGGGGGTGATCTCAGCTCCGGTGTCCGCCGTGCTGTTCCAGGGCACGCCCCACATATCGTCGCCGTAGTCCGCGGGTTCTTCGTCTGCTTCAACCGCATCTTCCCCGCTAAGCTCTTCGCCGGGTTCCTCCCCGTCTTCGCCGCCGGTCTCATCGCCGGCTGTTTCGGTCTCGTCGCCGGCTGTTTCGGTTTCGTCTCCAACTGTTTCCGTTTCATTGCCGGCTGTTTCCGCCGGAGCCTCGGTGGCATCGTTCAGGACTTCCGCAGTCGCTTCCGGCTGCGCCTGGTCAGCCGCCGCAGCCTCCGCGGTAAGCGGCGGCGCGATCTGCAGCACTGCGGAATAGTCCGTGTCCTTCCATTCCCCGTCTTCCCTGCGCGTCTGCAGTCTGACCAGGCCTTCATATCCGTCCTTCACGCGGAAGGTCATTGTCCAGTAATTGCTGTCGCTGTTCTCCGCCAGCGTCTGGACCGCTTCCAGGTCGATCCCGTCCTCGTCCGCCAGGCGCAGCT
>JAILIE010000112.1 GCA_024695415.1 Clostridiales bacterium | reverse complement strand
GGCTCCCGCATGGGATCCATTACCACCACCCACCCGAAGTGCATGACCGAAATCAGCACTTCCGACACCATCCTGTCCCGCCAGCTCAAACAACTCTCCTCCTTCGGCCTGACCGACGTCGTGATCACCACCGGTTATCACGACGCGGTCCTGACAGAATACTGCCAATCCCTTTCCCTTCCCCTGAACATCACCTTCGTCAACAATCCCCGCTACGCGGAGACCAACTATATCTACAGCATCTACCTCGCCCGTGACTTCCTGAACGACGACCTCCTTTTGATGCACGGCGACCTCGTCTTTGACGACGAGGTCCTCTCGCAAATCCTGTCTTCCCCCGACTCCTGCATGGCGGTGTCCTCGACCCTGCCCCTGCCGGAGAAGGACTTCAAGGCGGAGATCAGGGACGGTATGGTCCGGAAAGTCGGCGTCGACATCTTCGACAACGCCATGGAAGCCCAGGCCCTGTACAAGCTGAACAAACCCGACTGGCAGACCTGGCTGGGCGAAATCGTCGAGTTTTGCGAAGCCGGTACCACCCGGGTGTACGCGGAGAACGCCCTGAACGCCTTAAACGGCGCGGCGAATATCCATGCCCTGGACGTGAAGGACCTGCTCTGCTCCGAAATCGACAACCCGGAAGACCTTCAGACTGTCACCGAAAAGCTGAAAAAACTGGAGAACCGGAAAGTCTACATGTGCTTTTCCGCGGACATTATCCACGGCGGGCATATCCGCATTATCCGCCGGGCCCAGCGCCTGGGAAAACTGACCGTCGGCGTCCTGAGCGACGAGGCGGTCGCCTCCTACAAGCGCTTCCCGCTGGTCCCCGCCTCCGAGCGCCGCGTGATGTTCGAGAACATCGCCGGCGTGGAAAAGGTCGTGGAACAGGAAACCCTCTCCTATAAGGACATCCTGGAGGAGCTGAAACCGGATATCGTGGTCCACGGCGACAACTGGGTCACCGGTTTCCAGAAACCGATCCGGGACGAGGTCATCGCCACCCTTTCGAAGTGGGGCGGGGAGCTGAAGGAATTCCCCTATTCCAATGACGAGAAATACAGGGAAATCGAAAAGCGCCAGCGGGCGGACCTGGCCATGCCGGATATCCGCCGCGGGCGCCTGAAGCGCGTGCTGGAAGCCAAGGGCCTCGTCACCGTCATGGAAGCCCATGACGGCCTGACCGGCCTGGTTGTGGAAAATACCGTGGTCCACGAGAACGGCGGCGCCCGCCAGTTCGACGCCATGTGGCTGTCCTCCCTGTGCGATTCCACCGCCAAGGGCAAGCCGGATATCGAGCTGGTGGACATGACCAGCCGTTTCCGCACGATCGACGACATCATGGAAGTCACCACCAAGCCGATCATCTTCGACGGGGACACCGGCGGGCTGACGGAGCACTTCGTCTACACCGTCCGCTCCCTGGAGCGGATGGGTGTCTCGATGGTCATCATCGAGGACAAGACCGGGCTGAAGAAAAACAGCCTGTTCGGCACGGAGGTCGAACAGACCCAGGACAGCATCGAAAACTTCTGCCAAAAGATCCGGGCGGGCAAGAAAGCCCAGCGGACCGCGGACTTCATGATCTGCGCCCGGATCGAGAGCCTGATCCTCGAGCGCGGCATGGACGACGCCCTCATCCGCGCCAAGGCCTTCACCGAGGCCGGCGCCGACGCCATCATGATCCACAGCCGCAAAAAAGACCCCGCCGAGATCTTCGAGTTCATCGAAAGATTCCGCAAAGACGACCAAACGACGCCCATCGTCCTGGTCCCGACCTCCTTCAACTCTGTGAAGGAGGAGGAATGGAAGCAGCGCGGCGCGAACATCATCATCTATGCCAACCAGCTGATGCGCGCCGCGGTTCCCGCCATCCAGAGGGCCGCGGAAACCATCCTTGAAAACCACCGCGCCGAAGAATGCGACGCGCAGCTCATGCCCTTCAAGGAAATCATCCGCCTGATCCCGGAGGAAATGTAATTCCTCCGGGATTTCCCATAAAACACACAGAACGATTCCCAGGCGAGTGAAAGGATTATCGCGTTTCATCCCGTCCGATCCGGTAAACTTTTTCCTTTCCCCGCCCTTCCGCCAGGAGCAGGTCGGATTCCTGCATCTGCCGCACCAGCGTATAGGTGCGGGTTTTTTTCAATCCCAGCAGTTCCTGGATTTGGTCATCCGTAATCTGCCCGTGCTCCCGGGTATAATCCAGGATTTTCCGCATCTGTCCGGTAATAACCGGGGAAGCGCTGCCCCGCCGGGGAGCATCTTCCTCCCGGGCGGTGTTCATGTTGGGCAGGACGATCTTGAACGTGTGGGAGGAAACCTCAATACGGGGCTGGGCGGGGCAGGAAGCGTACAGTTCGAAAATCCGGCGGATGCCGGTACCGTAGGATTCGATCAGGCGCAGGCGGTGGAAAACCGCCGCGAGTTTCGGATTGCGCGGCTGGGAGATGCCGGAGCGGATATCGTCCGGCGACAGCCCGGGCAGCAAACCGCCCAGCGAAATAAACTCTGTTTCCCGGTCATTCACATTGATGATAATACTTCCGCTGAAGCCGTAATCCCGGTGGACGATCGCGTTCAGCAGGGCTTCGCGGAGGGCCTCCTCCGGATAATCCGGCCGTTCGACGCGCTCCAGGCCCTTAAAGATAACCGCGGTCCGGTTGCACAGAAGCAGATACTGAAACGCCTCCTCCAGCTGTGCGAAGACAGATCCGCCGAACTCCTTCCGGTCTTTAAAAACGGTATTCGCGTCATCCCCGAAGACCGCTGTTTTGATGCTGTGCGCACACTGGTCGGAAAGAAGCAGCGCCAGGTTGGAGAACAGGTTTTCATCCTGCAGATAAATTCCCAGGCCGAGGTACTTCTCCATCCCGAATTCTACCCCATATTTCCGAAACGCCGCCCGCGCGGCATTAAAGGTCAGGTCCTGGTTC
>JAILIE010000100.1 GCA_024695415.1 Clostridiales bacterium | reverse complement strand
GCCGTAGGCGCTGCCCAGGGCATAGCTCGGGAAATAGCCCTGGCCTCCGAAGGACCAGTGGCTGTCCTGCAGGGCGCCGCGCCGGTCGTCCGGCACGTTCACGCCGAGCACTTCCTTATACAGCCGGTTCCACTCCCCGGGGATGTCCTTCACCTGCAGGTCCCCGGCGATCATGGCCTTTTCCAGCTCATAGCGGATCATGACGTGCAGGGAATAGGTCAGCTCGTCCGCCTCGGTCCGGATCAGGGAAGGCTTCGCGAGGTTGATCGCGGAGTAAAGTTCCTCCTCCGTCAGGCCGGCAGCCTGATCCGGGAAGACTTCCCGCATGATTTTCAGCAGCGGCGTGCAGAAGGCACGGCTGCGGGCGATCAGGTTTTCATAGAACCGGGACTGGCTTTCATGGATGCCCATGGTGGCCCCGCCGGCCAGGCAGGTGAACTGCAGGTCGTCCCGCACGTTCAGCTCATACAGGGCGTGGCCGCCCTCGTGAATCACGCTGAACATGCTGGAGAAGGGATCCTCTTCATGGTAGTGGGTGGTGATGCGGATATCCCACTTGTTGGGGCCGCTGGTGAACGGATGCTCGGTTTCGCCGAGGGTGCAGTTCATGGGGTCGATGCCCTCCAGCGCCATGATCTTTTCGGAGAACAGGCGCTGTTTTTCCACCGGCCAGGGGCCCTTCATGAAGGCGGGAACCGGCTTTTCCCGGGCGGCGACTTCCCGGATCAGCGGGGACAGGTCCTCCCGCAGCGCGCGGAAGAACGGGTCCAGCGTTTCCATCGACGCGCCTTTTTCATACAGGTCCAGCAGCACGTCATAGGCGGGCTTTTCCGGCGCTTTCAGCGCGGAGAAGCGGCGGCGGTTCTCCAGGATTTTCTCCAGGTACGGGGCGAACATCGCCCAGTCGCTCTTCAGCTTTGCGTCGTGCCAGACAGCCTGGGACTCGTTGGTCAGCTCCTGCCAGGCGACGTATTCCTCCATGGGGAGGACGTGCATGTTGTCATATTCCTCCTTCAGGACTTCCGCCTTGCGGAGGGTGACCGGATCCGCTTCCCCGGCATGGTCCAGGATGGTCTGCAGCACTTCCCCGGTTTCCGGGTTCACCATCTGTTTGTACATCAGTTCACCCAGGTAGGCCAGGGCTTTCCCGCGGCCTTTCCAGGAATTTTTCGGGGCGACGGTATCCCCGTCCACGTACAGAATGTCCTGGGCGTGGTTCAGCGCGTAGGCGGCTTTTTCCAGTTCATTCAGTTTCGCGACAGCGTTTTCCAGTGTCATGTTATATCTCTCCTTGTTCTGTTTTCCGGATGGCTTTATCATACCATGTCCCGGAAAAGATTGCCAGCGTCGCGAAAAAGTTTCAAATCTTCAAGTTTTTTTCAAGGATGGCGGAATATCATGACGATGCCGGGAGGGAAACCCCGGCGGATCAAGAGGGAAACAGGAGGGAAGACCCATGAAAAAGATATTGTCCATCATTCTGGCAATCATGATGCTGCTGACGGCTGTCTCCGCTTTCGCGGAAGGCGCGCAGGGAACACCGCCCGGAGACCCGCCCGCCGGCGAGGGATTCGGGGGCGGCACCCCGCCCGGAGACCCGCCCTCCGGCGGCAGTTTCGGCGGCGGCACTCCTCCCGGGGACGCGCCTGGAGGCGGCGGATTCGGCGGAGGTACCCCGCCCGGCGGCGGAACGCAGAGCTTTGACTATTCCGCCGCGACAGAAATCACATCTGCTGACGAGCAGGCGGGGGAGAGCTACGCTTCCGAAACCGCGGATGAAAGCGCGCTGATGATCAGCACCGGCGACGCGGTCAACATCACGGATCCGACCGTCACGAAGACGGGGGATTCCGACGGCGGCGACAACTGTAACTTCTACGGACTGAACGCAGCGGTGCTGGTCATGGGCGGAACCACGACCACGATCACCGGCGGAACGGTGGAGTCCTCCGCGTCCGGCGCGAACGGCGTGTTCTGCTACGGCGGCAACGGCGGATCGAACGGCGCGGCGGGAGACGGAACCACCCTGTATATTTCCGATACCACGATCACGACGACCGGCGACGGCTCCGGCGGCATCATGACCACCGGCGGCGGCATCACCTATGCCAGCAACCTGACCGTCACCACGTCCGGCCGGTCCTCCGCGGCGATCCGGACCGACCGGGGCGGCGGAACGGTATCTGTGGACGGCGGAACCTACACCTCCAACGGCCTGGGCTCTCCGGCGATCTATTCCACGGCGGACATCACCGTGAAGAACGCGACGCTGGTATCCAACCTGTCCGAGGGCGTGTGCATCGAGGGTAAGAACTCCATCACCCTGGAGAACTGCGACCTGACCGCCGGCAACACGCAGTGCAACGGCAACGCCACCTTCCTGGACACGATCATGATCTACCAGTCCATGAGCGGAGACGCGGACAGCGGCACCTCCGCCTTCACCATGACCGGCGGCAGCCTGACCAGCCTGAGCGGCCACATGTTCCATGTGACGAACACCCACGCGGTTATCACCCTGAGCGGGGTCACCCTGGTGAATGAAGGCAGCGACATCCTCCTGTCCGTATGCGACGACGGCTGGAGCGGCGCCTCCAATATCGCGGAGCTGGCCGCGGACGCGCAGGAGATGAGCGGCACGATCCTGGTCGGCAGCGATTCCACCCTGAGCCTGACGCTCCGCAACGGATCCTCGTTCACCGGCACCTTCAGCGGGGAAATTGAGAACGCGAAGGGCACGCAGGTTTCCTCGGAAATCGGGACTGTGAACGTGACGCTGGACGAGAGCAGCACCTGGACCCTGACCGCGGACACCTGGATCACATCCTTCGACGGAAACACGGAGAACGTGGTCCGCAACGGCTACACGCTGTATGTCGGCGGCACCGCGCTGGAATGAACCCGGTTCAGGACAAGAGGCATATCCGGACTCCCGGCTTTTCCCGGGAGTCCGTTGTTGATGCCCGGCGGCGTCTGTGGTATGATCGGGGCACGGAGGAGAAAAATATGCGCGTACTGTTGGTGGAGGACGACCGGAAGCTTTCGGCGGCGGTCTGCAGACTGCTGGAGAAGGAACGGATCCAGGCGGATCCGGTCTATGACGGAAACGACGGGCTGGACTGGGCACTGGGCAGCGAATACGACGCCATCATCCTGGACGTCATGCTGCCGGGGAAGGACGGTTTTACCGTGCTTCGGGAGATCCGGAAGGAAAAGGTGGCCACGCCGGTGCTGATGCTGACCGCGCGCTCGGCGCTGGAGGACCGGCTGACCGGGCTGGACAGCGGGGCGGATTATTACCTGCCCAAGCCCTTCGAATCCGCGGAGCTGATCAGCTGCCTGCGCGCGATTACCCGGCGCGGGAGCCGCGCGCCGATGATGAGCCTGGGCTTCGGGGACATCTCCCTCGAGCAGAAGGACGGAAAGCTGCGCAACACCGAAAACGGGCAGGACATCAAGCTCGGCGCGAAGGAATACCAGCTGATGGAGATCTTCCTGCGGAACCCGAACCAGATCCTGACCCGGGAAACCCTGCAGGAGAAGGTCTGGGGACTGGACAGCGACGCGGAATACAACAACCTGGAGGTGTACGTATCCTTCCTGCGGAAAAAGCTGGGCTTCATCGGCTCAAGGGTGAAGATCCGGGCCACCCGCGGCGTCGGATACGCCCTGGAGGAGGAAACATGATCAAACGGCTGCGCCTGCGCATGACCCTGATGGTCATCGCGGTCCTGATCCTGGTATCCGCCGGCATCGTCCTGGCCATCAACATGGCGAACGAGCGGAGCATCGCCGCCCGGGCGGAGGAGACGCTGATCGTCCTGGCGGAAAACAGCGGATCACGCCCTGGCCGGATGAAGGACCAGCGGGAAGAGTGGAAAGAAACCCCGCAGGAGAAGCCGGACGGGGAGGAGAATGACGAATCCCGGCCGCAGAAAAAGGGCGATTCCCGGAGAAACGCCGGGATGCTTCCGGAGGTCCGGAGCGGGAGTGAACCCGCCGCCGCCGGGCTGAGCAATTCCTATACCATCACGCTGAATGAAGACGGGTCCGTGGCGTCCTGGACGTCCGACCGGACGGACCTTTACACGGACGAGCAGGTCGCCGCGCTCGCGGAAAGCGCGCTTAAGGACGGCGGCGTAAGCGGCCGCGTCGGAACGCAGTTCTTCCGGAAGGCCGAAAAGGACGGACAGACCCTGCTGGTGGTGCTGGACGCCCGGATGGATTACCTGTCCGCGTCGAACGCGCTGCGCTCCGCGGCCCTGATCGCGGCGGCAGCCTGCGCGCTGCTTTCGCTGCTGGCATGGCTGCTGGTCCGGCGGATGGTGAAGCCGGTGGAGGAAGCCTTCACCCGCCAGAAGCAGTTTGTTTCGGACGCCAGCCATGAGCTGAAAACCCCGCTGGCGGTGATCTCCGCGAACGCGGAGGTGCTGGAGCAGGAAATCGGTGAGAATGAGTACCTGGGCTATATCCGCTCGGAAGTCCGCCGGACGGACACGCTGGTGAAGAACCTGCTGACGCTCGCCCGGCTGGACCGGAACGAGGCCGGAACGGAGATGAAGCGCTTCGACCTGAGCCGGGCGGTGCTGGACGTGACCCTGCCCTTTGAAAGCACGGTCTTTGAGGCCGGGAAAACCATGGATACCGACGTGCCGGAAGGGATCGACTGCGTCGGCAACGAGGACATGATCAAACAGCTAACCGTGATCCTTTTGTCGAACGCGCTGAAATACTCGGACGAGGGCGGGCGGATCGAGGTCAGCCTGAAGGCGAAGGGAAAACAGCGGGAAATCCGTGTATTCAATACCGGGGAACCGATTCCCCCGGAGGACCAGGAAAAGATATTCGACCGCTTCTGGAGGGGGGATCCCGCACACGGCCGGGAAACCGGCGGCCACGGACTGGGGCTGGCGATCGCCCGGACGATCGTGGAGACCCACCGCGGGAAAATCACCGTGGACAGCGGAAAAGACAGGGGAACGGCGTTTACCGTTACCCTGGGCGCCTGAAAAGGCGCTTTTTTCATTCTTCAATCTTTCTTCAAGGATCGGCCTTTATACTGGCATTGTCAGAAGAAGCCGCCCGGTTCCGGGCGGCCTGATGAAGCAGAAGAAAGAAAGGAATGATTGTTGATGAAGAAACTGATTCGAATCGCCGCGGCCGCGCTGTGCGTGTGCATGATCGCGGGCATTGCGGCGGCGGAAAGCGCCTCGGATACCACCGATACGGTGATCGGCGCGACAACGGTTTCCCATGGACGGGGAAACGGCCCTGAAGGCCGGCAGCAGGACGGAACCGGAAACAGCCAGCAGGGGCCGAACGGCTTCGGCGGCGGCCGGCAGCAGCGCGGAAAGCCCGGCGCGGCGCCGCAGGGAGTCAACGGAACCACCCAGCAGCCTCCGGAACTGCCCGGAAGCAGTACGGAAGAGACGGATGAAGAAACGCAGGCGCAGCAGGCGCCGGAACTGCCGGAGAACAGCAGTGACGCCGTCAGCGGAGCGACCCAGACGCAGGGAAAGAACGGCAGGGGCGGCCGGCAGCAGCGGGGCAAGCAGGACACCGCGCCGCAGGAAAGCGGCACCGCGGAAGCCCAGCAGGCGCCGGAACTGCCGGAGATGCCGGAAGGTATGACCCCGCCGGAAAACGGACAGATGCCGGAAATGCCGGAAGGCATGAAACCGCCGGAAAACGGAGAGGCGCCGGAGATGCCGGAAACCGAAGCACAGGACGAGAGCGATGAAGCCGAATCCCCGGAAGCGTCCGCGGAAGGGCAGGGGAGCGGCAGCGCGCCGACCGTGCAGAGCGGGAACCGCAGCGGTGTCCGGATGCGGCAGGAGCCCGGAAAGAAATCCAGGATCGTGGGCATCTTCTCCAACGGCACCCCGGTGGAGATCCTGGAAGTCGGTGACGAATGGGTCAAG
>JAILIE010000087.1 GCA_024695415.1 Clostridiales bacterium | reverse complement strand
GTCCTGATGGTGCATATGCTGGCCATTTTCGGGGGAATGAGCGGCGCCAGCATTTACGGCGCCCAGTTCTTTGGCAAGGGCGATATGGACGGAATGCGGAACACCTTCCGGTTCAAGCTGTATTTCGGCGTGCTCTGCTCTGTCCTTGCCATCGTTATCTATCAGATTTTCGGTTCTTCCTTTGTCCTGTCTTTCCTGCAGGGCGACAGCAACGGCGGCGACATGGCCCTGGCCCACACCCTCGGGAACGGCTACCTGCGCGTCATGCTCTGGGGGCTGATCCCCTTCGCCCTGGCCCAGGTCTATACCGGCACCCTGCGTGAATCCGGGGAAACCCGCGCCCCCATGGTGGCCGGCATCATCGCCATCCTCACCAACCTGTTCCTGAACTGGGTCCTGATTTACGGGCACCTGGGCGCTCCGGCCCTGGGGGTGGAAGGCGCGGCCATCGCCACGGTAATCTCCCGGTATGTGGAGCTGCTGGTGGTTGTGGTGCATTCCCACCGCCATACGGACCGTTACCGGTTCCTGATGGGCGTATACAAAGACTTCCGGGTTCCCGGAAAGCTGGTCGGGAAAATCTGCCGGACCGCGACCCCGCTGATGATCAACGAAATCCTCTGGTCCCTGGGCATGACCTTCATCAACCAGTTCTATTCCTCCCGCGGCCTGAACGCGGTCGCCGCGCTGAACATCAACGGCACCGCCTTCAACCTGTTCAGCGTCATCATGTTCGCCATGGGCAGCGCGGTTTCCATCATGGTCGGCCAGCGCCTCGGCGCCGGCGAGATGGAGGAGGCGCGGGATGTGGACCGCAAGCTGATTTTCCTGACGGAAGTGATCCATGTCATCATGGGCCTCGTCCTGATCCTGGTCTCCCCGCTTATCCCGCAGATGTACAACGTCAGTCAGGATGTACGGGACCTGACCCGGCAGCTGCTGATCGTCGTCGCCGTAACCCTGCCGATCCACTCCTTCGCGCATGTGGCTTATTTCACGATCCGTTCCGGAGGCCGGACCGTCATTACTTTCTTCTTTGACGCCCTCTACACCTGGGCCGTCTCGGTGCTGATGGCCTTCTGCCTGACCCGCTTTACGGATCTGCCCATCGTCCGGATCTATTTCTGCGTCATGTCCGCCGACATCCTCAAGGTGATCATCGGCCTGCTGATGATACGTTCCGGCTTCTGGGTCCGGAACGTGGTAAATGATACCGCAGCAGAACAATCCTGACCCCGTTCCGGTCTTGTGTTTTTCCGGTGAACCGCTATAATGGATCCCGCTGAAACCTGTATGAAGGAGGAAACTTCATTGAATTACGCTGAGGAATCCCTTCGCCTGCACGGTGAATGGAACGGAAAAATCGAAGTGGTTTCCCGTGTTCCTGTGAAAACGAAAGAGGATCTTTCCCTGGCTTATACGCCCGGCGTGGCCCAGCCCTGCCTGGAGATCCAGAAGGATTACGACAAATCCTTCACGCTGACCCGGCGCAGCAACCTGGTCGCCGTGATCACGGACGGCACGGCGGTGCTTGGCCTGGGGGACATCGGCCCGGAAGCCGGCATGCCGGTGATGGAGGGCAAATGCGCCCTGTTCAAGTCCTTCGGCGACGTGGACGCTTTCCCGATCTGCGTCCGCAGCAAGGATGTGGATGAGATCGTCCGGACGGTTTACCTGATCTCCGGTTCCTTCGGCGGAATCAACCTGGAGGATATCGCCGCGCCCCGCTGCTTTGAGATTGAACGGCGGCTGAAGGAAATCTGCGATATCCCGATCTTCCATGACGACCAGCACGGCACCGCCGTGGTCGTAGGCGCGGCGCTGCTGAACGCCCTGAAGGTCACGGGAAAGAACATTGAAGAGATCCGCGTCGTGATCAACGGCGCCGGCAGCGCCGGAATCGCGATCGCGTACCATATCATGGCCCTCGGCGTGAAGCATCTGAAGGTGGTCGACAGCAAGGGCATCCTGTCCGATCCGGAAAACCCGAATCCCGCCAAGGCGGAGATGGCAAGGATCACGAACCCGGAAGGGATGGCCGGAAAGCTGGCGGACGCGATGGCCGGCGCGGACGTGTTCATCGGCGTCAGCGCGCCCCACGTGGTTACACAGGATATGATCCGCTCCATGGCGAAGGACCCGATCGTCCTGGCCATGGCCAACCCGGTTCCGGAAATCGAACCGAAGGACGCGCTGGAAGCCGGCGCGGCCGTGGTGGGCACCGGGCGGAGCGACCATCCGAACCAGATC
>JAILIE010000082.1 GCA_024695415.1 Clostridiales bacterium | reverse complement strand
ATCTCCGACTTCCATACCCCGGCGGTGTCCGCATCCACGCCGCGATCGGTGATAATACCGGCCGCGGCGATATCTTTATACTCCACGCGGACGGTCTGCCCCGGCCGCCAGCCGGCGGCGCTGACGGACAGGATCATGACGGAAGGGGAACCATGCAGGAATCCGCCGGCGAAGGAGGGCGCGTCCGTCGATCAGAACGTCCAGGGTAAAGACCTGGCGTGGATCGTCGGTTAATGGGAGAAGAGTTTATTATGTCATTTCATGCTCCTTGATACTCCGTTTGCCGGTATGATATACTTCAAAGGACACAACAACGAAACAAGTGAAATCGACAAGCAATACCCACGCGAAAAAAAGGAGACTTGAATAAATGAAAAAAAGCAGACTTCTCTTGCTGTTTCTGGCATGCGCTATGATTCTTTGCGGTTGTTCATCCTCTGCTGACAATCCATCTTCCTCATCCGCTAATACTCCAGTGGTCACAGAAAACCCGCTTCCCTTCTCCAGGAAAACAGAGGCCTCTAAAGACAGAATCCGCTTTTATGAATTTGATTGGCTGGAAGATTTCCAGACCATCCGGGAAAAATTTGACCAGGACTTCGGATCGGATTCATATGAAATCGAAGAAGGCTTCTATTTTGTTGGGGATGGGCCAGACGTCCAGGAAAAGGACATTGGGCTGATGTACAGGTCTTTCACGTTCTATGGCAAAAACAAAAGCCCGCTGATGTGGAAGATCGCCGGGAATGATTTGATGTATCTCAGGCTTTACTGTATTTCAGGCGATAGCGGCGAACACTGGCATCTGGTGGAAGGGGTCTATCATTTCTATCAGCCGACACTGAGCATGAAGGATGATCTGAAAGCGAAACTGAAAAAACTTTATTTTCTCCCAACGGAAAAAACGACCAATACCAGCTACCGCGCCACCTTTACGGATGATAACGACAATACGGCCGACCTTTTCTTTACGGAGCTTCAAAACAACACCCAGGATAAATATGCGCTGAATATCGTATATACTTGTAATGAAGTTAGAAAAACAATCCTTAAAAAGCTTTATGAAAAGCCCGAGGAATCCCTGGACACTAGCGGATTATAACCGGATCTACAATACATTTTGCATCTGATGGAAACATCTCAGGCAGTTTCCACGACCATCTCCGACTTCCACGTCCAAATGGAAGTGTCCTCATCCACGCCGCGGTCGGTGATCACACCGGCCGCGGCGATGTTTTGCGTTTCCACCCGGATTGTTACCCCCCGGCCGCCATGATTTGTATCGCCGGAAATGCTGATACCGGCGGAGAGAAAGATAATCGGGCATAGGCACCCCTTGATGATCGCAGTGTTTCATGGTTTAATTGTTCGTGGTTTTACGGTTCGTTCTTTGGGGGGCAACCGATGAATAGCCGGAATATGCGGAGGTGCGTCCGGAAATGGCAAAGGTATACTTAATCTGCGGAAAAATCTGCAGCGGGAAAACCTGGTACGCGAGGAAGATCAGGGATAACGTCAGGGCTGTGATTCTGTCCACGGATGAAGTGACATGGGATCTGATTGATAATGAACAGGGTGAGTCCTATGATTCCTTTGCCAAAAGGGTGAACCTGTACCTGCGGAAAAAGGCGGTTGAAATTGTCAGAGCCGGGGCCAATGTGATTCTCGACTGGGGATTCTGGACGCGGGAGGACCGCCGCGATATTTCCACGTTCCTGACAGAACATGAAACAGACTATGAATGGCACTATATCAACATCAGTGACGAACGCTGGAAAAGAAACATCATGGAGCGGAACGCCCGGATTGAGCAAGGGAATCAGGGACCGGATTTTTATGTCAATGAAGTGCTGCTTCAGAAACTGGAGTCACTGTTTGTGCCGCCCGAAGAAAATGAGGTCGACGTGATTTATACCCGTGAGGAATAATACTTTCCCGAAGGAATCTGCGGAGGGTTGGGATGATCTGTAAAGTGGATAAGGACACAGAGCTTGCGGACAGGCTCCTGGCATATGTGGAAGGCTGTTCCTGGGCGGAGGCGAAAGAGCATATCGCGGAGATGATCCGTTCCTGGGTGTTTTCAGACTGGGAAACGATGTTTGCCGCGATTCAGGACGGGAAGATTGTCGGTATGGCGGCGGTGCTCAAGACGGATTATTATCCGCTGCCGGACATCTGTCCCTGGGTTTCCTGCATTTTTGTCTCCGAGGAATACCGGGGACAGAAGATCAGCGGCGAGCTGATCGCTTACGCAAACCGGTATCTGAAAAAGAACGGATTCAGCAGGAGCTATATCCCCACTGAATTCCTTGGGTTATATGAACATTACGGCTATACATATCTGAAGGATATCGTCAATTATGGCGGCGGGACGGATCATTTGTTCGTAAAGGACTTCCGGGAGACAGATGAGAGGCACTGAAGGAGAAAGGATATACAATCATATGAAAATCGGATTGGTTTCGTACCGGTGTGAGAACCGAAACACCGCGTTCAATATGAGCCAGATCGAGCGGGCCATGAAATATGCCGAAGGGAAAGCGGAACTGCTCTGCTTTGGCGAAGCGTTCCTGCAGGGGTTTGATGCCCTCAGCTGGGATTATGATACCGATCAGCGGACGGCCCTCGCGCTTTCGTCAGAAACGATCACCCGGCTGCGGGAGTGGACGGTCCGGTATGGCGTTTCCCTGATCACGGGATACATCGAAAAAGACGGGGAGAAGCTTTTTTCGTCCTGTGTTGTGCTGTCGGACGGAGAAATCGTTCATAACTACAGGCGTATCTCCAAAGGATGGAAGGAGTACTCCATCACAGACGGGCATTACTGCGAAGGAACCGGTACGGGGCCTTTCAGGCTGAACGGGAAGGATATCAACCTGACCCTTTGCGGCGACCTCTGGGACTTTCCGGAGCAGTTCAGAACCGAAAACCTGCTGATCTGGCCGGTCTATGTGAATTACTCAACGGATGAATGGAACAGCGGTGCTCTGGACGAGTACGCGGCCCAGGCCGCCCTGGCGGCCAAAGATGTCCTGATGATCAATCCGCTTGACAGTGATCCGGTAAACCACGGCGGATCTTTCCATTTTCATGACGGACAGGTCGCCGCCAGGCTCCCGTTCGACGAAGAGGGAATCCTTTTCGTCGATATCTGACAGCAGCTCCCGGTTCGCCGGGATCCTGCTTCAGGGCTTCGGGCGGAGGAGGACGAGCTGTGCGCGCTGTATCTGGAGAGACTGCTGACCGGAAGGAGCATGCCGGATATTGACGACCGGCTGCGGGCGCTCCGGACCGGCGGCGGAAAGCACTTCTTCGATCCGGAAAACCAGGGGGTTTCCCCGGAAAAGGATTTCTGGATGTGCATCGACCGGGACCGTTTCGATTTTGTAATCCGGATGGAAAAAGACCGGGACGGCCTGATTTCCGGAAAAACGGAGGTGTGATCCCGGAGGCGGATATCCGGGCTGCCGGGCGGCGGCATCATTCAGCCGCTGACAGATCATGTATTTGAGAAAGGACAGGTGATAATCCATAGTGGAACCGATCAAAGAAGTCTTCATTTACGGAGAAGTCGGGCCCCTGGAATACTACCTGAATATGCAGTACACTGATCTGGGCCTCTATGTGGGCTGGCTGCGTTTTCCCAACAATCTGATCGAGGAACTGTATACTTTCGGGGACCGGCTGTATTACCGGGTTAAGCTGAAGGATATCATCGATTATATCGGGATGTCGGACTTTCCGGATGAAGAAGACGCGGCGATGCGCGTCCGCTGGGGAATCGAGTTCCTGGACGACAGGCGGAAAACCCTCTCAAAAACCGGCATCGGGCGCTGGGGCGACGGCCTGCTGAGGGAACTGCTGGAATATGTTCAGCAGCTGGCCGGGGACGCGGAACCCTTTCAATGCATGTTCGAAATGATGGACCAGTGAACGAAAAAAGTTTTTTGAAAAAATTACGGAAAGCGCTTGACCTTGCACTGAACTGCAATGATAGGGTGCGGGTGAGGAGGAAGAGATATGATCACGATCCAGGGATTCGCGAAGCTGTGCGGATGTAACGCCCAGACGCTGCGCTACTATGACCGGATCGGCCTTCTGACCCCCGCGAAGGTGGATCAGTGGACCGGGTACCGGTACTATGAGGAAAGCCAGGCCATGCGGTTCGTCAAGATCAAGAACCTGCAGCAGGCGGACTTCTCCATCGAGGAGATCCGGCCGCTGCTGGAAGTGGACGACGAGCATCTGATGGAAGCGTTTGAGCGGAAGATTGAAGAGCAGACGCGGAAGCTGGAGCGGATCCGGACAATACAAAGATCGTATCTCAAAGAAACCATGGATATGCAGAAAATGGTTATGTCAATCACCGACCTGGTGGAAAGCAGGATGAACGACCCGCGGCTCTGGAACGAATTCAGCCTGAACGACGCGGAGCAGGCGGAGACCAGCGCCCGGGTGCATGAGATGGTGGCCGACTGGCTCGCCCGGTGCCGGAACGCCAGCGATGAGATGGCGCAGAGCATGGATTCCGAAAAGATGGGCACCGTGAAAAAGGTCGTGGACCACCTGACCGACGACGGGACGGACATGCCCCTTCCGGCCGGCGGGGAGACCCCGGCGGAGGACGCGGTTCCCGCGGGCGCGGAAATGATTTTCGCCCGCGACGGCTGGGAGCACGTCAGCGAGTGGATCGACGACCTTCCGGACCTGGGCGACGAAACCCAGAGCTTCTTCCTGTTCCGGGTGCGCGACGACAGCCCGCTGGCGGACACCGCCTTCCCCACCCTGATGCTGGCGGTCATGGCCGTGCGGTACAACGCCATGAACGGCGGGATGTACTGCAACGTCGTCCGGAGCGGCGACGGGGCGAACCACTTCGCGCTGTACCGGAAGTAAGGCCTGCCGCTCCCGGGCGACGATATTTTCCACAAACCCGTAAAAGGATTGATTGGTTATGTACAGGATATTTGACGCGCACTGCCATATTTATCCGGAGGCAATCGCGCAAAAGGCCGTGAAGGGCATCGACCGGTTTTACGAGCGTCTGCCCTTCGAGCCCTATGACGGAACCACGGGAACGCTGCGCCGGCTCGGCCGGGAATCCGGGATCTCCCATTTCCTGGTTCACTCGGTCGCCACCGCGCCGCGTCAGATATCCAGCATCAACCGCTTTATCGCCTCGGAAGTGGCGGCGTCAGACGGCGCTTTCACCGGGCTTGGGACGCTGCACCCGGATTCGGGGTACCTGGAGCAGGAATTCCGTGAACTGGTTGGCCTGGGGCTGAAAGGCGTCAAGCTTCATCCGGATTTCCAGCACTTTGAGGCCGACTCCGTCAAAGCCATGCGGATCTATGAGCTTTGCGCGGACGCCGGACTTCCGGTGCTGGTGCATACCGGGGACCACCGTTTCGATTATTCCAACCCGAACCGGATCGCCGCCGTCCTGCGGGCATTTCCGAAGCTGAAATTCGTCGGCGCGCACTTCGGCGGCTGGAGCGTGTGGGACGACGCCGTCCGGACGCTGTCGGATTTTGACAACATCGTCGTGGACACGTCCTCCACGTTCTACGCCCTGGGACGTGACAGATGCCGGGAACTGATCCGTCAGTGGGGTGTCGACCGGGTGATGTTCGGCACCGATTATCCGATGTGGCACCCCCAGCCGGAAATCGACTGCATGATGGAGATGGAATGGACGGAGGACGAGTACCGCCGCCTGTTCTGGGATAACGCCGCGCGCGTGTTCGGGCCGGAGGCGGATCCCGCGCAATGACAAAGCCGGAGGTGCCTATGTATTATCACGCTTCACCCGTCAAGGGAATCACGCGACTGGAACCGAGGGTATCCAATCACGGCGTTCCCCTGGTCTACTTCTCCCGGAAAAGGGAGAACGTACTGGTTTACCTGAGCAACGCCGTTGAGAAGTACTGCAGGGAAACCGGCTTCCCGTACGACGGAAGGTGGCAGAAATGGGGACCTTACGGGTTTGACAAAAACGGGATCCTGCGCCTGGAGGAATACTATCCGGACGCCCTGGAGAAGACATACCGGGGCGTTTCGGGGTATATCTACCGCGCGGAGAGTATCACGGATTCCGGCTTTGAGCTTCAGATCCCCGACGCGGCGGCCAGCTGTTCTTCCGTTGAGGTCACCGGCGCGGAGTTCGTTCCGGACGCCCTGGAGGCGATCCTGGAAGCGGAAAGAAACGGCCGGATCACGATCATGCGCTACGGGGAAATGCCCGACAGAATGCGGGAGTGGAACCGCAGGACCATCCTGGAGGAATACGGGAATGCCGGGGATCATCCCGAATACCGGCATTTCCTGGCCGGCAATTTTCCGGATATCGTGAATGAGGCGGATTCCATCGAAAAGCCCGGCAAATGAGCGGCGGCTCTTTGGTTTTCCGTGTTATCTCGTTTTCCTGACGGACAGCGTTTTTGAGAATCCCGGGGATAATTTCTTTTCCGGCATGTATTCCGGTATCGTACCCCTGGACGGATCCCGGGTCTACCGCGGCACGGAAGTGCCCGATGTCTGGGAGGTTGTCGGCCGGAATACCGACTACGCGGAAGATCCGGAAGAGATTATGGCAACGAACTTCGCCAGCGCCATCCTGAACCTGGATAACGGATACGGGGATTTTCCCAACCCTGAAATCCTGGAAGGAATCATCGATTACCTGAAGACGGACTCCGCTGTCCGGTAATCTCCGCCGGCATTTCTGACTTCCTTGCCCCGTCGATGCGGCCATAAATCGTTTGCAAAACCGAAGCATCTTCCTCCCGGGAACGGAACCACAGGGATGCGCCGTTATATATTTGTGCCGGGGGCAAAAACCGGGCCCCGGAAACAAAGGAGGAAGAGTATGTTGAAAAAGTCACTGGCGCTGATCCTGGCCGCTTCCCTGTTGATCGTTTCCTTTACTGCAGCCTTCGCGTCCGGAGCAGGCCTGTTCAGTGAACTGATCGAAACCGATTGTTTCGACGAGCGGCTGGAGAGGCTGGATGAGATCGCGGAAACCGTTTCGCTGTCCCAGTCGGAAGGCGGGGTCACCGTCGAGGTGAGCCAGGCCTACTATGAAGGCAACCGCGTGTTTATTTCCTACCGGGCGGACGGTCCGATCCTGGAACAGGACGGCCTGGACCTGGAGGACGGTGCCTACGCGGATATCATCGCGGGCGGCAGCACGGAGCAGGAAGACGGCTCGGTCATCGGCTGGAAGGAGTGCATCGTTCCGGAAGACGAGCTCGCGAATCCCCAGACGTTCGGCCTGGTGTACAGAACCCCCGGAAGCGACGAAAAGCGCGTGCTGAAGCTCACCCTGACGCAGCATGAATACGATCAGTTCCTGCAGGGCGTCTCTCCCGCGGCGGATTACCATGCCCGGGCGCTTGTGTACATGGGAAAGGTCTGCCTGAAGGGCAGCGTTGTGCTGACTTTGCCGGAACAGGCCGCCAGCTGGCTCGCGTGGCAGGAGGGCGAAGAAGGAACCGGATGCGACGTGATTTCCTGCTGGAACCTGTACCGGAACGGCGAACTGGTTTCCTATGATCTGTTCGGCGCGTCCGAGGTGCTGGAGGACGGCGTGGCGTTTTCGGTCATGTTCCCGTATCTGGAGGATCTCAACGGCCTGACCCTTGTTCCCGAATACAGCGACGCCGGAGAAAAACCGGAGGAGGCGATTCCGCTCTCGCCCGCGGTTGAGTAATATGGAAATACAGCTGGAACAACTGACCCGTGAAAACTATCCTGACGCACTGTCCGTGTCCCGGGACGACATCCCGGCGGAATGGGTGGATACCGCGTCCAGCCTGATGGAAGTGACCGATTACGGCGCGGAGCACCATCTGATCGGGCACACCTATCTTGCCCGTCTGGACGGAAAACCCGTCGGACTGATCATGATCGGGGAAGCGCTTGCCTGGGACACCGACCCGGATGAAATGAAAGGGAAACCTTTTTACCGGGTCATGGGTTTCGTGGTGGATCAGGCATACCGGGGAAAAGGGATCGGCGGAATCATCCTGGAAAACGCGATCGCCCGGGTATATGACGAGTTTGGAAGGCGTTCCATCGCCCTGGGCGTTCACCGGGACAACCGCCGGGCCGGAGGGTTCTATGAACGGCATGGATTCAGAAGGACCGGCGTTTACGAAGGCAATGACGAGTATTACCTGAGGCTGATCGACTGACCACCGGAACAGGACCATAACAAAGCACACCGCTGATTCGCATGCCGGATCAGCGGTTTTCCTGTTTCCGGAGGCGGCGCCCGGGAGATCCGGTTCCGGGCTGATTTCCCCGTCCGATGCATCTTGGTCGCCCCTGAGTGCATCCTGGTAGCGGAAATATTGTGTTTCACACCGTTTTATGGATAATCCTGTCTGCAGTCAAAACCAACCATGAAAGACTGAGAAGGAAGGCTGAACCATGAAAACGGTGATCCACGATCTTGGAAAAGAACAGAACGAAAAGCTCCTTGCCTCCGCGGAGCGGGTGGTCCTGGCGGACGGCCGGTACGCGCCCTGCCAGGGATGTTTCAAATGCTGGACCAAGCATCCCGCCGCCTGCGCCATGAAGGACGCGCTTCACCAGGCCTGCCGGGTGCTCGGGGAAGCCGATGACCTGACCATTATCACCGAAAACCTGTACGGATCGTACAGCCCGGCGGTGAAAAACATCCTGGACCGGAGCATCGCGACCTCCACCCCGTTCAGCACATACCGGGGAGGCAGGATGCACCATACGCTCCGTTACGGAAAACGACATTCCCTTCACTTGATTGTCTACGGGGACATGACGGATCGGGAAAAGGATACCTGGGCACTGATGGCGGCACGGAACGCGGAGAATATGGGATTTACCGAGCACCGCGTGACATTCTGCGCGAACGCGGAAGAAGCAGGGAGGAAAGCGTAATGGAAAAGACCGTACTGATCAATTGCAGCCCGAAGCGGAGACTGAGTGTGTCGGGTTTTCTGATGAGATGCGCCGGGATCCTGATCCGGGGCAAAAAGGAGTACCTGCAGCTGAGGACTCCGGCAGACCGCGAGACCATCCTCGAGGCCCTGAAGACAGCCGGGAAGGTGGTCTTTGTCACGCCGCTGTACGTCGACAGCGTTCCCTCCCACATGCTGCCCTTCCTGCGGGAAATGGAAGATTTCTGCCGGGAAAACGGCCTGCGCCTGAAAGTGTACGTGATCGCCAACAACGGATTTATTGAGGGAAAGCAGAACGAGCCCCTGATGCGGGTAATGGAGAACTTCTGCGCGCGCGCCGGACTGGAATGGTGCGGCGGGATCGGCATCGGCGGCGGCGTCATGCTGAACGTGGAGCGGATCATGATCACGGTCATGTTCGGCCTGATGCTGCTGCAGGTATTTTTCGGCGCCGTCCGGGGTGAGGATGTCCTCGGTCCGGTCCTTTCCTTCGGAAGAAGCCTGCTGGGACTGGTGGTCCTGGCCTGCGGAATCATCACGTTCGGTATCCGCCTGGCGTATCACATCAACAAAGGAACCGACGCCGGGAAAAAGTATACCCGGATCATGCTGCCCTCCTTCATCTTTATCGTCTTCGCTGATATCTTCTTCTTCATCGTCTCCCTGCTCCAGGGCGGTATTTTCCGCGGATGGTTTTCAAGGTTCAAACCGGATGCCGATTGTAGTATAATCACAGAAAACGGGAAATAACGCGCGGCAAAGGGGAAAAGATACATGCGGGTCCGGTTTGAACAGGTGGAATCCAGGGAGAAGGAAAGCGCGCTGATCCGCGCGACGGAAAAAACAGCGGATATCCTGAATGCGATCGATCTGCTTGAAAACGGCTCCGGCGGCATCTCGGTGACGAAGGACCGGAGCACCTATTTCTGCAAACTGACACAGATCTACTATATTGAGTCTGTGGATAAGCATACGTACGTCTATACCAAAGGCGACTGCTACGAAAGCCGGGACCGCCTGTACGAACTGGAGGAAAAGCTCGGCATCTATTATGTCCGGATATCCAAGTCCATGATCGTCAACCTGCGGAAGGTCCGGAACGTCAGCGCGGAACCGGGCGGGCGGATGGTGGCGGTTCTCCTGAACGACGAGCGCGTCATCATCTCCCGGAATTATGTCAGGGAAATCAAAAGGAGGCTCGGAATACAGTGAATATGGTGAAAAAACTGTTTGTCCAGAGCATGATCATCTCCACGTCGATCCTGTTCCTGAACGGAATCAACATGGTCATTCAGCACCTGAAAGGAAACGATCTTGCCCTTCAGTGGTATCATCCCCTTACGATTATCCTGACCGCGGTTCTCTGCGCGCTTCCGACCGTCCTGCTGCGCGGCAGTGACCAGTGGGACCGGAAGACTTTCTGGCGCAGGATTCCCCTGCACTGCCTTGTGCTGTACGCGGTCGTGGCCGGCGCGGGCTGGCTGTTCGGGTGGTACGACGACGCGGAAAGCCTGATCAGTATCAGCATCATCTTTTTCATCATCTATGTCTTTGTCTGGCTGTCGAGCCACTGGCTGGACAAACAGGATGAAAAAAAGATCAACCAGGCGCTGGATACGATTCGTGACACGGAATAGCGGCCGGAAAACGGCAATGAACCGTCCATCCGGAATCTGCTCGCCCGATTTAATGTCCACCCGGGCGTGGAGACCCGTATGGAATGCGGATATGATGAAGTCAAAGAGAAAATGGAAAAGGTCTGCTGGGATCCAACCCGGAGACGAAGACCGTGAAAGGAGAATCTGTATGGGCCTGTTCAACCGTAAGCCAAAGCAGCCGAAGTCCCTTGCCGATGCCGGATTCGGCATCCGCGGAAACGCCGTGCATTTCGGGCGTTTTCCCATAACCAGTATGAAACCGGAGCCGATTCCGTGGATCGTTGTGGAAACAGACGGTGAATCATCCACCCTGCTCAGCGTCCATGGCCTGTACCACGCACAGTTCAGCGACGATCCCTGGTGCAAAAGGGAATTCTCGAACAGCCCCATCAGCGGATGGCTGAATGGCACTTTCTATGAAACGGCGTTTACCGCAGGGGAACGTGAGAAGCTTCTCAGCACAAAAATCTATGAGGAAGCGCAGGAAGATGAGGACGACGAGCCCCGTATCACCGGCAGCGCATACAAAGACGTCTGGCTTCCCAGCAGATCAGAAATCGAAAAGTGGCTTGCCAGTGGTAACAGAACCGCATATAACACGCCTTTCGCGGAGGCACAGGCGAAAGCGCTGGGAGAGGATACTTTTACCAGCCATGAATGCCTGTACTGGACCCGTACGTTTAATCACAGAGCCTTAAACCCCATGATCTATTTCTATATGTTCGGAGATGCCCGCCATGGAAGCCCGCTCGACAAGCACGGTGTCCGTCCGGTAATCCGGGTCGACCTGACTTAATCCGTCCGGGTTTTCTCAGATTATCTCAATCACCATTCCGGACTTCCATACCCCGGCGGTGTCCGTGTCCACGCCGCGGTCGGCGATAATACCGGCCGCGGCGATATCTTTATACTCCACCCGGACAGTCGTGCCCGGCCGCCAGCCGGCGGCGCTGACGGGCAGGATCATCACCGGGGGAACGCCGTGAATCGCGCCGCCGGCAAAGGAAGGCGCGTCCGTCAGGTCCTTCTCCGTCAGAACCATGGACACCGGCAGGCCGCCGGGCGGGATCACCATCAGGCCGGAAGGCGACAGCACCGCCCGGGCGGAGGCAGCCGACAGGGCGGTGGTGACGCACTCCGCCGCGCGGCCGTAGAAGGACTGCGGACGCGAAGAAACGAAGTCTTCCGACGGGAAGGACAGGAGCGGAATACCGGCGCCGGAGGCGGACAGGATCCGGCGGACGGTATCGGACAGCGCTGTTCCCGCGGGAACGGTCAGGGAAACGAAGGCTTCCCAGAGGTCCAGTCCCAGGGAAAACGCCACCGTCGTCACCACTCCCTCCGCCGTGCCCTGGCAGAAGACATCCGAGATTTTTCCCGAGGCGAGGCAGGCTCCGTCATGGGACACGGAGATTTCCCGTGCCCGCCCCAGCGCCAGGTAATCCGCCTCCGGCAGGTTCCACAATCTCAGCTCGAACAGTGCCGGAAACAGGGACAGGCTGTCCTCCCCTGTCAGGCGCTTCCGGCAGGATGCGGCGACGGGAACGCCGTCAATCAGTACATCAAGTGTCCGGTCCGTCATATGTATCACCTATCAGCACATTGAACTCCGACAGGTTCCCCCGGGACGGATTCACCGTGGAAGGTTCGTCCGTGCTGCGCAGGACAAACAGCGAACCCATTCCCCGGCCGTCCCGCAGATGCCTGAACGGCACAAAAAGGTCATTCAGCTCGCCGTAGGAACAAACCAGCGGGATCTGGTTCACCAGCAGTTCCTCCGTGGCATGATCCCAGACGGAGATCACCCAGATGTCCGGCGCCGGAAGATACCGGATCTCAAACCGGGCATGAAGGGCCGCGCCGTCAATCCGGACATCCGCGGTGAACACCTGGCGGGGGTCGTCGGTCAGGGGAAGTAATGTATATTGCATGGTTCTTTGCCTCTCGTTCTGCAGACTTCAAAACAGATTCTTCCTTCGTCAGAATGACACCAGGGTTGGCGGCCGGAACGAAGGGGCAAAGGCTCCAGTGGAGCCTTTGTTGAATCCCAGTCCTGTTTCGTTCAACATTCGTCGAACGAAAAGGGCCGTCCCCTTGTTCCTTCACCTCCTGCCTCCTGCTTCCTGCCTCCTGCCTGACTACGCCTCCTCCCTCCTGCCTTATAAAACAATTCCCGCTCTCTGGCACATCTGCTGAAATATGGTTCCGGTGACGGTCTTTGCCGGGGCGGCGGAACCGGTGTTCTTCGCGGAGGACGAATTGTCCTCCGTTTTTTCGTTTCCGGAGGTCAGTACCGGAACGTATTCCGTAAACACCAGTTCCCCGGACCAGCCGGACTGGCTTAACTCGTCCTGGGTGGCGGAAACGGAGGACAAAAGCATATTCTCATACGTCCGGTATTCCGTTACCACCCGGCAGATAAGCCGCTGCGAACGGATATCCGACAGGACCTGCAGCATCCGCGCCGCCCAGCCGGAAGCATGGCCCGCGTCCGACTCAATGACGGACAGTGTCACCTTGTCCGGCAGTTTCTTCGCCCCGTTGACGCATCCGTCCGATTCCGTGGTATCCGTCTTCTCGGCGATCTTCAGGGAGAGGTTATGAACCACTTCCGTTACACCGGTGAAGTGATAGGTCAGGTCATAGGGTTTGACGACGATATAGGCGGTGGAGGATGGCATGGGAAATCCTTTCTGTCGGTTAATCATCCCTGGGCGGATTGCAGGGTCCGCAGGAGATACCGTTCCGCGGTATTGTAGATGCTCTGGCCGACCGCTTCCGGATCGGAACCGGAGGCCTGGACGGTGATGTTCACCGGCGCCTGGACACTGCTCGCGGTATGGGTATAGACCTGCGGCGCCGCGGCGGAGGCGGACAGTTCCGCGGCCACGGCGTTAACCAGACTGCCGCCGCCGGCACGGGAGGAACCGGAAGCACCGGAAGATCCGCCGGCGGTCTCCCCCGTCAGCGTCACCTTCAGCTGCAGTCCGGCGGATGAAAACAGGGACCGGACCTGCTCCAAAGCGCTCCGCGCGGCGGAGACCATACCGGACCCGTCCGCCGACAGGCGGATCTGCTTCTGCGCTTCCCGGACGAAGGCGGAAAAGTCCTTCCGCGCCCGGGCAAAATCCAGGTCCAGCGGCAGGGTCAAAGACGCGCCGCCCTCCCGGGAGGAGGGCGGCGCGTAAAGATCCGAAAGATCCGATTCCAGGAAGGATTCCATGGAAGCGCGCGCCGCGTCAAACGCCGCGGCGACCTCCCCCGCCAGCGCCCGGTTCTGCTCAAGGACCGCCTGCAGGCGGGACACGCCCGCCTCGTCGATATCCACCGCAAAGGAAGCCAAGAATTCCTGGGGCATGAGGTCAATCCTCCTTTCTGACGGAATCAGCAGTCAATAATCTATTTCGTAAAAATTCGGGTTTTGTGGACCAAGCCATTGTTGACCGCAGGGCGGTTTTCGGATAAGATGGAGCTGAAAAAAAGCAACTGAAAAAGACATTATGGTCACATACCAGGGCAACAGGACGAAATTTGAAATCCGATTAACCGCATACAATATCAAAGTCGCGTTCGGAGGATGCTCCAATGATCGATCTTATCAGGAATTACCAGCTGGACATCATGCTGTTTTTCAGCGGGGCCTGCGCACTTCTTATTCCCCTGACATGGGTTACCACAACCCTGAGCCGGGAACGAAAATGGCTGCTGACACTGCTCGAGTTATTTTCTGCCCTGCTGCTGATCTTTGACCGCTTCGCCTATATCTATCGC
>JAILIE010000079.1 GCA_024695415.1 Clostridiales bacterium | reverse complement strand
GACAACGAGATCGCCGAGGCCCACCGCAGCGCCGCGATCCATATTCACGATCTGAGCATGCTGACGGGTTACTGTGCCGGCTGGAGCCTGAAGCAGCTGATCCAGGAAGGTCTTGGCGGTGTTCCCGGCAAGATCACCAGTTCTCCGGCCAGCCACCTGTCCACGCTGTGCAACCAGATGGTGAATTTTCTGGGCATCATGCAGAACGAATGGGCCGGTGCCCAGGCGTTCTCCAGCTTTGATACCTACCTGGCGCCTTTCGTCCGGATCGACAACCTGAGCCAGAAAGAAGTCAAGCAGTGCATCCAGAGCTTCATCTATGGCGTGAATACGCCCAGCCGCTGGGGCACCCAGGCGCCCTTCTCCAACATCACGCTGGACTGGGTATGCCCGAAGGACCTGGCCAACCTGCCGGCTATCATCGGCGGCAAGGAAGTGGACTTCACCTATGGCGAATGCCAGAAGGAAATGGATATGGTCAACAAGGCCTTCATCGAAATCATGATCGAAGGCGACGCCAACGGCCGCGGATTCCAGTATCCGATTCCGACCTATTCCATTACGCGGGACTTTGACTGGTCCGAGAGCGAAAACAACAAGCTGCTGTTCGAAATGACCGCCAAGTATGGTACGCCTTATTTCAGCAACTACATCAATTCCGATATGGAACCGAACGACGTGCGCAGCATGTGCTGCCGCCTGCGGCTGGACCTGCGGGAACTGCGCAAAAAGAGCGGCGGCTTCTTCGGCAGCGGCGAATCCACCGGCAGCATCGGCGTTGTGACGATCAACCTGCCCCGGCTGGCCTATGAATCTTCCGACGAAAAGGACTTCTACCGCCAGCTGGACCGCCTGATGGACATCTCCGCCCGCAGCCTCAAGACCAAGCGGACGGTCATCACAAAGCTCCTGGAGGGCGGCCTGTATCCCTACACCAAGCGGTACCTGGGCACCTTCAACAACCACTTCAGCACCATCGGCCTGGTGGGCATGAACGAGGCGGCCCTGAACGCCAGGTGGCTGAAGATGGACCTGACCCACGCGGAAGCCCAGAAGTTTGCCCGCGACGTGCTGAACCATATGCGGGAGCGCCTGAGCGACTACCAGGAGCAGTACGGCGACCTGTACAACCTGGAAGCCACCCCGGCGGAGTCCACCTCCTACCGCTTCGCGAAGCACGACAAGGAACAGTATCCGGACATCATCACCGCCAACGAGAACGGCACGCCCTACTATACCAATTCCAGCCACCTGCCCGTCGGCTTCAGCGAGGATATCTTCTCCGCGCTGGACGTGCAGGACGAGCTGCAGACCCTTTACACCTCCGGCACCGTGTTCCACGCCTTCCTGGGCGAGAAGCTGCCGGACTGGAAGGCGGCCGCCAGCCTGGTGCGGAAGATCGCGGAAAACTACAAGCTGCCCTATTACACCATGAGCCCGACCTACTCCGTCTGCAAGGACCATGGATACCTGGCTGGCGAGCAGTATCTCTGCCCGCACTGCGGCCAGAAGACCGAGGTGTACAGCCGGATCACCGGTTATTACCGTCCCGTGCAGAACTGGAACGACGGAAAGGCCCAGGAATTCAAGGACCGGAAGGTTTATGACGTCGGGCATTCCCGCCTGACCCACAGCGGCCCGGTGGTCGTTTCCCCCGCCGCGACTGAAGCGCCCGCCCCGGAAGAACCCGCGGCAGAGAAGAAGCCGGTCCAGGCTTCCAATGCCCGCGCGCTGCTGTTCGTCAGCGCGACCTGCCCGAACTGCAAGCTGGCGGTCAGCATGCTGGAGAAGGCCGGATTCCTGTTCAAGAAAGTCCTGGCGACCGAGAACGTGGAGCTGACCAACAAGTACGGCGTCAAGCAGGCACCGACCCTGGTGGTGCTCGGCGCGGACGACAGCTTCGAGAAGTTCCGCGGCGTATCCGAGATCAAGGGGATGCTGACGGCGCGCGAAGCGGTGTAAGAGCGGAAAGGAACCATCGCGGGGACGCAGGCGCGTCCCCGCTTTTCGGAGGAAGAAAGCATGACGGATATCATTGTAATCGGCGGCGGCCCGGCCGGCATGACAGCGGCGCTGTACGGCCTGCGCAACGGAAAATCGGTGCTGGTGCTGGAAAAGCACGGTTTCGGCGGTCAGATCACCTACAGCCCCAAGGTCGAGAACTGGCCCGGAACTGCCCAGATGAGCGGAAATGAGTTCGCGGACGCACTGCTGGAACAGATCATGGCCCAGGGCGCGGATGTGGACCTGGCCGAGGCGCTCCGGATCGAGGACCGGGGAGACCGCAAGATCGTGTATACAGACGACGGCCAGGCCAGGGAAGCAAAGGCGGTGATCATTGCGGCGGGTGTGAAGCACCGGATGCTCGGCCTGCCGGGGGAAAACGAGCTGGTCGGGGAAGGAATCAGCTTCTGCGCGGTGTGCGACGGGGATTTCTATTCCGGGAAGACCGTATGCGTGGCCGGCGGCGGCAATTCCGCCCTGCAGGAAGCGATCCTGCTTTCCGGTAAATGCGCGAAGGTGATCATGCTGCAGGACCTGCCGGAGTTTACCGGTGAGAAAAAACTGCAGGAGATCCTGTTTGCCCGGCCGAATGTGGAAAAGCGCACCGGCGTGAAGATCACCGCGCTGAACACCGCCGGAAGCGAGCTGACCGGCGTAACCGTGGAACCGCAGGCCGGCGGCCCCGCGGAGACTGTCGGGTGCGACGGGCTGTTCGTCGCGATCGGCCTGATTCCGGAGAACGACGCTTTCCGTGACCTGGCGGACCTGAACGCCTGGGGATATTTCGACAGCGACGAACGCTGTGAAACGAAAACCCCCGGCATCTTCGTCGCCGGGGACTGCCGCAGCAAGACCGTCCGCCAGCTGACTACCGCGTCCGGCGACGGCGCCACGGCCGCGCTGGCCGCGTGCCGGTATATCGACGCGATGTAAGCATCAAAAAGGACTGCGTTTCCGGACAGGGAACGCAGCCTTTTTTGCCGAAGGAAATCAAAACAGCGGAAACGCCCCTTTCCGTCTGTTACGCCGGGGAAGATTCAATCAGCTTTTCCTTTTCCGCACGGCTCATATGCTTGATATGCCATTCCCGGCTCAGCGCGTCATGCCTGTCCGGGAATTCTTCATGATATACCAGCTCGACCGGCAGGCGGGAACGGGTGTATTTCGCGCCGCGGCCGGCGTTATGCGCTGCCAGGCGGCCGGAAAGATCGGTCGTCCAGCCGCAGTAGAGCGTACCGTCCGCGCAGCGGAGAAGATAAACGTAGTTCATTCGGAATCCTTCATTCCCATCTTTTCGGTCAGGTCACCCAGGGATTTGTCATACTGCGCCCGGGAAATGGCGCCGTTTTCCAGGAACAGGTCCAGGGTTGTCTTCTGGCGGAGATAGAGCTGTTTTTTCTTTTCGGCTTCCGTCCGCGCTCCGCGTTCCGCTGTTTCCATGGGTCATGCCTCCGGTCTGTGATCAGACAGATGATACCATAAACCGGAAGAAACGGAAACGGATGGAAAAGAAGAAAACCGGCGGGCCCGCGGACGCAGAAGGCGGAGCGGTTGCATCCAAAGGGCTGAAGTGCTATAATCACCATGTTCCGGGACTTCCGGGGCATGGTTTTTTACGGTGTGTAAACGAAAGGATTGAATGCTTTCATGGGCCTATGGTTCGCCCTGATTCTGTGTATCCTGCTCTCGGCGTTTTTTTCCGCGACGGAAACCGCGTTTTCCGCGTCCAACCGGGTCAAGCTCAAAACAGTGGACGGCCCCCGGAAGGAGCGTGCCCAGACGGCGCTGGGCCTTCTGGAAAAATATGATTCCCTGCTGACCACGGTGCTGATCTGCAACAACATCGTCAACATTGCGGGCACCGCCATCGCGACGGTGCTGTTTACTATGTTCATCTTCAAGGGACAGGAGAATGTCGGCGCGACCGTCGCGTCCGCCGTGATGACCGTGCTGGTGCTTTTCCTGGGCGAGGTCGGCCCCAAGACCCTGGCCAAGCAGCAGCCGGAGAAGTTCGCCATGTCCGTCAGCCCGGTGGTCCGGGTACTGGTGATCCTGCTCAAGCCGCTGGACCTTCTGTTTTCCCTGTGGCGGAAACTGCTTTCAAAACTGGTGAAGCCGGATCCGGAGGAAAGCCAGATTGAAGAGGAACTGATCACGATCATCGACGAGGCGCAGACCGAAGGCGATATCGAGGAGGACGAGGGCGAGCTGATCCGTTCCGCGATCGAGTTCAACGACCAGGACGCCTCCGATATCATGACGCCCCGGGTGGACGTAACGGCCATCGAGGATACGGCGACGCCCGAAGAGGCGGCGGAGCTTTTCCGGAAGACCTGGTATTCCCGGATTCCCGTGTACCACGAGGACCTGGACCATATTGTGGGCATCCTGAACGAGAAGGATTTCTACAAGATGACCCACGAAGGATGCCAGGACATTACGAAGATCATGAAGGAGCCGGTTTTCGCGCCGGCGAGCCTTTCCATCAGCAACCTGCTGAAGCAGTTCCGGACGTCCCAGACGCACCTGGTGATCCTGCTGGACGAGTACGGCGGTACCGAGGGCATCGTGACCATGGAGGACGTGCTGGAGGAGCTGGTCGGCGAAATCTACGACGAGCACGACGAGGTCGAGGAAGAGGTCGTCGAGCAGGAAGACGGCACGGTGATCGCCGACGGGAACATGCAGCTGCAGGAGCTGCTGGAAAAATACGAAATTGAGAACAAATACGACGCGGACACCGTCGGCGGCTGGGCCAGCGAAATGCTGGAGAAGGTGCCGGAAGTGGGGGACACGTTCCGGGTGGACCATTACGAGTTTACCGTAACGGAGATGGACGGGTTCCGGGTGCTCCGGATCCAGGTCACCGCCCTTCCGGAGGAAGAGGAAGAGCCGGAGAAGAAAGAAGAATAAGTGAAGCGCCCCGCGATGACGCGAGGCGCTTTTCATAGTGAATGACCGGCTGTCAGCAGCGGATCTTCGCGTCCGGCGGCAGCTTCGGCCGGCCGGGGCGCTGCGGCCGGGGCGGCGGGAAATCCGGCGCGATGTCCTCTTCCGGACGCGGGAAGCCGGCCGGTCCGCCGTGGCGCATGAATTCCGGCACGTCCACAGCCAGGGATTCCATATGCTCCGAAAGCCGGTTGCAGAGCGCGCAGAACTGCGCCTTTTCCGCTTCGGTGAAGCAGGACGTTTTCTTCTCAAAATCCGCTTCCCGGGCTTTCTGCATCTGTTCCACCAGGCTGCTGCCTTTCTCCGAGAGGCTGACGCGCTGCGCGCGGCGATCCTCCTCATTGACGGTGCGGACGGCCAGGCCGCCGCTTTCCGCCCGCGCGAGCATTTCGCTCAGCGAGGAGGGACGAAGGTCCAGCATTTCGCACAGGTCCCGCGAGGAAACGCCGGGGTGGGCCGCGATGCATTCCAGCAGCCGGCCGACCGCCGGGGGAACCGGGTGCTCCGCCGGATCGGGCGGGCATCGCCGCATGGCCCGGGCCAGCTTCAGGGCAGCGAGAATCACATCATTTTCACGATTGATCATCGATCAACAACTCCTTTCTTTGACAGACCCAAACAGGGTATTCCGGCTTCATTCCTGTCGGGAACGGCAGGGACTCCCCCGGCAATAAAATACGGTACCGAACAATTGCATTATAGTTCGGTACCGAATAAAAGTCAAGGGGCTTCCGAAAAAAGTTTTACAGGGCGGCGATCATCTTCCGGTTGCACTTGCGGTAGAAGTACAGGCAGATGAACAGGGAAACGATTTCCGCGATGGGGAAGCACCACCAGACGGCGTAGATGCTGCCGGTCAGCCGGATCAGCAGCCAGGCCACGGGCAGGAGAACGACCAGCTGGCGGCAGACGCTCAGGATCAGGCTGTAGCTGCCCTTGCCCACGGCCTGGAAGACGGTGGAGAGCACAATGCCGACGGCGGCGAAGATAAAGTTGATGGAAATGATCCGCATGGCGGCAATGCCGATGGAGGACATGAGGGCGGTCAGCTCGGCTTCCTCCGCCGACTCAAAGATGGACATCATCTGGCCGGGAAGGATCATGAAGACCAGGGTGCCGACGCCCATGATCGCGATCGCCCAGATCAGCGCGGTTTTGATGCATTCATATATCCGTTCCTTCAGTTTCGCGCCGAAGTTGTACCCGATGATCGCGATGATTCCGGAGGCGAGGCCGAAGACCGGCATGAAGATGAAGGACTGCAGCTTGAAATAAACGGCCAGCACGTTCAGCGCGGCGGTGCTGGTCAGCGGGTTCGCGGGGTCCACAAACCCGGAAAGGATCGCGTTCATGCCCAGGTTCATGACGGAGCCGATGGAGGCCATGACCGAGCTGGGGAAGCCGACGGAGACGATTCCCCGGATGTCGGGAAGGTTGATCTTCAGGTCTTTGAGGCTGATCCGCAGTTCCGGGTTTTTCACCTGGTTCAGGATGAAGCCCAGGACCGCGGAAACCCACTGGCCGATGACCGTGGCCACCGCGGCGCCGGAGACGCCCATGGCCGGGAACCCCAGATAACCGAAGATCAGGATCGGGTCCAGGATGATATTCGTGATCGCGCCGGCAAGCTGGGTGATCATGGAAGCGACGGTATTGCCGGTCGCCTGCAGGATCCGCTCAAAGAAGATCGCCAGGAAGAGGCCCAGGCTCCAGGTGGTGACGATGGACAGGTAGCTGGTACCCATCTCATGGATCGCGATGGAGTTGGTCAGGTTAGCGGACACCACCAGTCCCATCAGCGGCCCGGCCAGGAACAGTCCCAGCAGGATGAAAATCATCGCGCCGGCGGCCTCGATGAAAAGACCGTTCCAGGAGGCGCGGCGCGCGTCCGCGGCGCGTTTTTCCCCCAGACGCCGGCTGAGCAGGCTGTTGATACCGGTACCCATACCGGTGGACAGCGCGATCATCAACATCTGGAACGGCATGGCCAGGGAAACGGCGGTCAGCGCGTAAGGATTGTACTGGGAAACGAAAATACTGTCGACGATGTTGTAGAGGGCCTGCACCGTCATGGAAACCATGATCGGGACGCTGACCTTCGGAACCAGACGGCTCATTTTCATGGAGCCGAGAAGGGCGGAACGATCTGCTTTCTGCATGGAAAAAACCTCGGAATAAATGAATTGCCCCGTCCACCGCGGAGGGGAAACGGAACCCAAGTAATGTACCAGAATTAGGGCTTTCCGTCAAGGCGGTCCATTTGTCAAAAAGGGCAGGATCATGTACAATAAAACGGGGTCCGGCGGACCGGACCGAAAGGAGTAAACGGATGAAAAAACTGATCGCGGTGATCTGCGCGCTGTGCGTGATCGCCTTTGCCGCCGCCTCGGCGGAGGGAATCCTGGGACAGGAGATCCCGGACTTTACCGTATCCCTGACAGACGGAAGCAGCGTGACGCTGTCTGAACTGCTCAAGGAGAAGGAACTGGTGGTACTGAACGTCTTCGCAACCTGGTGCGGTCCGTGCCAGGCGGAGTTCCCGGAGATGGAAGAAGTCTATGGGAAATATTCGGGCCAGGTCGAGATCGTGGCGGTTTCCGGCGCGATGGACGACACGATGGAAGAAGTCAGCGCGTTTCAGGAAGCGTTCGGCCTTTCCTTCCCGATGGGGATGGCGGGGGACGCGCTGGATTTCCTGGAGGTGGCCGGGTTCCCGACCACGGTGATGATTGACCGCAACGGAAAGGCCGGCGCATTCCGGCTGGGCATGTTCTCCTCCGGGGAGCAGTTTGAGGCCATGCTGCTGCCGTTCCTGGGCGAGGACTATCAGGAAAAGCTGGTGGTTCCGGTCTGCGTGGTGGACAATAAGTGGCAGCTGGTATCCGGCGCACAGATCCGGTGCTGCGCCGGCGAGGCGTACGAGGTCATCGAAACCGGGGACGACGGCTACGGCCTCCTGGTCATGGATCCGCAGGAAACATACCAAATCACGATTCTGGCACTTCCGGAAGGATACAGCTTCGATCCGGAGGCGGAAGCAAAGATGGATACATATGGCAACTATGTCCTGTACGTGACAAAGGACAAGCCCGCTGAGGAAGAGAAGGCCGGATCATGAAAAATATACTGTCCGTGGAAACAATGCGGCGGAGCGACGCGGAGACGATCGCCGCCGGAACGCCGGGGCGGGAGCTGATGCGCCGGGCCGGGGAAGCGGTGTTCCGGGCCGCGAAGTGGCCGGGGAAAACCGCCGTCGTCTGCGGCAAGGGAAACAACGCCGGGGACGGGTATGTGCTGGCCGCGCTGATGGCGGACAGCGGGATTCCCTGCGAGCTGGTCATCCCCGGCGGGGACTTTTCCGGGGACGGGAAATACTGGTTTGACCGGTGCCGGGAAAAGAACGTGCCGGTCCGGCTGTGGAAGGACACGGTGGACTTTTCCGGATTCGCGGCCATCGCGGACTGCATCTTCGGCACCGGATTCCATGGGGCGGTGACCGGCGAGGCAGCCCGGATCATCGACCGGATCAACGACAGCGGTGCGTATGTGGTCAGCGTGGATATCAACAGCGGCCTGAACGGGGACAACGGCATGGCGGATAAAGCGGTGCGCAGCGACCTGACGGTTTCCGTCGGCAGCTGGAAGCCGGGGCATTTCCTGAATATGGCGATGGACCTGATGAAGGAAAAAGTGAACTGCGATATCGGGATCGAGCCGGCGGGGCGGGCTTTCCGGTTGATGGAGGCGGAGGACGCCGCGGCGGCGTTTCCGCCCCGCAGGCATTTCGCGAACAAGGGAACCTACGGCTACCTGGCGCTGATTGGCGGCAGCCTGAAATATTCCGGCGCGATCCGGCTGGCGGAGGCGGCGAACGCCGCCATGCGCGCCGGCGCGGGCGTGGTGAAGGCGGCGGTGCCGGGCAGCCTCTGCCCGGCGATGATTCCGCTGATCCTGGAGAGCACGCTGTTTCCGCTGCCGGACAATGCCGGTGAAATGCTGTTCAGCCGGGAAGCGCTGGAGGAACTGCTCCGGAATGTGCGCACGGCTGCCTTCGGCATGGGGGCCGGGCATACGGAGGAAACGCGGAAAACGGTCCGTTACCTGCTGGAAAGCTTTCCGGGCACCCTGGTCATCGACGCGGATGGGCTGAACGCGCTGGCGGAGATCCTGAAAGAAAACCCGGACGCGCTGAAGAACGCGGCCGGGAGAATTGTCCTGACACCCCATCCGGGGGAGTTTTCCCGCCTGTGCGGGAAGAGCATTCCGGAGATTCAGCGGGAAGGCGTCAAGGCGGCGGAAACCTTCGCCGCGGAGCACGGGATAACGCTTTTGCTGAAAGGCCCGGCGACCATCGTGACGGACGGGCGGGAAACCTGGATCACTGACCGGGGCTGCCCCGGGATGGCGACCGCCGGAAGCGGGGACGTGCTCAGCGGGATCCTGGCCGCAGTGTGCGCGGGAGACGCGCCGCTGCCGCAGACTGTCGCGGCCGGCGCCTGGATCAACGGCCGGGCCGGCGAACTGGCGCAGGCGGAGGAGGGCCCGGTTTCCATGACGGCGGGAGACACCGTCCGGGCGATCCCCCGCGCGGTCCGGGAAATCACGGAATCCGAATAATCGACTTTACGGAGAAGGCAGGCCGAACTCCTCCGGCAGGAAACGGGGGCAGGTATTCTCCCGCGACCCGATGACGGACGCCGCCAGCCGGGTGCCGATATCACAGGCTTCCGGCAGGCTCTTGCCGTAGGTCAGCCCCGCGGCGACGCCGGCAAAGAAAGCGTCCCCGGCGCCGGTGGTATCCGCCACGTGGACGGAGCGCGCCGGACAGGCGCCGTACATGCCGTTCCGGTCCGCCCAGACCGCGCCGTCCCCGCCGAGGGTGACGACCATGGACGGGATGTTCGCGGCGGCGACCAGGGCGGAAAGCTCCCGGGCGATTTCCTCCGGACAGGAGCCGGAGAACGCGGAGGAGAACAGGATTTCCGCCTCCCCGCGGTTGCAGACGAAGCCGTCGGCCTTCTGGAAGAAATCCCGACGCTCCATGGCAATATTGATATTGGATACGGCGGCGTAGACACGCTTGCCGTATTTTTCACATAGGCGGAACACTTCCTTGACGATCTCCGCCTCCATATCCATTTCCAGCAGGACGCTGTCGGCGGCGGAGAAGATTTCGTCGCCGCTGGCTTCCAGGATATCCAGGATCGGGGAGAGATCCGGACGGCAGGAAATGGACGCGCAGACGTCGTTATTGTTATCGAACACCGCCAGCCAGGTTCCCATGCCGCCCGGCACGATCCGGATATAGTCGGTGTTGACCTTGTGCTTCCGCAGGCGGATCAGCACATCCTGGCCGACACCGGTTTCGTCCACCAGGCTGATAAACGTCGGCCTCAGTTCCATATTGCCGATATCCTCGGCAATATTCCGGCTGACGCCGCCATGGACGTATTCCACCCGGCCGGCGTTCCGCCCGCCGGGAATGTACTGGCTGAGGGGATATCCCTTGATGTCAACGAAAACAGAACCCAGGACCACGATTCCCATATGTTCCGCCTCCCTGTTTCCGACCTGCGGGTGATCTGGGAATATCATAGCAAAAAGTCCGCGCGGGGTAAACAGAAAAACGGACCAAAAGGCAATTTCGGCCGGACGAGGTATTGATAAAAAAGCGAAAATCATGCATAATAGACAGGAAGAGAACAAAGGATAAAGGCAGGCCTTCAAATGGGTTTTTTCAAGGACTTTCTGAGCCAGAAAGTTCCCAGGTCAGGCAAGGAAATCCCTGCGTATTACCGCAGGGCGCTGTCGGTCAGCGACGGAATGCTGATCGTCTATTTCGTGCTGAGCTTTTTTCTCTTCCCGATTATCAACCAGCATTGGGAATGGGTGCCTGCCGTGATGGCCGCCGGTACCGCCGGCGGATTGTGGATGGTCCGGAAACACGGCGCGCGGCTGAACCTGGTGGTCTATTCCATCCTGTGCCTGGTCTGGGTCGGATGGAGCGTATACACCTTCGGATGGGGTGGCGGCACGCAGCATTTCCTGACCCTGATCCTGGTGCTCGTATTCTTTAACGTATACGAAAAGCCGCTTTACAAGGTCATCTGGTTCCTGGCCCTGCTGGGGATCCGGGTGCTGCTGTTCTCCCTGTCCCGTAACCAGTGGAATCCGGCGGTGTATTCGGAAATGGGAGAGACGGCCAGCACCATTTACCAGACGACGAACACCGTTTTCTTCTTCCTGCTGCTGGCCACCCTGTGCGTGATTTTCAGCACCAGCGTCCAGGATACGGAGCGGCAGCTGCGGCTGCGGAACCAGACGCTGTACAAGGAAGCCGGCACGGATCCGCTGACCGGACTGCCCAACCGCCGCGCGATGATCGAAACGATCGAAAAATATCAGAAGAGCGAGCCGGAATCCACCTTCTGCGTCGCGATTGCCGATATCGACTTCTTCAAGAAAGTCAACGACACCTACGGCCACAACTGCGGCGACTATACGCTGGTGAAGCTGACGGAACTGTTCGCGGAGCATGCCGGCGGAAAGTACAGCGTATGCCGCTGGGGCGGGGAGGAGTTCTGCTTCTTCATGCCCGGCATGAACCTGGACGAGGCGAAGATCGCGATGAACGACCTGTGCTTCGCCGTGGAGCGGATGAAGCTTTCTTTCGAGGAAAATGACTTTTCAATTACCATCACCATCGGCGTGGAGGAGAACGACTATTCCTCCCCGCTGGAGGACCTGCTGGCCGGGGCGGACGAAAAGCTGTACATGGGCAAGGAGCAGGGCCGGAACCGTGTGGTGGTCTGAGGGGACGGAAACGTGAAATACCGGAAAATCATCTGCCTGATTTTATGCGCAATCATCCTGACGGCCGCTCCGGCGGCTGTTTTTGCTGCCGAAAAAGAGACGATACCCGAAATCCGGGTCCTTTTGCAGCGCTGGAGCCTGACGGACCGGCTGGATATCCGCACGGAAGGCCGGTACCTGATCCGCGGCGGAAACGGGACGGAGATCCTGTTGCCTGAAAGCGCGGAAGCCGTTTTCCTGCTGCGGGAGAAGCAGATCATCCTGTTCTGCCGGGAAATGTCGGTTTCGCTGGGCTCCAGCGCGGAAGCGCTTCGGCGCGGGGCGCGGAGCACGACATTTTTCCGTGCCGGAAGCAAGGCGGAAACCTATCCGGGAGACCTGTCTCTGACCATTCAGGACGGACAGCTGCGCGCCGTGCTCCGGATCGGGGTGGAAGACTATGTCCGCGGCGTGATCCCGTGGGAGATGGGCGAGGGATTCCCGGAGGAGGCGCTGAAGGCGCAGGCGGTCTGCGCGCGGACCTACGGCCTGAACCGCAGGGACGCGGGGCGGAGCTATGACGTGACCGATACCACCAACGACCAGGTGTTCCGCGGCATTCCGGAAAGCCATGAGAAGACAGACAAGGCGGTCAGCGATACCGCGGGACGGGTCATCATGAGCAACGGAAAACTGGCCCAGGGATATTACAGCGCCAGCAACGGCGGACAGACGGAACTGCCGGGCAACGTCTGGGGCGGTCGGGACGCGGCGGGATGCTACGCGGTCACGGAGGATCCCTACGACGTCGAAAACCCGGAGAGCCAGACACGGACCACGCTGATCCGCGCGGACGGAACAGAGATTTACGACGCGCTGTTCGGGCTGATTTACGAGGCCTTCCGGAAAGAAAAGGGACTGGAGGCGTTCCTGCCGGAGAAGGAGTATTTCCGGATCGACCGGATTGAGAACATCGAGCTGCGGGATCCGCGGTATGCCCGGCCGAGCCGGCTGATGACCACGATGCGGATCACGGCGGTACTGTCCGGAAAACAGATGGTGACCGAAACCGCCGCTCCGGCGGACGGGCTTGTCTGGGAAGAGGAGGAGGGCGCGACGCCATCCCCGACGCCCCGGGAGACGCCGGCGCCGACGCCCCACCTGAGCGACTGGATGGAGGCCGGAACGTTTACGGCGGACATTCCGCTGTTTCCGGACGCGGTCCGGGCCCTGGGGCTGAGCATCAGCGGGGCGGACAACGAGATCATCACCGTGGAGAAGACGGACGGAGGGTTCCTGCTGCGTTCCGGACGTTTCGGACACGGGGTGGGCCTGAGCCAGCGCGGGGCACAGCAGATGGCGTCCGCGCACGGGAAGAAATGGAAGGAAATCATCGCCTTCTATTTTCCCGGAAGCAGCATCGGACAGATGGGAACCGAAGAGGCGGCCCCGGTGACGCCGGAACCTGCTCTGGCCGCCACGCCCGGGCCGGCCGCGAGCCCGACGCCCCGGCCGACGCTGATGCCGGTGACCGAAAAGTCCATGGAAGGCGCGCTGTACCTGGCCTCGGTGGAGAACATCGAGGACGACAGCAGCCTGAACCTTCGCGCGGAGCCTTCCACCGGATCGGAAATCATCATGCGCCTGTACAAGCACCAGCAGGTCGCGGTGATCAGCGACCATGACGTTCCCGGATGGGTCAGGGTGCGTACGGACACAACGGAAGGATATGTCATGGCCTCCTTCCTGGAAAAGATCGAAGAACCATAACACGGGGAAAGTATTCAGTTCAAAGAGAACAGGTTATTCAGGCTGCGTGTCCCGGTCCGCCCGGGCATGCAGCCTTTCCTTCGCTTCTTTCAGCTGCGCTTCGGCGCGTTCATATACCTGGGCGACCATCCGGTCCGCGGCTTCGTCATATTCGGCCAGGCCGAGGGCGACGACGACCCGTTCCCAGGGCGCCGCTTTTTCATCATTTTCCGCCCGGCGGTGCTCCGCCCGCGCCCGGTCAATCAGCGCGCCGCGGTTCATATAATCCTCCCCGCGCAGGATAACGGCAAACACGTCGCCGCCGATCCGGAAAACCGGGGAATGGCGGAAGACTTCGCAGATGATTCGGCAGGATTTCTGGAGGTACAGGTCGCCCTTCTCATGGCCGTAATCGTCATTGATCTGTTTCAGGCCGGAGGTGTCCGTCAGCAGGATGGCATAATCAAGATGCTCTTCGGTCATCTTCAGCTGCAGGTTTTCCGCATATTTGTCATAGGCGCTCCGGTTGCCGACATGCGTCAGTTCATCGCGGTTTGCCAGCGAACTGAGCCGGGCCAGTTCCTTTTCCTGGTCCACCTGGTTCTTCATATAGTTCCGCAGGTCCACGCTCAGCTTTTCGACCGCCCGGGCCAGGGATTCCACTTCGTTGCCGGTGCGGATCTCCGGAACGGAGAAGACCATGGTTTCCGGATTCCGCTGGCGCTGGCTGCGGGCGGCCAGGTCGGTCATGGCCTTTTCCAGCTGGCGGATCGGTCCGATCAGGTTCCGGTCGGACCAGAGGATGAACACCGTCGCGAACAGGAGGCCGACGATGAAAACAATGATCAGGATATCCAGCATGTTCTGCCGCAGGATGGAATGGATCTCGCTGAGCTCAAAATCCACGCAGAGGGCGGCCACGGGGTTTCCCTCCGAATCCGCGAGGGGCAGGAGGCCGGTATAGTCAGCACCGAACGCGGTCGTGTTTTCAAAGAAGGACAGATGACCGGACTGAAACGCCTCCAGGTATTTCCGGGCTTCCGGGGAAGAGTACGCGTCCCCGGTCAGGGCGTTCAGCTTAACCAGGGCTTCCGGGTCGTTGGCGTATTCGTATTGGGTGACCGCGGCCATGATGTTTTTCATGTTGTCGGTCTTTTCGGTATTCAGCGGAAGCACGATATACAGATAGTGTACACCGGTGCGCTCCTTGACCATATCCAGGAACGCCTGGGTCTTCCGGAACTGGTCGGATTCCTCCCCGGTGCGGATACATTCCGCCAGGTCATCCGTGTCGATTCCGTCCGTCGCGTAGCCGATGATGTTGGTGATCCGGTTCCGGTATTCCGCGTAGAGCGTCTGGCGGAGCGTAATATACTGCGCGAAAGCCAGGCATACGCACAGCGCGGTGATAAACAGCGTGATTCCTTTCAGGATGCTGCTCTTTAAGGGCTTTTTGATCTGGCTCATCTTATCGGTCCTCCGGCCCGGCGGGCGCTTCGTACTTCAGGCCGGTACCGTTCAGCGCACGCTCCGAAATATGATCCAGCGAATCCGGCTTGTCGAACAGGTAGCCCTGGAGCAGATCACAGCCCAGGTCCCGGAGCAGGCCGTACTGCTCCTCTGTCTCCACGCCTTCCATCAGTGTGACGGCGCCGAGGCTTTTTGCCATGCGGATAATGCTGGAAACAATCGTATGGTTTTTCCGGCCGACAGCCAGGTTCTTCATAAACTTCATATCGATCTTGATCAGGTCAAAATCAATATCCTGCAGCAGGTTCAGCGTGGAATACTCACTGCCGAAGTCGTCCATCCACACCTGGAAACCGGCGCTGCGGAACCTGCGGACCTCCCGCGCGAGCATATCCAGGTCCTGGACAAAGGCGGACTCGGTAATCTCGATCCGGATCATCCCGTGGGAATAACCGGATTTGTCTACACGGTCCGTAATCTCGCGAACCATATCGCACTGGAAGAAGTCCCGCCGGCTCAGGTTGACGGACACGGGGACAACGGGCACGCCGGCTTCCTCCCGGAGGCGGAAATCCCGCAGCACAACGTCCACCACATGCAGGTTGACCTTATACATGAGTCCCTGTTCCTCCAGGGCCGGAATGAACCGGAAAGGCATCAGGAAGCCATGCTCCGGATCCTTCCAGCGGGAGAGCGCTTCCTCGTGGCAGACCTCCCCGGTGGAGGTGCGGACGATCGGCTGGTAGAACACCGTGAGCCAGTCCTTTTCGATGGCTTCGTCCAGATGGGCGGTCACATACTGGCGGAAGCGCTGTTCCTCGTCCAGATCCGCGTCATAGAAGCACAGGGAGCGTTCCGGATCCGCCAGGATGCTCTTCCACGCGATCCGGGCACGGTCAATCAGTTCGCTGGTGCTTTCGTTTCCGGTGTATTCCGCGAAACCGGCCTTAGCGGTCATCGGGAAATGCGGACGGCAGTTCTGCAGCCAGCTGGACAGCCGGCGCATGCCGGGTTCCGCCTCGTCCCGGTAGCACAGGATACAGAACTGGCCGGCCGTGATATGGCAAAGGTGCCGGTTTCCGAAGGAATCCCGGAGCGCCTCGGCGGTATCGGCAATCAGCAGGTCCCCCTGGGCATAGCCGTACCGGTCATTGAATTCCCGGAGACGGGGGATCTTGAAATAGCCGATCATCGGATGGCGCTCCATCGGAACGACATTCAGCAGCAGCTCGTCGGAACGCGCGGTGAAATAGGACATGCCCGGCAGTCTGGTCAGCGGGTTGATCTCATGGGGATTCGCGTGGTGCGCGGACAGGTTGCTTTCCGAAACGGTTTCCCAGAAGGCTTTCTGGGAGTAGATGCCGCTGTTGGTCTGGTCCCGTCCGGAATTTTTTGCCTTGTGGGACAGGATAACGGCCATCTGGATCATCTGGTCCAGCTCCTCAGCGGTTTCCGGCAGGCCGGTCACCATGCCGAGGGAGAAGGTGACCGCGAGGCGGATCCCCTCGTTCTCAAAAGCGTGGGTCTCTTTGCGGCACGCGGCGGCTTTTTCCAGGCATTCTTCCGGCGCGGCCTCCGGAAGCAGGCAGAGGATCTCACCGCCGCTGTAGCGGTAGGTGCAGTCCGGACCGAAGCGATCGGCCAGGGTGCGCGCGAAATGGATCAGGATCGCGTCCCCCATGGTCTTGCCGTAATAATCGCTGTACATGGTCAGCTGGTCCACACAGGCCAGCAGCACCACCATGGAGCGTCCGACACAGGTGCTTTTCCGCTCCTCCAGCGCGTAGCGGGACAGGCAGCCGGTATCCAGGTCGTGGTTCAGATGGTGCTGCGTCATCTCCAGCCGGCGCATGGATTCCAGGCGGATCCGGAGCACAGCGTAGGTGACCGCCGCCGCGGCGACATAGAACTTCAGCACGTGCATCAGGTCATAGACGCGGAGGGCCGGGGTTTTGACCAGCCAGTCCACTCCGATGAAAACCGCGCTCCAGACAGCCAGGATGCCGAGGGAACGGCTCGGATGGTCCAGGATAAAGACCGGGGTAGCTACCAGGAACATCAGGATCGTGGTGGCGGGATTGCCGGGATCCCATACCGTGCCGAGCAGAATGGAAATTACGAACACCGGCGCCTGGGCCAGATAGATGAGGCCGGTGGAAACCGGCTGGTTCTCCGGCAGCATAACCCGGTCGATAAAAACCAGCACGCAGAAGTAGGCGAGCAGGAGACAGGACTTGAAAACGGGCATGTCAAAGCCGGTCACCACCATCTGGGCGACCAGGTTCACCGCGCTCAGCGCGCAGCCCGTGGAAGCCATCAGGCGGAACACGGAGCGGTTTTCCTGCCGGATCAGGGCGGAAAAGCGGTTCAGTTCCGCCTGCCGGATCAGCCAGCTGTTTTTCTCTTTCATTATGTTCAACCCTGTTCAGACGGATTTTATGACCGGAATGCCTTTTGCGTCAGCCGGATTATACCATATTCGCCCGGAGGGTACAACCGTTCCGGCGGAATCTGTGGATTCCGCCGGCCATTCCGTGTATAATGGCTTTAAGCAGACAGGAACGGAGGAAAGACGCATGGATAATCTGAAGCAGGTGACGAATCCCTATCTTCCCTTCTGGGAATACATTCCGGACGGCGAGCCCTATGTGTTCGGCGACCGCGTATACGTATACGGTTCCCATGATTTCTTCGGCGGGGACGTATACTGCATGGGGGATTATATGTGCTGGTCCGCCCCGGTGAACGACCTGGGCGACTGGAAATGCGAGGGCGTGATCTACCGGAAGGACCAGGATCCCGACAACCCGGACCTGCAGGGCAACCTCTACGCGCCGGACGTGACGATCGGCCCGGACGGACGGTATTACCTGTACTATGTGCTGAGCACCCGGGGATATGTGTCCGTCGCGGTGAGCGACCGGCCGGAGGGCCCGTTCGAGTTCTATGGCAACGTCCGCTACCCGGACGGCACAAGGCTCGGGGAAAAGGCGGGGGACGAGCCGCAGTTTGACCCCGGCGTGCTGACCGAGGGGGAGACCACCTATCTGTACACCGGCTTCTGCGGATTCGGGGACAAGTCCCGCCACGGCGCGATGCTGACCGTGCTGGGGAAGGATATGCTGACCGTGGAGGAAGCGCCGCGCTTTGTCGCGCCCGGCGCGATGTATGGAGAAGGAACCGGGTTCGAGGGGCACGAGTTCTTCGAGGCGCCGTCCATCCGGAAACGGGAGGGGAAGTATTATTTCATCTACTCCTCCCGGCCGTGCCACGAGCTGTGCTGGGCAATCAGCGACAATCCCCGGGGCCCGTTCACCTACGGCGGCGTGGTCGTCAGCGGCTGCGACCTGGGGATCGACAGCTACAAACCGGCGGAAAAGCCGATGTACTACACCGCCAATAACCACGGGAGCATCGAGGAGATCAACGGCCGGTGGTATATCTTCTATCACCGGCATACCAACGGCACGAACTACAGCCGCCAGGGCTGCCTGGAGCGGATTCATTTCCGGGAAGACGGCAGCATCGTCCAGGCGGAGATCACCTCCTGCGGCGGCAAGGAAACGCCGCTGCGGGGAGAGGGCGTCTATCCCGCGTACCTCGCCTGCCATCTGTTCACCGAAAACGAGGTGATCTACACGGCCTGGTCCGGATGGATGGACGACCGGTTCCCGAAAATCACCCAGACGGACAGCGAACACCAGGAAAAGATCGGGTATATCGCGAACATGCGGAACACCGCCACCGCCGGCTTCCGGTATTTCGACTGCAAAGGCGTCCGCCGGGTCGCCATCCGCACGAAGGGGTACGCCCGGGGGAAGATGGAGATCCGCACCGCGTGGGACGGGGAATGCCTGGCGAGTATCCCGATCGGATACGCCAACGTCTGGCAGGAGGCCGCAGTGGACGTCCGGATCCCGGACGGTATCCAGTCCCTGTATTTCACCTTTACCGGCGAAGGACATCTGCAGTTCGCGTCCTTTGAACTGATCGTATAACGGACAGGCCGGAAGAAAAGAAGATCCCCGGGATCACGCTGATCCCGGGGATCCTTCTTTCAGGAGGCTTATTCGTAGGGATGGATCGTCTCGATCGTTCCGTCCTCATGAATGGTCAGTTCCGTAAACTTGACGTTGCGGCGGTGGTTGATGCCGTTTGAAAGCTCGCAGTCGTGGTAGAACAGGTACCATTTGCCCTGGTACTCCACGATGGAATGGTGCGTGGTCCAGCCCAGCACCGGTTCCATGATCCGGCCGCGGTAGGTGAAGGGGCCGTCCGGTTTGTCGCCCTCGGCATAAACCAGGTAATGCGTGGTGCCGGTGGAATAGGAGAGGTAATACTTTCCGCCGAACTTGTGCATCCAGGGGCCCTCAAAATACCGGCGATCCTCATCGCCCGCGGTGATGGGCTTCCCGTTTTCGTCCAGGATCTGCAGGTGCTTCGGCTCGGTTTTGAAGTGCTTCATATCGTCATCCAGTTCGGCGAACATCGGGCCGATGGCTGGCTCGTCGCCTTCCGGACGGTGCGCGTTCTCGTCAAAGCTGCCGCTCTGCCACATTTCCAGCTGGCCGCCCCACAGGCCGCCGTAGTAGGCATAGCTCCGGCCGTCGTCATCCACCAGCACGGCGGGATCGATACTGTAGCTGCCGGGAATATAATCCTTTTCCGGGGTGAAGGGGCCGGCGGGATCGTCCGAAACAGCGACGCCCAGGCGGAAGATGCCGTCCTTATCCCGCGCCGGGAAATACAGGTAGTATTTTCCGTCCTTATACGCGGCGTCGGGCGCCCACATCTGTTTGCTGACCCAGGGCACGTCCTTCATATGCAGAGCACAGCCGTGATCCACGCAGGGCGCGTCCGGCCCGTCCATGGACAGGATGTGGTAATCCTCCATCCGGTACTCGTCTCCGTCGTCGTTATCCTCACCGTCATGCGGGATATCATGGGAGGGATAGATGTAGATCTTCCCGTTGAAGACGTGGGCGGAGGGATCCGCGGTAAAGATGTGGGATACCAGAGGCCGGCGCTGCTGACTCATGAATCTGCACTCCTTCGCTCAGTTGCTGACTATATTATATCCAAAAATCACCGGACGTAAAGAAAAACCGATATCCGGAGCCGGTTCAGCCCATTTTCTGGACGACAAAGCATTCCGGGGCGCCGGAGGACGCGTTCAGGAAGCGCTGGTGCAGCACGTTGTATTCCCGGTTGGACAGGGCGGACAGGAAACGGATCAGTTCGCGGAGTTCCCGGTTTCCCTCGTCGTGGCCCGGATATGCGCAGATGACGAGTACACCCATGGGAAGCAGAAGCGAGAGCGCTTTTTCCACGGCCTCCCGCGTGGTTTCCCACAGGGTGGTCACGGTATGGTCCCCGCCGGGAAGCCAGCCGAGATTGAACACCGCGGCGCGGATCTTTCCGGACACATGCGCATCCATTCGCTGATGCCCGTCACAGACGAGGACCGCGCGGTCTTCCACGCCATTTTCCCGCAGGCGCACGCGGGTGCTTTCCACCGCCTCCGGCTGGACGTCGAAGGCGTAAACCCGGCCCGCGGGGCCCACCGCCTCACAGAGAAACAGGGTATCATGTCCGTTGCCCATGGTGGCGTCCACCACGGTATCCCCCGGCCGGACCGCGCGGGAGAGAACGTCCCGGGCGAGGAAACGGGCGGATTTCAGTTCGTAATCCATAGAAACTCCTTCCAGAGGGTATATTCGGTACAGGGCCATTATACCGCGCGCGGCGGAGGATGGAAAGACGCGGCGGGGCATTGCCCGCGGGCGGGATCTGTGGTATGATCCGAAGCAGAGAAAAAAGCAGCGCATAGAAAGGAAGGAAAAGAATGGAAAAGGCATTCCGATGGGCATTTATCGGCACCGGGCGCCTGGCGGGCGAGGTCGCGAAGGAGATCACCGCCTCGGGGCGTCATCAGATCGTATCCGTGTATACCCGCCGGCCGGAGCGGTGCGCGGAATTCGCGGGGCAGTACGGCGCGTTTGCCGCGGGGAGTGCGGAGGAAGCCGTGTCCCGGCCGGACGTCGACGGGGTTTACATCGTGACGCCGCATACCAGCCACGAGGAGTATTCGATCACGGCGATGCGGGCCGGGAAGCCGGTGCTGTGCGAAAAGCCGATTACCACGGACGCCGGAAAGGCGGAGGAAATGCTCCGGGTGGCCCGGGAGCAGGACGTGTATTTCTCTGAAGCGATGTGGACCTGGTTTTCCCCGATCGCCAACAAGGTGAAGGAATGGCTGGACGCGGGCGAGTACGGGGAGATCCTGGAATGCCGCCTGAATTACCGGGGGCAGGGAATTTATTACGCGCCGCGGGTTACGGACCCGGCGGTCGGCGGCGGCGCGCTGCTGGATATCGGCATCTACCCGATCACCTATATTTACCGCCTGTTCGGAGAACCGGACACGATCCGGTGCACGGGCAACCTGCGCAACGGAATCGATATGAGCGAGGAAATCCGGATGCGCTACGCGGAGAAGGAGTTCGTCATCAGCGTTTCGCTGGAGGACGACCATGAAACCGAGGACGTGACGCTTGTCGGCACGAAGGCGAAAACCCACCTTCCGCACTTCCACTACGCCAACGAAGTGACCCTGGAAAAGGCGGACGGCACAAGGGAAACCTTCAGCGTCTACGGCGGCATGCTGAATGAATTTGATCTGGTCGCGTCCGAAATGCGGGCAGGGAAAAAGGAGAGCGCGTATGTGCCGCATTCCGCGACAATGCGGGTCATGCAGATGATGGACGACTGCCGCGCGCAGATGGGCCTGGTATATCCGTTCGAAAAGTAACCAGCGAAAACACAAATAACCGGCATCGGAAGACCGGAAGAGGAGAGGGGAATTATCTTGCTTCAGACCCGTATTGCGGAAGAAGTCCTGGCGAAGGCGGTATCCACCGGCGCGGACTTCGGGGAAATTTTTCTGGAGGACCAGACGGAAACGACCATCAGCCTGAAATCAGGCCGGATTGAAACCGTCCAGCCCGGGCGCACCCACGGCGCGGGAATCCGCGTTTTCGTCGGGACCCAGGCGATCTATGTCTATACCAACGACACCAGCCGGGAAGGCCTGCTCGCCTGTGCGGAAAAGGCGGCGGCGGCCGTGAACGGCGGAAAAGGCTGTAAGCCCGCGCCGTTCAATGTTGTCCACGCGGAGCGCCCGGAGGAAATCCGCCTGCTTCCGACGGAAGTGAAGGCGTCTGCCAAGGCGGAGAAGGTCCGGGAGGCGGCCGCGGCCGCCCGCGCCTATTCGGACGAAATCGTCCAGGCGCAGGTCGGATATCTCGACCGGGTGCAGGATGTGCTGATCTGCAACACGGAGGGCACGTTCGTCACGGACCGGCGGGTCTATACCCGGCTGAACGTCAGCGCGGTGGCCAGCGACGGAAAGGAAAACCAGTCCGGCGGGATGAACCCCGGCGGCCTGATGGGCTTCGAGATCTTTGACGGCCGGATCGATCCGGCTTACTGCGGGAAGGAAGCCGCCCGCCAGGCGGTGACCATGCTCCATGCCCCGGTGTGCCCGGCCGGCGTGTTCCCGGTCGTGATCGACAACGGGTTTGGCGGCGTCATTTTCCACGAGGCCTGCGGCCACAGCCTGGAGGCCACAAGCGTCGCCTACGGCATCAGCGAGTTCTCCGGACGGCTGGGCGAGATGATCGCCGCGCCGTGCGTGACCGCCATCGACGACGGCACCATCATGAACGAGTGGGGTTCCACCCATGTGGACGACGAGGGCATGCCCACCGGCCGCCTGGTCCTGATCGACCACGGCAAGCTGGTGAACTACATGATCGATAAGCTGGGCGGACGCCGGATGAACATGGCGCCCACCGGCTCCGGCCGGCGGCAGAGCTATGCCTGGGCGCCGACCTCCCGGATGCGGAACACCTTCATCGCCGCCGGCGAGGACGACGAGGAAGAAATGATCGCCGGCATGGGCGAGGGCCTGTACGCGAAGTACATGGGCGGCGGCTCCGTGAACCCGGCGACCGGCGAGTTCAACTTCGCCGTGAACGAGGGCTACTGGGTGAAGGACGGAAAAATCGACCATCCGGTCCGCGGCGCGTCCCTGATCGGCCGCGGAAGCGACGTGATCCTGAAGATTGACCGGGTCGGGAAGAACTGTGTGCAGGCGCAGGGAATGTGCGGTTCGGTCAGCGGCAGCATTCCGGTCAACGTCGGGCAGCCGATGATCCGCGTATCCAGCCTCACGGTCGGCGGAAGGTAAGGAGGACAGGCAGATGAACAAAAATGAATTTATGGACACGCTGCTGAAGGCCGCGAAGGAAAAGGGCATCGAGGCGGCGGAAATCTACTATCGGGCCGGAGACAACTTCAACGCAAGGGCCCAGCGGGGCGTGATTGACCACTATGAGGTATCCTCCTCCTGCAGCCTGTCCTTCCGGGGTATGGTGAACGGAAAGATGGGTTTCGCCTCCACCGAGGCGTTTGACGAGCAAGCGATCGCTTTCCTGGTGGACGCCGTGATCGAGTCCGCCGCGCTGAACGAGGCGGAGGAGCAGGACGAGATCTTCGCGGGGGACGAAAAGTATCCGGACATTGAGGAAGAGACGGACGACCTGGACCAGGTGACGGCGGAGGAAAAGCTGGCCCTGGCGATCAAGGCGGAAAAGGCCGCGCTGGACGCGGACCCGCGGATCGGGCAGACAGAGGGCGTCGTGATCATGACGGAGAACGGGCAGGTTGCGCTTCGCAATACCTACGGCCTGAACCTGACCAACGCCCAGAGGTTCTATGCCGCCTATGCCATGCCGATCGCGAAGGACGGGGACAGCACCGCCGTCGGCTTTAAGCTCTCCTACGGCCGGAAGCTCCGGGAATTCGACGCGGAAAAGCTGGGAAAGGACGCCGCCGCGGACGCCGCGGCACAGCTGCACGCGGAACCGGTCGCGTCCGGCGAATACCGGATCGTCTTCCGGCACGACGCGATGCAGTCCCTCCTGCAGGTTTTCTGCGGCATCTTCTCCGCCGAGCGTGCGCAGCAGAAGATGTCCCTGCTGGCCGGACGGGAAGGCGAGGAAATCGCTTCCCCGCTGATCACCATCATGGACGATCCGCTGCGCAAGGGCGGCCTCGCCACCGCTGCGTTTGACGGCGAGGGCAGCGCCACGCGCACCAAGGCCGTGGTGGAGAAGGGCGTGCTGAAGACGCTTCTCCACAACCGCCGGACCGCGAAGATCCAGGGCGTGCAGACGACCGGGAACGCCATGCGTTCGGGCGGCATGCATGTCAGCCCCACCAATTTCTACATTGTGCCGGGCGAAAAATCCCTGAAGGACCTGCTTCGGGACATGGGCGACGGCCTGATGATCACCGACGTATCCGGCCTGCACGCGGGGGCGAATCCCATCAGCGGCGATTTTTCCCTGCTGGCCAAGGGCTTTGTCATCCGCGGCGGCGAGCAGGCGGAACCCGTGGAACGCGTCACGGTCGCGGGGAATTTCTACCAGCTGCTCAAGGCGGTGCGGGCGGTCGCGGACGACCTGGATTTCCCGGGCAGCCCCATCGGCAGCCCGTCCCTGGACGTCGGCATCCTGACCGTGTCCGGCAAGTAAAACGGAGGAAACAGATATGAGCCATACATTCCGGCGAGCTCCCGGCGCCGCGTCCGTCCGGATCCGGCAGGGAATGATCCAGGGCTATGAACAGGACGGCCTGTGTATTTTCAAGGGGATTCCGTATGCCCGCGCCGTCCGGTTCCATATGCCGGAGGAAATGCCCCCGTGGGAAGGCGTACTGGACGCGTGCAGCTACGGTTTCGTCTGTCCCCTGATGACCAACGACCGGCCCCGGGGCGAACTGTATGTGCCGCACCGCTACTGGCCGATGGACGAGGACTGCCTGAACCTGAATATCTGGACGCCGGGCACGGACGGGAAGAAACGCCCAGTGCTGGTCTGGCTTCACGGCGGCGGGTATGAGGCCGGCTCCTCCATTGAGCAGACCGCTTACGACGGCGCGAACATGAGCCGGCTCGGCGACGCGGTGGTGGTTTCCATCAACCATCGCCTGAATATCCTGGGCTATTTCGACCTCTCCGATTTCGGGGAGGAATACGCGGATTCCGGCAATGCCGGCGGCGAGGACATCGTCGCCGCGCTGCGCTGGATCCATGAGAACATCGAACTGTTCGGCGGGGATCCGGAAAAAGTGACCGTATTCGGCCAGTCCGGCGGCGGCGCGAAGGTGACGACCCTGCTCCAGACCCCGGCGGCGGACGGTCTGTACGACGCGGGAATCATCATGAGCGGCGTCATCGGGCCGGTGCTTGCCGACGCGGATGGCAGCGGGAAGGAACTGGCCCTCGCCGTGATGAAGGCGCTCGGCATCCAAAGCGTCAAGGAACTGGAGACAGTGGACTACGCGGCCTTCGCCCGGGCCTACCTGCAGGTGAAACCGGAATTCGAGCAGGCGGGGAAGTATACGGGCTGCCGCCCGCATCCGAACGCATATTATGCGGGCGACCCGCTCCGCGTCGGTTTCCGGCCGGAAACAGGCCATATTCCCCTGATGATTGGCAGCGTTTTCGGAGAGTTCACCTCCTTTGCCCCGATGCCCTGGGACCGGGACATGCCCGACGCCGGGCAGGCGGAAACGATCCGGAAGGCCTGGGGCGCGGAGACCGCGGACAGACTGATTCCGCTGTTCCGGAAGGCCTACCCGGAAAGGCGGATCATCGACCTGCTCCGGCTGGACTTCATTTTCCGCCTGCCGGAGATCCGGTACATCGCCGAAAGAAGCAAGCTGAACGACCGGACCTGGTCCTACCTGTTCAACCTGGACCAGCCGATCGACGGCGGGAACACGCCCTGGCACTGCTGTGACATCCCTTACGCGTTCCATAACCTGGAACTGGTGGAGTATCCCCACGGGCCGTCCGTCCATCCGGAAGCGTATGCCCGGGTGGAGGAAGAGATGTTCGCGTCCTTCCTCGCCTTCGCCAGGAACGGAGACCCGGCCAACAGCCGGATTCCCGACTGGCCGGCCAGCCAAACTGGAAAAGAATCCGTCCTGATCATGGACGAAGATACGCGGGTTGCGGTCAATCCGGACCATGAGCTGATGGAGGCCTGCGCGCCGTTCGCGGAGGAGATGCTTCGGCGCATGTTCACGAAGGAAGCCAATATCCAGCACTGAGCGCAAAGCAATGACGACAAATGACGTGACAGTCCGGCACCTGCTGGATCTGTGCAGAAAAAACGAAAAAACCGGAATATGGCAGTATTCCGCCTTCCTTTCCCCGGCGGAGCAGGACGACCTGCTCCGCTGTCCGGAGGCGGCGGGCTTTTCTTTTTTCCTGGACGGGGGATATGAAAGCGCCGAGCGAAGGATCCTGGCGGTCGGAAACGAGGCGGAATCCGGACCGCCGGAGCTGCCGATTACGGTTATTTCAGTGAAACCGAAATCCGGAAAATACGCGGAGGAACTTTCGCACCGGGATTACCTCGGCGCGATCCTGGGCCTGGGCATTGAACGTGCCCTGATCGGCGATATTCTGATCCGGGACAAAAACGCCTGGTTTTTCTGCCTTGCCCCGGCGGCGGACATGCTGGTTTCCTCCCTGGACCAGGTGCGCCGGACGGCGGTGACGGCGGAGATTACCTCATCGGATGTGCCGGAACTGCGGCCACGGTATGCCCCGCTCCGCCTGAACGTCGCGTCCGAGCGGCTGGATGCCGTGGTGGCGGCGTTCTGCAATATTTCCCGGGGCCAGGCGGAGAAGCTGTTCGCGGCGGAAAAGGTTTTTGTGAACGCACGGCCGGCCATGGACCGGAGCGCCCGCCTGAAGGATGGGGACGTCCTGTCCGTCCGCGGGTTCGGGAAAGCCGTCTATGACGGGATTGAGCATGAAACCAGGAAGAACAGGCTCTGGGTGAGCCTGCGCAAGCTGGTCTGAGCAGTCAGCAAAGAAACGGCAGGCAGAAAAAGATGCAGTACGACCTGATTTGTATCGGCATGGCGCTGGTGGATTCCATGATCCGGGGGTTCAATCCGGAACCGGTTTCCGCTTCCGGCTACCTGGCGGAGTCCGGATCCCTGAGCCCGGGCGGCGAAGCGGTGAACACGGCGATCGCCGCGTCGAAGCTGGGACTGAAAACGGGAATCCTGTGCGCGCTGGGAGAAGACGCCGCGGGACAGATCGTGAAAAACGAACTGGAAAAGAACGGGGTGGATACCCGTCTTACGGTCCGAAGCCCCGAAACCCCGGTCTCCACGATATTCATCCGGGAAGACGGCACCCGGAAATCCATAACCAACCAGGCGCACCGCTACAACTTCCATCCGGAAAAGGATCCCGCCCGGTTCACGGACGCGAGGGCTTTGATTCTCGGCTCCCTGTTCCGCGCGCCCTTCGACGACCCGGCAGTGATCCACGACGTTCTCCGGAGCGCGAAGGCCGCGGGCGAGACGGTCCTGGCGGATACCAAGCTGCCGAACTTCCGGCGCCTGGCGCTCCGGGATATCCGGGACTCCCTTCCCCTGATCGATATCCTGACGCCCAACGAGGACGAGGCCCGGTATTTCACGGGAAAGGACGAGCCGGAGGACATGGCGGAAGTGTTCCTGTCCTTCGGCGCAGAGACCGTGATCATCAAGCTGGGCGGCAAAGGCTGCCTGCTGAAAACCCGTGACATGACCCTCCGGCTTCCGGCAATTCCGATTCACCCGGTGGACGCCACAGGCGCCGGGGATCATTTCGCGGCCGGCTATATTTCCGAAATCCTCCGGGGAGCGCCGCCGGAGGAAGCGCTTCGTTTTGCCAACGCCTGCGGCGCGATCTGCACCACGGCGGTCGGCGCGGGAACCGCACTGCAGGGACGGGACCAGGTTCTGCGCCTGCTGGCTGAAAACGGGGTCTTCTGAAAGATTTATACACAAATCGAAAGAATTCAAACAGCCTGTGTAAGGTCACTTTTGAACTGCTGTATAACAATCACAGACTGTATGAGACGGAAGCCGAAGCCCAGACAGATGACGGTACCGGTGTTAAGAAAGGCACCACCACGGTCACACTTTCCAATTCTTTCGATTATTGGGATGAAAGAAACGAATGTCCGCCCATTTATATTTGGGGGCAGTTGGACGATTGGAAAGACGGGGCGATTGTTTACGGATCCACTTCGAAAGACGGATCCGGCATGGACTTCCAGCTGGGCACTGTAGATAAAGACAAGTATGGTGTTCTCGCCATTGAGATCACCAAATATATTACAGATCAGGCCGGGAACCCCATTACTCCGATAGAAAACATTCAGAATGTGTTTACAATTTATCGAAAGGGCGGCAGCGGGTCAGCGGACCGGGCAGATCAGGATGATGTTGACAGCGTCAAGAACATGGACGTCAATGCGTATGCCAACGGAACACCCGGCTATACCGGTTATACCGCGATTCATACCAAGACGACGACTGTCAGCATAGGCGGAATCGGATCAACTTACGATTATGATGTGGACGCGGGGATGGTCTTCATTGAGGAGGATCAAAGTGATCGGAATCTTCCCAAGACCATTGTGGACGTCAACGGAAAAGTATGGAATTATAAAGGAACACGGATTGAAACAGAATATGTCTGGCGGGATGACGGCATCGAATACAGCCGCCATGTAAGCCGGACATGGGATAATTATCGAAGCAACGAACTGATTATTGCGAAACATAATAACGGACCCGGCTTCTCTTCGGAGGGGCCGGGTCTTGTTTGCAGGAGATTCTTCGCTGGCGTTCAGAATGACAGTGATGCGACAGGATGCTTTTTCTTTGCAATTTGCCGGGTTGTACCGTATAATGGGCTCAGGGAAAACAAACGCATTTGGGTGCATTGATCAGGTGCTGCCTTTGGCTTGCGCGGAAGGAGGAGCGGAAGGATGATCCGGAAACTGACCGCTTTGGTATTGGCGCTGGTACTGCTGGTGCCGGTGGGTACGGCACTGGCGGTGAAGTATTACCGCGTCAACACATCCTGGCTGAAGGCCCATGAGGACGCCAGCTATTCTTCCACGGTGGTGGACAGCTACCGGCGGGATTTTGCCGTGACGATCGCCAAACGGTACAGCGGCGGATGGGCCAAGGTCCGGTTCCGCCCCGGCGGGGCGGCGGTATTCGTCCAGGAGAAATACCTGGAGGCCTGCTCCAGTTATACCGCCTGGATCAGCAAAGATAACACGGTGCTCCTGTCCGGTCCCGCGACGTCATTTGATTCAAAGGGAAGGCTTAATAAGGGTGCCCAGGTGACCGTGCTGACCCATGGCCGGGCGTTTGACTACGTATCCTCATCCAAGGGGAAAGGCTATGTGCGGAATACGTACCTGACCACCAGCAAACCCAACGGGAAAACAGCGTATATCAAAAATCCCTCCGGGAAGAAGGTCAACTTCCGGAAGGGACCGGGGAAGAATTACAAGGTGATCGCTGAATACAAGCCCGGGACGAAGGTGACGCTGCTCCAGTACGGCAAGGAATGGTGCAAAGTATCGGTCGGCGGGAAAACCGGCTATATCATGACAAAATACCTGAAGCGGGATTAGGGAAAAAGACAGGGAAATATGCGCAGAGCCGGCACTTGATCGTGCCGGCTCTGCGCATATTTCAGTCTCAGTAGCGGGGGAAGGTATCCAGGGCCTTGTCCCAGGCTTCCAGCATCCGGTCGCACCAGTCGTCGAAGACCGGATCCGGGGTCTGGCATTCCGGGTGGGCATAGATATAATCCACGCATTCCCGGGCGCCGCGGGAGAAATTGGTCGTGGTGGTGAAGGCGGGGACCGCCCGCTTGATCTTTGTGTTGTCAAACAGGACGGTATTGCTCTTGTCGCCGGTCAGGTTGCCGACCATGTCCGGCCAGAGGAGCCCGAGCGTTTCGGAAGGGATATGCACGGCATGGACCTCCCGGTCCAGCGCCGCGCCGATAATGTCGTGGATCTGGTTCCAGGTCAGGCTCTCGTCCCCGGTGATCTGGTAGGTTTCTCCCAGCGCGTGGGCATTGCCCATCAGGCCTTCAAAGGCGACGGCGAAATCCCGGCTGTGGGTCAGGGCCCAGAGGGTGGTTCCGTCTCCGGGAATGATAATCCGCTTGCCGGCGCGGATCCGCTCGAGCACCTGGAAGGAGCCTTTGGCGCCATGGACAGCTACGGGGATACTGCGTTCGCAGTAGGTATGACTCGGCCGGATGATCGTTACCGGGAAATTCCGCTGGTCATACGCGTCGCGCAGGATCCGCTCACATTTCGCCTTGTTCCGGCTGTATTCCCAGTAGGGATTGTGCAGGGGCGTTCCTTCCGTGATCCAGGGGGAGGACAGGGGCTTCTGGTACGCGGAGGCGGAGGAAATGAAGAAGTACTGGGACGTCTTTCCCTCGAAGAGGCGGATGTCCCGCTCCACCTGTTCCGGCGTGAAGGCGATGAAATCGGCGACCACGTCCCAGCGCTGATCCCCCAAGACGGCACGGGCTTCCGCTTCGTTGTTGATATCCGCCTTCAGCAAGCGCGCGCCTTCCGGGAACAGGCCGGAGGTCCGCCCGCGGTTCAGCAGTGTCAGGTCCCATCCTTTTTTGACGCAGAGCCTGGAGATTTCCGTGGAGATGGTGCCGGTTCCGCCGATAAACAGTGCTTTCATGGTATTATCCCCCTTATTTTTCCATCCGGTACAGGTCGTACCGGCCGGGCTGGGCCCGGAGTTCAAAAACCGTCTCTCCGCCGCGGGTATACAGCGGCGGAATCCGCATATCCTCCCCGGTGCGGAAATCCTTCCGCTCCGGCATAACCAGCGCGGAGACCTCCCCGAGCACGTGGATCCGGATCGTGGAGGGCTGGGCTTCCGACGTCACATAGGGATAGACGATAAAGGAATCGTTGTCGTAGACGAACAGGCTGACACCGCTCCCGCTTTCCAGAAAGAGATTCCGGACGGGCAGCTCCCGCCGGATCCGGGTCAGCGCGGAGCGGGGTATCTTATACAGGTCCGGGAAGCTGTCCGGTACGGCCAGGGTCAGCATCTCGCCCCTGCCGTATGTGTCCCGGAGCAGGATGCCGAAGCTTTCCTCGGTATCCGCCACCTTGACCAGCGCCCAGGCTGAGTTGTTCCGGAACTCGCAGACCGGGACGGAGATGTCCTCCCGCCCCCGGGGATAGTCCACCGCGCGGAAGGGTCCGGCGGACTCCACCCGGTAGTTCCTGCCGCGGACACGGCGGCCGGGCAGGCGGATGGAGGTCATCCGCTGAATGCCGCGGTCCATAGTTGCTTCCAGGAAGCCGCTGGTTACCAGCGCCTTTCCGCCGCCGGCAACATACCGGTCCAGTTTGTCCACGATATCCGGATCACAGGCGGCGGCGCGGGTCAGCAGGATGCTTTCCTCGGATTCCGGCCAGTACGGCGTGAGGACGACGGGAAGGCCGCACATCCCCAGGAAGTCCTGCAGGTTGTCTTCGCCCTGGCTGTTGTCCGGAAGGTAGCAGGTGATTCCGACCGGGGTTCCGCAATGGTCCAGAACGCTGTCCAGCTTATCCAGGTGATAGCCGAGGGCCGGGACCAGGGGACTGTCCGCCAGGGCCTGGAAGCAGAACATCATCATTTCCTTCGGTTTGGAGAAAGCGGTGAGGTACGCCTGCTCCAGGTACTGGTCCATGATATGGAAATCAAAGGGGTCAAACCAGCCACCCCCGTTCCGCCCAGGGCACATATGCTCGAAGTAGGTCATCAGGGAGAAGCTCAGGTACCGGGGCAGGTGCTGGTCCGTGGTGACGGTGTCCCGCGCTTCAGTACCGGTATAGATCATATCGAAAAGATCCCGCTGGCCGGCGGGGTTGTAGCCGGTCTCCTGGTAGCTTTCCGCCCAGTTGGGGTACTTGATCGTGATCCGGCATTCCGGATTGGCGGCCTTGGCCGGGGCGATCACGTCCTCCCGGCTGACTTTCTCCATCAGGGCGAGGCGGTAGGCCTGCCAGCTTCCGTCCGTGATGCCGTGGTCCCGGTTATACGCGTCCTTCGCGGCCCGGCAGGCGTCGCAGGTGCAGTTGGTAAAGAAGAAATCGTCGATAATGAACTCCGGGAAATGTTTCGCGGTGAACGCGCTGGCGGTATGCAGCGTTTCCAGCATTTTCGGGTCGTTGTAGCAGAAGGTGTCGAACAGGCGCTGCTTCGGCGCGTCGCCTTCCGGGGTGGGAATAGTGGTCGTCAGCCCGCCGGCGACCTCCACGCCGTGGCGTTCAAAGGCCTCCCGGCACAGGCGCACCTGCTCCTCCGACGCCAGGACGCCGGAGCGGTAGGGCTCCAGGTATACCTTATCCGGACGCATATATTTTTCAAAGAAGCAGATGTCCTTTTCCAGCTTTTCCGCTTCCGCGCGCGCGGTGCCCTGGGCGACAAAATAGTAGACCAGTTTAAAATTCCGGTAATGCCCCATAGCGGCCTCCTTCAGGAAATATCATTCAGTTGATTCCGGCTTCTTTCTATAATCATAATCCTTCAAGTCCACTCCAAGTCAACAGGGGATACAAAGGTTTTTTATTTCTTTGCAATTCTCCGTTTTCCCCGTATAATAAGCCGTCGGAAAAAGACACACGAAAAAAGAAACGCGGGGAATGGCGGCAGCGGAAAACGCGGAGGAGGCCGGCGGATGCGTATACTGAACTTCGGATCCCTGAACCTGGATTATGTATACCAGGTGGACCATTTCGTGGGGCCGGGAGAAACCCTCAGCACCGGGGCACGGACGGTGAAAGCCGGCGGAAAAGGCCTGAACCAGTCCATCGCGCTGGCCCGCGCGGGCGCGCAGGTATGCCACGCGGGCTGCCTGGGAAGCGGCGGGGAGCTCCTGCGCGAGGTCCTGGAAAAGGACCATGTGGACACCCGATGGCTGAAACCGGTGGAGGAGATGCAGGGTCACACGGTGATTCAGGTCAACCCGGAAGGGGAGAACTGCATCCTGCTTTACGGGGGATCCAACCGGTGTGTGACAGAAGAACAGATCGACGCGACGCTGGCATCCTTCGGGGAAGGGGACTGGCTGATCCTCCAGAACGAGATCAACATGCCCGGGGAAATCGTGGAGAAGGCTTACGCGCGGGGGATGCGGATCGTCCTGAATCCCTCGCCGTTTGACGAAAAACTGAAGGCGGTGGACTTTTCAAAGCTGGCCTGGGTGCTGGTCAACGAAGTGGAAGCGGAACAGATGGCCGGAACGCAGGATCCGGAAAAAGCCTGGGCGGAGCTCCACGGCCGGTATCCGGAACTGTCGGTGCTCATTACGCTGGGAAAACGGGGAAGCGTGGTGTTCCGCCGGAAACCGGACGGTACAGAGCACGTTTACCAGGAAGCAATGAAGGTCCGGGCTGTGGATACGACCGCGGCCGGGGATACGTTTACCGGGTACTTTATCGCCGGGCTCGCCGGCGGGGAACCTCTCCGGGACTGCATGGAACTCGCGGCCCGGGCGGCGGCGGAGAGCGTGACACGGCCGGGGGCCGCGGATTCCATTCCCCGGCGGGAAGAGCTGGAAAAGGCGCAGGTGGGAACATGAAAGGAGACAGACCCATGCTGATTCAACAGGCATCCTGGATCACCAGGGAACAGGCCGCCTCCACTGTGGTACCGGTGTTCCGCAGGCAGTTTACCGGCGGGAAAAAGATCCGCGGCGCGTTCCTGGAGGTGACGTGCGACGGCGTGTATGAAGCCCGGCTGAACGGGGAAAGGGTCGGGAACTTCATCCTGGCGCCCGGCTGGACGGAATACCGCAAACGCCTGCAGGTGCAGCGCTATGAAGTGACGGAACTACTGGCGGACCGCAACACGCTGGAGATTACCGTCGCCAACGGCTGGTTCCGGCGGACCAACGCGCCGTGGACCGGAACGCAAAACCCGGACGAATTCCTGCCGCCGATGCTGATCGCAGCGCTTCAGATCATCCGGGAGGACGGCACGGAGGACGTGATCCTGACGGACGAGAGCTGGGAAGTGTCCGAAAGCAACGTGACGCTCAGCGGGATATTCATCGGGGAAGACGTGGACATGACCCGGGAACCCGCGTTTGAAGCGGCGGCGGTTTGCGACTTTCCCAAGTCCATGCTGATTCCGCAGGAAGGGCCGGAGGTGCATGAGCAGGAGACCGTGTATCCGCGCGCTTCCTTCCGGACGCCGAAGGGGGAGTGGGTGATCGACTTCGGGCAGAACCTGACCGGTTACATGGCCTTTGACCTGGACGCGCACGCCGGGGAGAAGCTGTCCATTTCCACCGCGGAGGTGCTGGATAAGGAAGGGAACTTCTACACAGCGAACTACCGCTCCGCCCGGAGCCAGATGCACTATATCTGCCGGGAGGGGCATCAGTCCTACCGCCCGCGCTTCACCTTCTTCGGTTTCCGCTTCCTGCGGATCGACGAAGCGCCGGAAGGCTTCACGGCGGACCGGATCCGCGCGGTGGTCCTGCATTCGGAAATGCGCCGCACCGGATGGCTGGAAAGCAGCGACCCGATGCTGAACCAGCTGTTCAGCAACATTATCTGGAGCCAGAAGGGAAACTACCTGGATATACCGACGGACTGCCCGCAGCGGGATGAGCGGTACGGGTGGACGGGCGACGGGCAGATCTTCTGCCGCGCGGCGTCCTACCAGTACGACGTCCGGCAGTTCTTCCGGAAATGGCTGGCGGATGTCCGGGCAGCCCAGCACGAAAACGGCTGGGTGCCGGAGGTGGTGCCGAGCCTGACCGCCTATAAGCCCGGCGGCGGCGCCTGGTCCGACGCGGTGACGATCATTCCGTGGCAGATGTACCAGACTTACGGCGAATTGTCCTTCCTGTCCGAAATGTATGACGCCATGGAAAAGTGGATCGCGTACATTCCCACGGTTTCCGGGGATCCGGACCTCTGGACCGGATGCTGGACGTACGGCGACTGGCTGGCGCTGGACGCGCCGGAGGATTACGTTCCGGCCACCATCGAGCTGTCCAAGCGCGGATACAGCAACGACGACCTGATCTGCAGCGCGTTCTATGCCAATTCGGTGGATATCGTCATCCGCGCGGGGGAGATCCTCGGCCGGGACGTGAGAGGCTACAGGACGCTGCATGAGCGGATCCGCCGCGCGTTCATCGCCCGCTTCGGCGATCGCCTGAACACGCAGACGGAAAAGGTGCTGGCGCTGCACTTCAACCTGACGGACCGTCCGCAGGAGGTGGCGGACGCCCTGGCGAACCAGATCCGGGCCTGCGGCACCCAGCTGCAGACAGGCCTGGTCGGTACGCCGTACCTGCTGCATGAGCTGAGCCGGTACGGATATACAGAAATCGCCTGGTCCCTGCTGCTGCGCCGGGAATACCCGGGATGGCTGTATTCCGTTTCCAGGGGGGCCACGACGGTCTGGGAGCACTGGGACGGGATCAAACCTGACGGATCCTTCTGGTCGGACGACATGAATTCCTACAACCATTACGCGTACGGATCCGTCGCGGACTGGGTGTTCGGCGTGGCCGGCGGGATCCGGCCGGCGGAACCCGGCTTTTCCCGCGTCCGGATTGAGCCGAACCCCGATCAGCGGCTGAACAGCCTGTGCGCGGTGCTGGACACCGTGCACGGACGCGTCCGGTCCTTCTGGAAGTATACGGACAGCGGAATCCGGTACGAGATCGACACGCCGGTTGAGGCGGAGATCGTGATCGGCGGACAGGCGAAGCAGGTCGGAGCGGGGAAATATATTTTCGGAGAGTAAACGTCCGCGGCGCGGACAGAACAGGGAGAGAATACAGATGGACTATTCACAGCGGCTGGCGGCAGAGTTTTCCCTGCGGCCGGCACAGGTGAAGGCGGCTGTGGACCTGCTGGACGCAGGGAACACGATTCCGTTTATCGCACGGTACCGGAAGGAAGCAACCGGATCGCTGGACGACCAGGTGCTGCGGGAGATGGCGGAACGCCTGGAATACCTGCGGAACCTGGACAAGCGCCGGGAGGAAATCCGCGCAAGCCTGACGGAACAGGGCGTGATGACCGGGGAGATGCAGGACCAGCTGGACGCCGCGAAGACGCTGAGCGAACTGGAGGACCTGTACCGCCCGTACCGGCCGAAGCGGCGGACCCGGGCGACCGTGGCGAAGGAGCGCGGCCTGGAGCCGCTGGCCCTCTGGCTGATGCTGCAAAGCGCGGGGGACCCCGTGGCGCAGGCGCGGAAGTATGTGGATCCGGAGAAGGAAGTGCCGGACGCGGAAGCCGCGCTCGCCGGCGCGCGGGACATCCTGGCAGAAACGGTCAGCGACAGCGCCGCCCTGCGGAAGAAACTGCGGGAGACGCTGACCCGGGAGGGCGTGATCCGTACCCGGGCGGCAAAGGAAGAAGACAGCGTATACAGCATGTACTACGACTACCGGGAACCGGTCCGGACCATGGCCGCGCACCGGATCCTGGCAGTTAACCGCGGTGAGCGCGAGGAATTCCTGAAGGTGGAGCTGGAAGCTCCGGAAGACAAAGCGATTGCCATTGTCCGAAGCGAGTTCGTCCGGGGCAGCGGCGCGGCGTCCGCCCAGGTGGAGGCAGCCTGCGACGACGCCTGGAGCCGGCTGGTTTTTCCGTCCCTGGAGCGGGAGATCCGCAGCGAAATGACGGACCGTGCCAACGAATCCGCGATCCGGGTGTTCAGCCAGAACCTGCACCAGCTGCTGATGCAGCCGCCGATCAAGGGGAAGGTGACACTGGGCGTGGATCCGGGATTCCGTACCGGATGCAAGCTGGCGGTGGTCGACGAGAACGGCAAAGTGCTGGACACCGGCGTGGGATTCTTCACGCTGCCCGGCAACGAAAACGGGAAGGCCGCCGCGGCGCGGCTGATCAAGGGCTTTGTACAGAAATACGGCGTGACGGCCATTGCCATCGGGAACGGCACGGCAAGCCGGGAAAGCGAGCAGTTCATCGCGGGGCTCCTGCCGGAAATGCCGGGAGTGGCCTACATGATCGTCAGCGAAGCCGGCGCTTCCGTATATTCCGCCAGCAAGCTGGCGGCGGAGGAGTTTCCGGACTTCGACGTGACCCAGCGCAGCGCGGTATCCATCGCCCGGCGGATGCAGGATCCGCTGGCGGAACTGGTGAAAATCGACCCGAAAGCGATCGGCGTCGGACAGTACCAGCATGACCTGAAGCAGAACGAGCTGAGCGGCGCGCTGGACGGCGTGGTGGAGCAGTGCGTGAACCAGGTCGGCGTGGAGGTGTCAACCGCCTCGGCGGAGCTGCTGAGCCATGTGGCGGGCATCGGTCCGGCCCTGGCGAAGAACATCGTCAGCTACCGGGAAGAGAACGGAATCCCGACACGGCAGGCCCTGAAGAAGGTGCCGAAGCTCGGGCCGCGGGCATACGAGCAGTGCGCCGGGTTCCTGCGCGTCGCGGACAGCAAAAACCCGCTGGACGCCACCGCGGTACACCCGGAGAGCTATGACGGCGCGAAGGCCGTGCTGGAGAAGCTGGGATACGATCTGAAAACCCTGAAGAAGGGCGGCCTTCCGGATGTTTCGCAGAAGGCGAAAAACTACGGCGAGGAAAAGCTGGCCGCGGAAACGGGACTGGGCTTACCGACGCTGCGGGATATCCTCAGCGAACTGGCCAAGCCGGGACGGGATCCCCGGGACGATCTTCCCAGGCCCGTACTGCGCCGGGACGTGCTGGATATCAGGGACCTGACCCCCGGAATGGAATTGACCGGAACTGTCCGGAACGTGATTGATTTCGGCGCGTTTGTGGACATCGGCGTCCACCAGGACGGGCTGGTGCACATCTCCCGGATGTCGGACCGGTTTATCCGCAGCCCCGGGGAGGTCGTGAAGGTCGGGGACATCGTGAAGGTCTGGGTGGTCAGTGTGGATGAAAAGAAGAAGCGGATCGCCCTGACAATGGTGAAGGACAAGATGCAGTAACCTGATCCGGAAGAAAAAGAAAAAAAGTCAGCAAGGATTAACATTGCCGGCCGGGAATGTCATCGCGCGATGATTGACCCGGCCGTTTTTCAGCGGTATCATTTTTCCGAAAGGTGGGAAATGTATGATTGGTGCGAACCTTCAGAAAATCCGGAAACAGAAGCGCATGACCCAGGAGGCGCTGGCGGAGGCGGTGGGCGTCGCCCGCCAGACGATCGCCAAATGGGAAGCGGAGGAAAGCGCGCCGGATCTGGAACTGGCCGGCAGGCTGGCCGCGGCGCTGGAGGTGTCGCTGGACGACCTGGTGAACGCGCCGGAGGACGAACTGGACGGGCATCCGGGAATGCAGGGAAAGCACATGTTCGGCGTGGTGACGGTCGGGGACAAGGGACAGATTGTGATACCGGTCCGGGCCCGGCGGGTATTTCACATCAATCCGGGCGACCAGCTGATGGTGCTCGGGGACGAGAACAGCGGGATCGCGCTGGTGGACGCCCAATTCTTTATGTCGGTTGCGGAGGGAATGAAGAATGGATTCTGAAATGATGAGCCCCCTGGCAGTGGAGGGACTTTGCAAAAACTATCCGGCGTTCCGGCTGGAGGACGTTTCCTTCCGGCTGACGCCGGGAACGATTACCGGTTTTATCGGACGGAACGGCGCCGGCAAGACGACGACCATCAATTCCATCCTGTCGTTTGTCCGCCCGGACGCGGGGAAGATCTCCTTTTTCGGGATGGATTACCCGGAGCATGACCGGGAGATCAAGGAAAAGATCGGGTTTGTTTCCGCCGGGATGACTTACTATACCCGGAAAAAGCTGAAGGCGATTACGGACGTGACCCGGACCTTCTATCCCGAATGGGACGACGCGGCGTACCGGAAGTGGCTGGACGCCTTCGGCCTGGATGAGGGGAAGACCCCGGCGGAGCTTTCCAACGGCATGAAAATCAAGTACGCGCTGGCCCTGGCGCTCAGCCACGGCGCGGAACTGCTGATCCTGGACGAGCCGACCAGCGGCCTGGACCCGGTGAGCCGGGAAGAGCTGGTGGAGGTCTTCCTGCGGCTGAAGGACGAGGGAAAGACCGTCTTCTTCTCCACCCATATCACATCGGACCTGGAAAAGTGCGCGGACCGGATCCTCTTCCTGCAGCAGGGCCGCCTGAAGGCGGACGAGGAGCTGGAAACCTTCCGGGAGGCCTGGCGGATCGCGGAATGCGGGAAGGAAATTCCCGAAGCGCTGAAGCAGGCATCCCGCGGCTGCTGCCGGATCCGGGAGGGGTATACCGTGCTGGTCCGGAAAGAGGACGCCGCGGCGTTTGAAACCCGGGAAGCGAGCCTGGAGGAAATCATGATCCACCTGGAAAAGGAGGCGGAAGAGGCATGAAACTGCTGATGAAGGAATGGAAGCTGTGCATGCATCCCATGGGATATATCATGCTGCTGTGCTCCGCCCTGATCCTGGTGCCGGGCTATCCCTACGGCGTGAGCTGCTTCTATATGGGGCTCGCGATCTACTTTATCTGCCTGACCGCCCGGGAGAACCATGACGCCGGCTTCACGCTGACGCTGCCGGTTTCCCGCCGGGACGCCGTCCGGGCGAGGATCCTGTTCTGCGCCCTGCTGGAGGTGATCGACCTTGCGCTGATCGGCGTGTTCGTCCTGATCAAGTATCTGACCGGCGGACCGGAAAACCCCGCGGGGCTGGACGCCGGCCTGGCGCTGATCGGCGAGGCCATGATTCTCTTTGCCCTGTTCAACCTGATTTTCTTCCCGCTGTATTACCGGGATATCAACAAGCCCGGAAAGGCGTTCATGTTCGCTTCGGCCGCGGTATTCGGATGGATCATCCTGGAGATCGCCGCCACCTATACCATCGATTTTGTTCAAAATGTGCTGGACCACGCGGACGGAAAGAACATCGGAGACAAGGCGCTGTTCACTCTGGGCGGGCTGGCGCTGTTCCTGGCCGGAACGGCGAAGAGCATCCAGAGCAGCGCGAAGCATTTCGAGGAAACAGACCTGAGCCTGTAGCAGGATTTCGGACACGCATCCCCGGCTTTTCGGCCGGGGATCGTTTTTTGCGCGGGAAGAGCCGGTACAGGGTTCCGCGGAATATTCCGGGTTGAAAAAACAGGCCGAAGGGAGTATTGTCAGTACAGGCATCGGGACAACCGGAAGGCCGCGCGACAGGAGGTGAGTTCATGGCCCGTATGGATTCGGATATGACCGAAGGCAACATATGGAAGCACATGATCCGCTTCTCTGTTCCGATGGCGATCGGCCTTTTGTTCCAGCAGCTGTACAACACGGTGGACACCCTGGTCGTGGGCCAGTTTGTCGGAAAACAGGCCCAGGCGGCGGTCGGCTCCACCGGCCCGATCATCAACACGGTGGTCGGTTTCTGCGCCGGGCTGGCCACCGGCGCGTCCGTGGTGATTTCCCAGCGTTACGGCGCGCATGACGACGAGGGGCTCAGCAAAGCGGTACACACCACCGTTGCGCTGACGTTCCTGATCAGCCTGATCGCCACAGGCGTCGGGCTCCTGATCATCGCGCCGATGCTCCGCTTCATGCAGACGCCGGAGGACGTTTTCGGGGAATCATACAGCTATCTGACCATCTACTTCGCCGGCATCTCCGGCGTTCTGTTCTACAACCTGGGCAGCGGCGTTCTCCGCGCGGTCGGGGATTCCCGCCGGCCGCTCCTGTTCCTGATCATTTCCGCGCTGCTGAATACCGGGCTCGACCTGCTTTTCGTGCTGGGCTTCGGAATGAAGGTGGACGGCGTCGCACTGGCAACCGTCCTGTCCCAGGTTCTGTCCGCCGTCTTTGTCATGACGGCCCTGAGCCGGGAGAAGGGGAATTACGGGATCCGCTGGCGGAGGGTCCGGATCGACCGGAACTCCCTGCGGCAGATGCTCCGGATCGGCCTGCCCAGCAGTATCCAGTCGGCGATTACCGCCTTCTCAAACGTCTTTGTCCAGTCCTATATCAATTATTTCGGATCCGCCTGCATGGCAGGATACGGCGTATACGGGAAGATCGACGCGTTTGCCCTGATTCCCGTGCAGAGCATCAGTATGTCCTCCACCACCTTTGTCGGGCAGAACTGGGGCGCGGGGCAGCCCGGCCGCGCCCGGGAAGGCGTACGGAAGGCAACCGTCATGAGCATCGTTTCGACCGCAGTCCTGGGGCTGCTGGTCTTTGTGCTGGCCCGGCCGCTGATGAACCTGTTCTCGCCGGAGGAAGACGTGATCGATTACGGCGTGCAATTCATCCATATCGTGACGCCGTTCTACCTGGCGATCTGCTTCAACCAGATTTATGCCGGCGCGCTGCGCGGCGTGGGGGACGCCACCATGCCGACGGTGATCATGCTGATTTCCTTCGTCGCTTTCCGCCAGGTATACCTGGCGGTCACCCGGGCGCTCGACGCCGGATTCGTCGCCGTGGCGCTGGCTTATCCCGTCGGGTGGATTCTCTGCTCGACCCTGCTGATCATCCGCTATTCCCGGAGCGTGCTTGTACGCGGCGAAAAACGCTGAAAACGCGCAGGCGCGTTTTTTTGCAAAAAACCCGGGGCAAAACGTCGAGAAGGACTGGACAATACTGGACATTTGTTGGACAATACTATTTAGAATACAAAACCGGAATACGCGTTTACAGAGGAGGCTGAAGGAATGAAAAGGATTCTCATTCTCCTGCTGGTTGCCGCCATGATGTGTATCGGGATCACAGCGGCAGCGGAAGGGGATACCCTGGCTTTCGACACGGGCGTGAATTCCGTCAATGAAGGGGAAACCCTGCAGACGGTGCTCACCCGGGAAGGAGATCCTGCCGGCGGGGAGCTGTCATATACTTCCTCCGATCCGAGGATTGCCACCGTGGATGAGAACGGTGTCGTGACCGGCGTCAAAAAAGGCGTTATCACGATTACGGCCCTGGTCAAAACGGAAACGAAAACCTGGCGCGCCACGCTGAAGCTGACGGTGGTCCGGCCGGTTACGTCCGTGGAGGTCAATACCACGAAACTGCCGGTTTACACCGCGGAGGATCCGCTGGTGGCGGGACTGCTGACAGCCCGGGAGGACGCGGCGGAAAACGCGCTGCCGGTTATCCTGCTTCCTGTCAAAAAGCAGTATCAGCTGGCGATTACCGTGGAGCCGAAGGACGCGACGGACCGCCGGATCGAAATGACCAGCAGCGATCCGGAGATCTTCAAGGCCGCGGGGAATACCGTGACGGGCGTTGCGCCGGGAGAAGGCATCCTGACGGTTGCCAGCGTGCTGAATCCGGACGTTACGGCCCGCTTCCGCATCCTGGTGATCCAGCCGGTCACCAAGCTGACGGTGGAAGCATCCGCGCCTTCCGTCACAGTCGGCGGACAGATCAGCGTCGCCTCAGCCGCGATGCCGGAGAACGCCTCGATTCCCGCAGTGACATGGTCCTCCGGCGACGAGCGGATCCTGACCGTGGATGAAAACGGCGTCGTAACCGGCGTCAAGCGCGGAAACGGCCGCGCGATCGCGACGGCGACGGACGGAAGCAATATCCGCGCCAACTTTACCGTGCGGGTGGTCCAGCTTCCGGAAGCGCTGACGCTCAGCACGGAGGAAATGACCATCGACGTCGGCAGGACCGCGGCGGTCAAGGCCACCATCGCGCCGAACGACGCGGACAACAAGAAGGTCGTCTGGACCTCGTCCGACGAAAGCGTCGCCACGGTCTCCCGGGATGGACACATCAAGGCGGTCGCGCTGGGCGACTGCACCGTGACCTGCACCAGCCAGGAGACGGAAAGCGTTTCCGCCTCGGTGGCGGTCCATGTGCAGCAGCCGGTCCAGAAGATCGTGTTCAACGACAAATCCATGATCGTCTGCGTCGGGGAAGCCGCTCCGCTCAGCCTGACCATTGAGCCGGCGAACGCTTCCAACCAGGCGCTCGCGTTCACATCCTCCAATGATAAGGTCGCGGCGGTGGACGAAAACGGCGTCGTGACCGGTATTGCCGGAGGCAAGGTTACCATCACCGCCATGACGACGGACGGCACCAAGAGAACCGCCAAGATCACCGTCCAGGTGGGTGAGCATGTCCGGGGCGTTTCCATGGTCCGCGAACACGCGTATATCGACAAGGGCGAGACCGCCACAGCCGGCGCCACCCTGGAGCCGAAGGACGCGCTTAACGACCGTATGACCTGGGTCAGTTCCGATGAGAGCGTCGTGACCGCCAACGGCGATACCAACAAAAAAATGAAGCTTAAGGGCATCAACTATGGCGAGGCGGTCGTGACCGGCACGACGGAGGACGGCGGATACGAGACCTCCATCGTGGTGACGGTCGGGGACTTCGACAAGGGCCTGAAGTTTCGTGATTTCGATTTCGACCAGAACGGCAATTTCTGGCTGACGGTCCGGAACGACACGGACCTGGTGATTACATCCATCACGGCGGAGGTCCAGATCTACGACGCGACGGGCGAGGTTATCGATCCCGTCGCCATCAACACCAAGAACGGTTCCCACAAGGTGGACGTCGTCTGGAACGGGACGCTGAAGCCCGGCCAGCAGACGGGCAAGGACCGCTGGAAGATGGTCAATTACAAGGCGCCGGCCAATATGGACATTACCCGCGGCACGGTGACGCTGTACAGCTATCAGGTCAATCACGACTGGATCAAGATCATCCGGGAGAGAAACCGGCAATGGAAGGAATACTGATCCGGTCCATTTACGAAAGAGATAAACGGCAGACCGCATTCAATACGAGGAGGAATACACCATGAAAAAACGGATCCTTTCCCTGATGCTGGCAGCAGTGCTGGCGCTGGCCGCCTTCATCCCCGCCGCCCTGGCGGAGGAGACCGGCAGCGCGAATGAGTATTATGTCTTTACGGACAATACCGGGAAGCCTCTGAACGTGCGCGCCGAACCGAACGGCGAGGTCGTCGGCAGCCTGGAGCAGGGCACGAAGGTCGAAATTGTCTCCTTCGTGAACGAGAACTGGGCGATGATCAATTTCACCTATGACAAAGCCGGATTCGGCGTGGGCGAGTGGCCCGCCTATGTGAGCCGGAGATACCTGATCGACGTGGATCCGGCCGAACTGGCCAAAGCGATCGATACGGAACTGGAAAACTATACCGGGGATCCCCTGACCGATGTCCTGATGGAAATTGCCAGCGCGGTGGACGTGGAAAACTACAAGATCACCGTGCGGCCCGCCCGCGTGACCAGCTGGGTGAGCATGCGCTGGTTCCCCTCCCAGGTCGGCCCGGTGCTCAAGACGTACAAGGCGACGGAAGAGCTGATCGTCCTGAAGGAAATGGATCATTATCTCCAGGTGCAGGACCCGGATACCGGGGATGTCGGATACATCCACAAGATGTTTGCCGCCAAACTGCCCTGACCGGAACGAAATAAGACAAGGGGGAAATCAATCATGAAAAAAATCATGGCCATCCTGCTGAGCATCGCGCTTCTCCTGGGCTGCGCCGCCGGACTGGCGGAAGCCGGGGAAAAGCAGTCCCTGGGCACTATCAGCGTCAACGGTGAATTCACCCTGAAGGGACTTATTCCGGAAGGGTACCGGGTGGTTCCCTTTGAACTGGACGACAACGCGATCCTGACCCAGATCGTATCGGATGACCGGACCCGTCCGCAGATGATCCTGTCCATCGGTTTCGACGAACTGTACGCGGACGTGGAGCGGCTGAACGACGTGGACGACGACACGCTGGCCACGCTGGAGGAAACCTTTACCGTTACCGATCCCTACGCGGTCATCACCTATGACGAAACCGCCTACGGCACCCGGCTGCTGGTATGCCGGACGCTGAGCGAATATTCCGACTACCTGGACATCATGTCGATTTACAAGGGCTACCTGGTGGAGTTCGTCATGGTTCCCGGACCTGAAGCCGCGGAGCAGAAGCTGACGGACGAACAGATCCGGAGCTGCACGGATTTCCTGTCCGAGCTGGATTTCGTGACCGGCGCGGAGGAGGAAGAGATCGCCGTGGCCGGCGCAGGATATGAAGCCCTGATCACCGGATACGACGCGGAAGCGAAGACGATCGACATCACGCTCCTGCTGCCCTATACATTCACGGAATGGCAGCTGGTTTCGATCAATGAAGGGGACACCATCCGCATCGGCGAAGAAGACGTTGAAATCGGCACCCTGGAATACGGTGACGACGACAGCGTGGACATCAACGACGAATACGAGTTCAACCGGAACGCGAACGGCCTCTACACCGCGACGCTGTATGAAATGCCTGTGATGCGGAACGTGAAGGAGCTGACCGCGGCGGTGCCGGACAGCCTGAAGTTTATTGAGAACGTGGATCCGGAAAGCGGCGAACTCCTGGACGAAGCGGCTGAAAAGACCGCGGAGGATCTTTTCGCAGCGCTGGAGATCGCGGAAAACGGCGGAATCGCCTTTGATTCCCAGAACGTCGTCGTCCTCTTCGACGAGAACGGGGACCTGGCGGAAATCACGCGCTTCTATGCTCCCTGGCAGTAAACCCCAAAGCCATTCAAAAAGCCTGCAGCCATGAAAACGGCTGCAGGCTTTTTTGCGCGGAAAAGCGCCTTATGAAACGTGCGTAATGATATACCGGTAAAAGTCGACGGCCCCGGGGAGACAGGCGGTCCCGATGTTTTCGTTCAGGCCGTGCATTCCCTTCATTTGCTCGGGACCGTAAATCACCGGGGCGAAGCGGAATACATGGTCGCAGATTTCCTGGTAGAACCGGGCGTCCGTGGCGCCGGTCATGACATAGGGGGAATAGGGGCAGCCGGGAAAGACATTTTCCACCGCGCCGCACAGGAAACGGAAGGGTTCGCCCTCCAGATCCACGGGGCGGCAGCAGTCCGACGCCCGGAGAACTTCCATCTCCACGCCGTGCTTCGCCGCGCGCCGGCGAATGATCTCCAGGCTTTCGTCCATGGCCTGGTGGGGCATAAAGCGCATATTCGCGCTGACAGAGGCCTCCTGGGGCAGAACGTTGCAGGCGTCGGAACCGGAGGCCATGGTAAAGGCGACGGTCGTCCGGATCATGGCCCCGGCCGCGGGGGAAATCGCGGGCAGGACCTGCAGGAGAACGGGCCGGAACAGCCACAGGTTTCCGAAGATCCATTTCAGGGGAAAGGACGCGTAAGGCGCAAGGGAGGCGAACATCCCCTTCACCGCTTCCGGCATCTTCCGGCGGAAGAGACGGTGGGTTTCCACATCGTGGACGAACGCGGCGAGGCGCGCGATGGGGGTATCCTTCGGCGGTGCGCTGGCATGTCCACCGTCGGAACGAGCCGTGAAGCGAACGTTTCCGTTCCCCTTTTCCAGCACGCCGATCATCGCGAAGTTCCCGTGAATCCCGCCGATGGGGTCCGTGATGATGCCGCCGCCCTCGTCGACGACCATCCAGGGCTTCACGCCGAGGCTCTTCAGGTGGCTGACCAGCTTCGGGCACCCGTCGCCGCCCCACTCCTCCGTGCAGGAGGAGGAAAGATAGACATCCTGCGGCGGCGTGAAACCTTCCGCGAGAAGGTCCTCCGCTGCCTGCAGGAAGGCCATGACGGAGCATTTCGTATCCGAAGCGCCGCGTCCCCAGACCTTCCCGTCCGCGATGTCTCCGGAGAAGGGCGGGTGAATCCATTCGCCCTCCGCCGGAACGACGTCCTGATGGCTCATCAGGACAACGGGCTTTTCACTGCTCTGTCCCTTCCAGAAGAAAAGCAGATTGCCGTCGATCTCCGTTTTTTCCAGCTTATCGTGTACCCGGGGGAAGAGCTGTTCAAGCTCCCGGTGGAACGCGAGGAATTTCTCCCGCTGATCCAGACCGGGAACGGATACGGTTTCGCACTGTACCATCCGGGAAAGCTTTTCCGCGCAGGACTTCTCCCGCGCCGGATCCGGCGCGGGAACATAACCGGATGTTTTCGACGGCATCAGGAGCGTACGGACCAGGGATACGGTCAGCGGCAGGAGAATGAGGCCGGCGGCCGAGAGAACCGCGATTAAAGGGGCGCTCATCAGCCTTCCTCCTTCCGGGTTTTCCGCCACCCGGCGTAAGCCAGCCCGATCGCGATCGCCCCGCTGGGGATGATCATCATGCTGGTGGAGGAAATGAGGGAAGGCACCAGGATAAACAGCAACGACATCGCGCACAGCGGGACCACAGCCAGCTTGGGATCCTTGCGGTAATACTGGCAGGCCATCGCGCCGAAAAGCGCGGGAACCACGCTGGCGAAAGCCGGCTGCAGGGCAGGCGCCCGGAGCACCGGCTGCAGCGGGATCATCAGCAGCACCCCCAGGGCGAGCACCAGGATGGTCACCAGGGAGGACGTCGCGATGGACAGGGTGGAAATCACCTCGTTCTCCGCGGTGCCGCTCTTCGCGCCGGTCAGCTCACGCGCGTTCATCGCGCAGGGGATCTTCATATTGATCAGGTTGCCGGTGATAAAGGCGAGATAGCTGCCGCCCGCGCCGAGCATGGGCGTATAGACCAGGTATTCCACGACGCTGGAAGCGGCCCAGATCAGGCCGACAGCCAGGAAACCGCGGCCCGCGGCGGCCAGGTCCGGCATGGCGCCGAGGACGCCGCCGATCACGAAAGGCGCGCCGAGCAGCATGATCAGCGCGAGGACGGATACGATCCGGCCCAGGAAGTGCGTCCGGTTCAGATACGCGTCATAGGAAAAGTTCTTTTCACGATTCGTCATCTTCCGCACCTCCCCTCACAGCCGGACCAGCACGGCCGCGGCCATGCCCACCAGCATGCTGCCCGCGACGGCAAAGTTCTCCACCCAGTCGAGGCCCTTCTTTTCCTTCAGCCAGATGAAAACCCCCATGGCGGCCGCGGAAGCGGCAACCGCCACCAGCGGCGTCCAGTCCCCCAGGAAGGAGAAGCGGGCGCTTACATATTCCCCGGCGGCGTCCGGGGAGGGTTTCTGCGAGACAAAACCGCCGATATAGCTGCCGATGTAGGCGCTGACCAGTCCGATGAACATCGCGATCATCGCCCTGTCCCCGAAGCCGCCGGAGGACTTTCCGGACGCCGCGGGATTCCGGCCCTGCAGTTTGCGGAGATACCGCTTGTTGAAGAAGACAGCCAGGATCATGCCCCCGACGATGCACGCGCTCATCAGCAGGGCGATGGTCGCGAACGCTTCCACGGTCATGGACTCCGTCCCCAGCTTGACTCCGACCTGTTCCGCGGCGCCTTCCGCAACCACCGTTTCATAGTGCAGCGCGCCGATGACGCTCAGGCGCAGCCAGGGCCACGGCGTTCCGAGGCTGCCGCTCAGGGCGAGAACCCCCAGGAGAATGCCCAGGCTGGGCAGGATTGAAAAGGTCGCGCTGGAAGTGACGGCCCGGCGCATTTTGACCGGGTCCATGCCCAGCGCCTTTCCGGCGCGCCACGCGCGAACCATGAACACCACACAGACCACCGCGATGAAGGCGACGATCGTTCCGCATACCAGCCAGATCGCTCCGCCGTTCAGACGGTTCAGGACACCGCTGTCCATATTCATCCCTCCATTGATCAGACTGAGCGGATTATACCACAACGGGCATAAAAGAAAAAGGGAAGGCACGCGTCCTTCCCATGATTCAGCCGGAACCGGGCGGTTCCGTTATTCAGCCTGAACCGTCTCGCCGTCGTTCCGGGCGGGTTCCTGTCCCTCCGGCAGCACGATGGCGCAGACGATGTAGGCCAGCACGCCGGTGCCCCATCCGAAGATCAGCGCCGCCCACGCCAGGCGGACGATGGTCGGGTCAACACCCAGGTACTCCGCGAGTCCGCCGCACACGCCCGCCAGCTTCTTGTCCCGGACGCTTTTGTGCAGCCGTCCGTTCAGCTTTCCTTTGGAATTGCTGATAAAGTACTGGTAGGCAAAATATCCGATGACCAGGCCGGCAATGATGGACATAACCGTTTTCATATTCTTCTCCTCCTCCGCTTTCCGGGTTCACTTTCCTGCCGCTTCTCCGGCGGCAGGTGTATCGTAGCACAATCCATTCCGCCTGTCCTGAAAAAGCGATGAAATAATCATGAGAATCAGATTAAAAATCCTTTCTGCCAGATTTTTCTTCCCACGGCCGTTTTTTTGCGGTATGATGTACCAAAGGAATTGTGATCGAGTTCTTATACGGATTACGCCGGGGAAAACCGGCGCGGAAGGAATATGGACTGTATGAAACAAAGCGATGGTAATCGCAGGATCGTCGCCGTCTGCGCCTCATGGGAGGACGTGGAGAACCTGAACCTCATCCTCAGCCAGCTGATTGAGGTGACGGAACAGCGGAATTATCTGCCCATGTGCGTGGCGTTTGACCGGAGCGGCGTGGAATCCCGGGGGGAGGAAAGCATCCGTGAGTTCATGGCCGCTTTCGACATCCCGAACCTGGCGGGCTTCCTGCTGCTCGGGGAAATGATCCGTTCAGACGAGATCAACCAGAGTATTATCCGGCTCGCGCAGAGGAGAAAACTGCCTGTCTTCATGCTGGAACGCGCGTATAAAGGCTGTATCAACCTGGCCTTTTCCTACCTGGACGGCTTTGAAAAGGTCGTCCGCCATATGGTGGAAGACCACAGATGCCGGGACATCGTCATGGTGGCCGGCATCCGCGGGAACTCTTTTTCGGAGGACCGGATCCGCCTGTGCCGGGAGATCCTGGAGGAGAACGGAGGCTCCCTTCCGGAGGACAAGGTCATTTACGGCGAATATTGGGACGAACCGACCTACCGGGCGCTGAACGGTTACTTCGCGGCAGGCGGAAACATGCCGGAAGCCTTCCTTTGCGCGAATGACGCCATGGCGATCGCGGTGTCCATCTATCTGTCCGAAAGGAATATCCGGGTTCCGGAACAGGTCCGGGTGGCGGGCTTTGACGGCATCCTGCAGGGAGAAAGCCATGTGCCGGCCATTACCACCGCGCGGCCGGGTTTCGCGTATATGTACGGCCGGATGCTGGACCGGATGGATTCCTGGCAGGAGGAGAATACCGGCCGGACCGAGACGTGGCCGGTCCCCTTCGATTTTATCCGGCGTGAATCCTGCGGGTGCGTACAGGGCAATTCCTTCCTCTCCACCAAGAAAAGCGGAGAGCTGAAGATCGACAACCTGATGTATACACGCCATATCCGGGCGATGGGAAACTTCATCCGCAAGACCCTGAGCATGAATTCGCTGGACAGGCTTTCGAAGCAGTTGTCCGCGCTGTTTTCCGGCTGGCCGAACCCGTTCTATTTTGCCGCCGTCCTGAACGAGAAAGACAAGGGCCAGGCCCGGAGTGTGATGCACAGCCGGCACGGCCTGTTCCTTCCCGGCACCGTGTACCGCTGGAAGGAATCGCCGGTCACCGACGAGGCAACCGTCCGGAGCGATCCCTCCATCCGGATCCTGATGGTCCAGCTTCTGCAGAACGAAGAGGAAACCATGGGCTATCTCGTTTCCGGCCTGCAGGCCTGGAGCATGCGGGAGCAGGAGCGCTTTGAGGAGGAAGCCCTTTTCCTTTCCGCCGCGTTCAACGCGGTCATCGGCAACCGGCGGCTTGCGGAAGCCAACAACGCCATTCTCCGGATGGCGGAGCATGACTACCTGACCGGGCTGTACAACCGGCGGGGATTCCTGCGGGAACTGGACCGCAGGATCCGGCTTCCGGAATCCCGGGGAAAAACGCTGACGCTTTACGCCATGGACATGGACGGGCTGAAATCCATCAACGACGTTTTCGGGCATTATGAAGGGGACTACGCTATCCAGTGCCTGGCCAAAGCGCTGGAGCAGGTGACCGGGGACAAAGGAATCTGCGCCCGGTACGGCGGCGACGAGTTCGCTTTCGCCATCCTGGGCGACAGCTCAGCGATCCCGGATACCGAAGAGATCCGGAACCGGATCGAAGCCGCCGCGCGGGAAGCCTGCGGACCGAAGGATTACCGGATCCGCGCCAGCATCGGCGCGGCGTCCTGCCCGGTCAGCGATCCCCTGCCGCTGGACCCGATCCTGGCGGAGTCGGATCGCGCGCTGTACGCGGACAAGCGCGTCCGCAAAGCCGGAAAAGACGGCCGGGACAGCCAGACGCCCTCCCGCCCGTGACCGGGCAAACCGCCCGGTTTTCGCGATTCACCCTTGACGGGCGTGAAGGTTTATAGTACACTCATCCCGATTTCAACAGGAAGGGAGGCTCTTCGTATGCGGACAGTCAGGAATGAAGAACAGTTTGCAGCGGCGGTGAACACCGCGAATATTATCCGCACAGGTTATGTGTCCGATCATCCGAAGAGCAGACCGGAGTAATCCCGGTACCTGTCAGGCTTGACCGGCCGCTTATCCATGTCGGATAAGCGGCTTTTTCGTGCCTGGAAACGGGAAAGGGGGAGGATGAATGATGATGAAAACGAACGAAAACACACATAAAACCGAACGGAAAGAACCAACGACAGACGACCTGAAAAAGGAGGAACCTATGGGAATTCTCGGATGGATTCAAACGGAAGACTATTCATTTGACTGCATGCTGCGGATGGAACGGTTCCAGATCCGGCTGATGCTGGAGAACATGGATCCGGAGACGGAGCAGGCGATGGCCGCCGCGCTGAGGGCAAACCCGAAGGCGGCCTGGCTGTTTGAACACAAATGCCCGGAGATGGCGGAAAAAGTGAAAACGCTGGCCGCGCAGGCTCCGGCGCATATGGCGCCGGAGCAGGTCCGGAAGGCGGAAAACAGGGTGCTCGGCCAGTTTGAGGACTTTGTGATCTATACTACGCCGGAAGTGATGGCGGAGAAATGCGACTTTATCTACGGCTGGAGGAAGGAACGCCTGTACGAGCTGTGCGCCCTGGAAGGGAAGACGGTGCTGGATGTGGGAAGCGGAACCGGAAGGCTTGCCTTCGCGGCGGCGGAACGCGCCGCTTTTGTGGCGGCCAGCGAACCGGTGGACGCCCTGCGCGAATTCATGCGCGACGAAATCGCCCGGAAGGGAATCCGCAATATGCGGGTGTGCGACGGGCTGTGCGACAGCCTGCCTTTTCCGGACAACAGCTTTGACGTCACGATGAGCGGGCATGTGGTCGGCGACCGCTTCCGGGAGGAAGTGGACGAGCTGACCCGTGTGACCCGGCCCGGCGGATGGCTGCTGGACGTGCCCGGAGACCAGCGCCGGGAGACCGGACGGAACGAACAGCTGCTGGCGGACGGATGGGAGGAACTGGCCTATACCGGCACCTTCGGCCGGATGACATACCGCTACCGCAAACAGGTGCGGAAGTGAGAAAGGGGGAAAACAGAGGATTGAATAACAACTGCCGTGTCATACAGGTCCACAGGGACCGTTACCTGGTCCGGAGCGGGGAGGAAGAGACCTACTGCGTCCTGACCGGAAACCTGCGATTCCGGGAGGAATACCCCGTGGTCGGCGATTATGTGAACATTACGGAGAACCCGTACGGCGACAGCCTGATCCGGGAGATCCTGCCGCGGAAAACTGTTTTCTGCCGCCCGGACCGCAGCGGCCACGCGGACGGGTTTGCCAAGACCCTGCAGGTGCAGCCGCTGATTGCCAACATCGACTATGTGTTTATCATCACATCCCTGAACCGTGATTTCAGCACGGGCCGGATCGCGCGCTACGCCGCCATGGCGGTATCCGGAGGGGCTGTCCCGGTCGCTGTGCTGACCAAGGCGGACCTTTGCCCGGATCCCGGGGAAATGGAAGCGAAAGCGGCCGCCCTGAGCGGGGACCTGAAGACGATCGTGATCAGCTCCCGGACCGGTTTCGGCCTGGAACGCCTGCGGGAATACTTCCGGCCCGGCGTGACGATCGCGCTCCTCGGCTCCTCCGGCGCGGGAAAATCCACCCTGATCAACACGCTGGCGGGACAGGAGATCATGCGGACCGGCGAAATCCGTGAGGAGGACTCCAAAGGCAGGCACACCACCACCCACAGGGAACTGATCGAGGTGGACGGCGTTTCCCTGATTGATACTCCCGGCCTGCGGGAACTGGGCGTGATCGACGCCGGGGAAGGGATTGCCGGCACATTCGCCGACATCGCGGACCTGGTCAGCCGGTGCGCCTTCTCCGACTGCACCCACCGGAACGAACCGGGATGCGCGGTCCGCCGGGCGCTGGAGGACGGGTCGCTGACGCCGGAGCGCTGGAGGATGTACAGCCGCCTGGAGGAAGAGAACCGGCGGAGCAGCGTCCGGAAAAACGAGCGGATGATGAAGATTGCCATGGAACGGCGAAAGATTCCCCGGAAAAAATAAACAACAGAAAGACCTGCGGCCATGGAGACCGCAGGTCCTTTTCAGTCAGGGCGTATTGTTATTCCGGGCGGGAGGAGATATCCTCCACGCGCGTTACCGGCGCGGCGCCCAGCCGGATCCGGATCGCCGGAACGATGCCCGCGTCCATGCAGGTGACCGGAATGCCCCGGTTGTACAGGTAGCCCATTTCACCGACATAGACCACATTGTCCCGGGTATAGCCGTTCGTGCGGAGGAACCAGAAGCCGATACCGGACGTTTCAGCGCCGTCCGCCTGCCAGGCGCCGCGGGCCGCGGCGTAAGCGGTGGGCTTCAGCCGCCGGCCGGGATCCGCGACGGCGTCGCTGGGCCGGAAACCGTATCTCTCCGCTTTTTCCGAACAGAATACTTCCTCCTCGGAAAGAATGAATACCCGGTCGCGGGTGCCGGAGCCGCAGGCGGTGCCGAAGTAATAGTTGCTGGCGTTGGGTACCGCGGAGAGCATAATGGCGCTGAGTTCGTCCGACGTGAACGCAGTTTCCGCGAAGGAACGCACGCCGTAAGCAGGGCTGTCAGCGCCGGCGGTACCGTTCAGCCAGGAACGCAGGTCCGATTCTTCCCAGAAAACATCCCGGTATTCGGCGTTCCAGGGAACACTGTCCAGGCATTTGTCCGCCATGAGCAGGGCCGTTCCGTCCGACACCTCCAGCACCCGCCAGATGATCGGATCACAGCGGAACCAGCGCCCGTCGAGCCGGACATAGCGGAGATTTTCAAGGAGAACCTCATCTTCCCCGCCCGCCGCCGTTTCCAGGCGCCGGAACAGGTCCGGGTCGATCTCCGCGTCCGCCCCGGAGAGCGGGGAAGCCGCCTGCAGGATTTCCGTCTGCGGATAATGGCCGAAGGCGACCGCGTTCCAGATCGTTGCCATTCCGCCGGGCATCGTTTCATCCGCGGCTATGACCGGGCTGGAGATGTCCGGGACGGGGAAAGCGGTTTCGTTCCCGTCCGCGCCGCGGATGATTTCCGAGGAACTGGTTTCCCCCGCGGACACGAGGTCAGCCCGGCCGGTGTTCACCCACATCGCGGGAAGCACACCCGCATCGCCGCAGGTGACCAGGGTGCCCTTGCTGTAGATGAACCCGAAGTCGCAGATATAGGTGACGCTCCGCGGCGTATAGCCGTTGGTCCGCATAAACCAGAAGGAGTTTCCGGCATAGGCGTCCACCGGCGACCACCAGGCGCCCATGCATTTGGCGTACAGGGTGGAGGTAAAACGCTTGGCCGGATCGTCCCAGTCCCGGCCGGGATCAAAGCCGTAGCGGCCGGCATTCTCCCCCTCGAAAACCTCTTCATTGGAAAGAATGAAGACGCGGTCGGACGTATCCCCGCCGCTGGACGTGCCGTAGTCGCGGTTCGCGAGGTTCCGGCAGTCCGCGGGCAGGATCGCTTCCTGTTCCGCGGCGGTAAAGGCGCGGTCGATAAAGCCTGTGCCCGTATAGTCGGTGCCCTGTTTGTTGGCATCGGCGCCGTAGCCGTTCAGCCAGGAACGCAGGGTGCTGTTTTCCCAGGTAACGTCCTCGTCCGCGACGTGGAACGGGAGACTGTCCGGCATCCGGTCCGCCAGCAGGAGCACCCGGTCGTCCCGGATATCCAGCACGCGCCAGCGGAGTGGCTGGATCCGGAAATAGTGCCAGGGACGGGAATAGTCCCAGTTATAGTGCTGCTCCCGGACGCCGCCGGATGAAGGCGCTCTGTCCAGTCCGACGCGGATGTAGGAGGCGCCGTCTATTTCCAGGGTATTATCCTGCCAGGGCGCGGTTTCCAGCCGGACAAACAGGTCGTCGTCCCGGATCAGGTCGCCTTCCCGCAGGGCATAGTCGTCCACCGCGTTCCAGGTGCTGTCCACCACCTCCGCGGAGGGATAGGAACCGAAATACACGCAGCTCCAGGTGGTGACACGGCCGGTGGGACTGGCGGAATCCTCCCCAAGGACGGGCAGGTGAATCAGGACGGAAGCTTCTTTTTCCTCCGCCGCGGCCGCTCCGCAGAGGAACAGGCACAGCGCCAGCAGGAAACACATCCATTTTTTCATGTCAGGGTTCTCCTTTCAGCGGGTCCGGAACGACCGGAAAACATGAAACATCCTGATGGGTGATTCCATTGTACTATGGAAAGACGGCGGGGAAAAGAAGCATCCGGAAAAAACTTTTGCAGTTTTACTGCCATCCTCCCGGCGGCCTGCGTATGAACTGGTGACCGGACGACGAAATCCGGAAAAACCGGGTGAAAGGAGGCGCTTGGACATGGAGAGGAAACTGAAGCAGCTGTTCGATTACCAGAAGTTCGCGGGGAACCGGGAACTGCAGCAGGTCATCGATTCCGTTCATGCCAGGTACACGGCGCGGGAGCTGGCGCTGGAGGATATGGAAATGGTCGCGGCGGCGGGCACCCCGGATATAAAGGACCAGAAAAAGAACGGGGACAGGTGACCGGAAGCCTTGACAGGAAGCTATCAGGACAGATATCATGATTGTACCCGTACACAACGGAGGAAAACCGATTATGAAAATCAGCCAATTGATTCATCGAAAAGGGGGTCTGAATATGGAAAACGAAAAGAAGACGGCCGGAGGGGGCATCTCTGAGAACGCGGAGAACCCTGAACTGACCCAGAAGCAGATGGAAAAGGCGAAAGGCGGAATCATCGGCATAGAAGGGGACCCGGGATTCATTGTGCTCAAGGCCAATTCCCCCCACTGCCCGCTGTGCGGCCTGCCCGCGAAGTGCGTGGTTTCCCCGCTGTACAGATGCGTCAATCCCAACTGCGACGACAAGGGAAAGGACAAACCCGCGGATTCCATGATCTGGAGGTAAACACGCGGGCGGACGGAAGTGAATACCGGAAAAGAGAGGCAAAGCCGGAAACGCCTCTCTTTTTTGCTGCCCGATGGGTGCCGGTTCCGCTTTTCTTTCGGGGCGGTTTATTGTATGATGGATAAAACGACAAAGGGAAGGGCGGAAACATATGCGTAAGGATATCGTGATTCGACCCGGGGACCGGGCGGCTTTCAGGAACCTGGCGGACTACTGCGTCGGCACCGGCCGGGTGGACCTCGCGCTCCACCGGGAATACCAGGACCAGATGGCGGCGGTGCAGAAGGAATGCCGCTTCCGCCATGTCCGGGGGCACGGGCTTTTCAGCGACCAGATGGGAATCTGGCAGGAATGGGGTCCGCCCTTCGGCGAAAAACAGCAGGGGTACTGCTTCACCTACCTGGACCGGGTGGTCGACGCCTGGCTGGAGAACGGCCTGGAGCCTTTCCTGGAGCTGGGATTCATGCCGGAAAAGCTTTCGTCCTCCGACCACACGCTCTTCTACTGGAAAGCGCATACCGTTCCGCCGAAGGATCCGGAGGCCTGGTGCGCCCTGGTACGGGAAACGCTGAAGCACCTGGTGCATCGCTACGGCCGGGAGAAGGTCGAGGCATGGCCCTGCGAGATATGGAACGAGCCGAACCTTCCCGGATTCTGGGAGAATGCCGACAAGCCGAAGTACCTGGAACTGTACCGGATCACGGTGAACGCGGTGCGCGACGTCCTGCCCGGCATGCGCGTCGGCGGACCCGCTATCTGCGGCGGGGAGGGAAGCCAGCAGTGGATCGCGGATTTCCTCGCCTTCTGCCGGGATGAAAAGCTTCCCGTGGATTTCGTGACCCGCCACGCGTACCTGGGACAGCCGCCGGAACGCAAAGGCCGCTATCTCTATCACCGGATGAACGATCCGGAGGTGCTGATCGCGGAGATGCAGGAATCCCGGGATATCATCGACTCCTATCCGGAATTCAGGGGAATTCCGATGTACATTACCGAATTCAATACCAGCTATCATCCCTTCTGCCCGATCCACGACACCAACCTGAACGCCGCCCTGACAGCGGCCCTTCTCGCCCGCCTCGGCGACGTGGCGGACGGATACAGCTACTGGACCTTCGGGGACGTGTTTGAGGAACAGGGAATTCCGACCCGCCCGTTCCACGGCGGTTTCGGAATGATGGCGAACGGCCTGATTCCCAAGCCGACACTCTGGGCTTTCGCGTTCTTCACGAACCTGCGCGGCGAATGCGTACGGCGGGACGAGCATTCCGTGATCGTCCGCCGGGAAGACGGCGGATATGAGGCGGTGCTGTGGAACCTGTGCAACGGCGGGGAAAAGGAAAACCTGGAACTGGCCCTGACGCTTCCCGTGGAAGGAAAGACGGCCGCCCTGCTGGACCTGGTGGACGGGGAATGCTGCAATCCGCTGGCCTGCTGGCACCGGATGGGCGAGCCGGCGGACCTGACGGCAGAACAGACAGCGTTCCTCCGGGCCGCGGGCCAGCCCGCCCGGAAGGTGCTGATTCCGGAAAACAGCGGTGAAGGCGCGAAAATCACGCTGTCCCTTCAGCCGAACGCGCTGGCACGTATCCGGGTCGTTCCCGCGGCGGGGACACCCGATCCCGGATACGAGTACGGCTGGTACTGCGGGGAATAAAGGTGCGTCAGGGGATAACGGGCTCTTCCCAGCAGGACGGTTTTCGGATATAATAATATGAAAGACGCCATATGGCACGGAAATCTATTCAACAGTCCGGTGAACGGAGGACAGGACGGCATGAAAACAATAAGGATCAGGTGCCTGATCCTGGGCATTCTGATTCTGGGAATGATATTTCCGGCGGCCTCGGCGGAGCGGGAGATCCCGGACGTGCTGCGGGTGACGCAGGATATCAAAATCACGACCCTGAAGCATTACCAGATGATCACCTGGTCGGTGCTGCATTCCGCCCGGGAGGACGTGAACGACGCGATCAACGCCCGGGTGGACGCGCTGAAGGAAGAAACGGAAGCGCAGGTGCCGCCGGGAAAGGACGCGGTCCACAGCCCGCCCCGGGGGGACATCTGCACGCAGATTACCCGGACGGGAGACCGCTGGATGAGCTTCCATATCCACGCGCATGCTTCGGCCAGCAACAAACAGCTGTGGGTGAAATGCGAGGATTACACCTATGACATGGAAACGGGCCGGCTGATCCGGCTCGGGGATATCATCTGCGAGGACGGATGGGAAACCCTGATCCGGGAAATCCGGACCCAGGTGCAGGACCAGTTTCCCGGGGAGGAACCGGCCGCGGAGGAACTGGACCGGATCTGCAGCCGGGACGCCCTGGCGGATACCGGCTTCGTGATGACGCCCGGCCACCTGGCGCTGTATTATCCGGCCGCGGATCTTTATCCCGCGCATGCGGAAGCGCTCCTGCGGGTGGAGATCTATGTGCCGGGACTGCGGGAAATCCTGACGGAAGAAGCGCGGCAGGAAACGGACTGCTCCGGATATGGCCTGATCGCGCTGACCTATGATGACGGACCGGTGAAGGGAAGAAGCCGGGAGGTGCTGAACGCCTCCACCCGGAATCCGGGCCAGGTAACATTTTTCCTGATCGGACACCGCCTGGAGAAGAATGCAGAACTGCTGCACCTGGAATACGACTCCGGGCATAGCGTACAGAGCCATGCCTGGACGCATGAGCAGAACAAGGTCACCGAGAAGAAATGGGCCCAGTGGGAGGAACTGTTCGACCAGGCGATGAGCGACATCATCGGCGTCATGCCCACGCTGATGCGCCCGCCGGGCGGCAACTGGAAGATCTATGTCAACGCCGGGAGCGAGATGCCGATGATCCTCTGGAACGTCAATTCCCAGGACGTGGCGCTGGACGATTCGGACGACGACCTGCGCCACTGCTACGGATGCGTCATCGGCGCGGAGGACGGGGACATCATCCTGTGCCATGACGCCAACGCTTTTCCGATGGAGCTGGCGAAGCGGAGCATGGAGTTTTTCGAAAAGCACAATATGCTGCTGGTGACCGTTGACGACCTGTGCGCCCTGCGCGGGGTGACCCCGGAAGCCGGAATGACGCTGAAGGCCTGCCCGCCGGAGGGCGGGGAGGAATAAGCGGAAAAAATAAAGGAATGAGCGGAACATGGCGAAGGAAAACAGAAACAAGAACGCGGACCGGTCCGCGGCGGAAAAGATTTATATCAACCGGGAACTGAGCTGGCTGGAATTCAACCGGCGCGTGCTCGCGGAGGCGGCGGACCCGACGGTCCCGCTGCTGGAGCGGCTGAAATTCCTGATGATTTACCAGTCCAACCTGGAGGAGTTCTTCCGGGTGCGGATCGGGATCCTGACCCACCGGGCCTTGCTGACGCCGGACACGCCGGACCCGCTGACCAAAATGCTGCCGGAGACGCAGATCAGCGAGGTGCTGCGGATCATCCGGGAGCAGCAGGCCATGATGGAGAGCATCTGGAAATCCATCCGGGACGAGCTGCAGGCCAGCAAGATCGAGGTGCTGGATTTCCGGAAGATCAGCAAGGTGGATGAGCTGATGAGTAAAAAGCTCTTCGGCGACATCCGGGATATGCTGTTTCCGAAAATCATCGGAATGGACCAGCCGCTGCCCTTCCTGTGGAGCGGGGAGCGGCATGTCATCGCGTTCCTCGGCCGCGGAACGGACCAGAGGCTGTGCATTATTCCGCTGAACCGGATTCCCGCGTACCAGACGTTCGAGATCAACGGGTGCCAGAAGATCGTGCTGACCGACCAGCTGGTCCGCCATTTCCTGCCGCTCTTGCTGAAAAAGGAGAATGTCGCCCAGTCCGCGATCGTCGACGTGACCCGGAACGCGGACGTGTTTATGACCCGGGACGAGATCCAGGAGGACGACGACCTGCGCCAAAAGATGAGCGGCATGCTCAGCAAACGGAAGCGGGAAATGCCCGTCCGCGCGCGGATTTACGGCAAGCTGACGGATCCGGCGAAGGCGCTTCTGATCAAGAAACTGCATGTGACGGAAAACCGGGTGTTCACCCAGACCGTGCCCTTTGACCTGTCCTTCCGCTCCTGCATCGGCGGTCCGGCGGAGTTCCGGTATCCGGAGAGGAAACCCTCCCGGGACATCGGCCTGAAGAAGGGCGAGTTCTTTACCTATATCGACCGGCGGGACCTGCTGATGAGCTTCCCGTTCCAGAGCATGATGCCCTTCGTGGACCTGATTTACGAAGCGGCGGACAATCCGGAGGTCGAATCCATCAAAATCACGCTCTACCGCATGTCCGGCAGCAGCAAGATCGCCGCCGCGCTGGCCTATGCCGCCGACCGCGGAAAGGATGTCCTGTGCCTGCTGGAACTGCGGGCCCGTTTTGACGAACAGAACAATATCGACTATTCCGAGATGCTGGAGGACGCGGGATGCCGCGTCATCTACGGCCTGCCGGACCATAAGGTCCACAGCAAGCTGTGCGTCATTACCCGCCGGCAAAGCAACGGGCAGGTCAGCCGGATCACCCAGATCGGTACCGGCAATTACAACGAGGTGACCGGGGAGCAGTATACCGACCTGTCGCTGATCACCGCACGGGAGGAGGCAGGGCTGGAAGCGGAGTCCGTTTTCGCAGCCCTGGAGCAGGGCGAGCTCCCGCCGAAAACGCAGCACCTCTGGATTGCCCCGCTGAGCTTTGAAAGCCGCCTGCTGGAAATGCTGGACCGCGAGATCGAAAAAGGCGAAAACGGCCATGTGGCGATCAAGGCCAACGCGATCAACAACCGCCAGGTGATGGAGAAGCTGATCGAATGCTCGCAGGCCGGCGTCCGCGTGGAGCTGTTCATCCGCGGCATCTGCTCCCTGCGCCCGGGCGTGCCCGGCCTGACAGACAACATCACCGTCACGAGCGTGGTCGGCCGCTGGCTGGAACACTCCCGGATCTACAGCTTCGGCGACGGGGAGGAACAGCGGTTGTTCATCGGTTCCGGCGATATGCTGAACCGGAACCTGGAGCGCCGGGTGGAGGCGTTTATCGAGGCGGTCACACCGGATATCCGGGAGCAGCTGAACGAGATCCTTTCGGCGCTGCGTGAGGACCGGGAAAAAGGATGGCAGATGCAGGCGGACGGCACCTATTTCCGGGATCCGGAGGGCGCCGGGACTTCCTCCCAGGAAGCGCTGTACCGCTATTTCAGCGAGCGCAGAGTATCGCTCAGCGAACCGGAGGAGGCGGAACCCCCGCAGGCGGAAGAACCGCAGGCGGAGCCCCCGCAAACAGAACCCTCGCAGGCGGAGACCCCGCGGACAGAGCCCGCTCCGGCCCGGAGAATCGGATTCCGGAACCTGTTTCATAAAATGTTCGGATCACAGAAGGAGGACTGAACCATGGCTGAAAAGTACAATATCTGTCTGGATGTCGGCGGAACAAAGGTACTGGGCGCGATTTTCAACAGCAAGGACGAGATTATCTACCGGCTGAAAAAGCGCTCCAAGAGCGGCGGATCCGCTTCGGCGGACGTGGAAAAGGTCATCATTGACGTGGTGGAGGAGATGATCCGGGAGTCCGGGATCGACCGGAATGACCTGAAAGCGATCGCCTCCTGCGCGCCGGGCGTGATCGACCAGGAAAAGGGAATCGTGCTGTTCTGCCCAAACCTGCCATGGAAGGATTACGACATCGCCGGCACCATGCGGAAGCAGTTCGGTGTTCCTTTCTTTGTCGGCAACGACGTGAACATGGGCGTGCTGGGTGAGTACCACTTCGGCGCCGCGCGCGGATACCGGAATATTGTGGGATTTTTCGTCGGAACCGGCATGGGCGGCGGGCTCGTGCTGAACGGTGAACTGTATACCGGTCATATGTTCAAGGGGGCCGAATACGGGCACATGATCCTGGATCCGGAAGGACCGCTGTGCAACTGCGGCCAGCGCGGATGCCTGGAGGCCTTCTCCAGCAAGCAGGGCATGAGCGCCTATATCCGCCAGCAGGCCGCGCGGGGCAGGACCACCCTGATGGCGGACGCGGTGACCGAGGGCGTGTTCCGCTCCAAGCGGTTGGTCAAGGCCCTGGAAGCGGAGGACGCGGTGGCGGAGGAAGCGGTCGACCGGGCCTGCCACTGGCTGGCGGTGGCCACGGGCAACATGATCAACACCTTCTCCCCGGACCTGGTGATTTACGGCGGCGGTGTGATCGAGGCGCTGGGGGACCTTTTCCTGAAGAAGATCCTTTCCGAGGTGGACCGGTACTGCCTGCCGCAGATCCGCTCCACGGTGGAGCTGAAATGCGCTTCCCTGGGCGACGATTCCATCCTTTACGGCGGCCTGGCGATGATCAAAGGACTGAAATAAGTCGCCGCGG
>JAILIE010000072.1 GCA_024695415.1 Clostridiales bacterium | reverse complement strand
CCGGTAGAATAAAATGACCGAAGAAAAAGCGGAGTTTCCGCTTTCCACAGGAGGAAGAGTATGCTGCAAGACATTTTCGGAGGCAAAAAAGCGCTGTTCGCGGACGGCGTGCAGACGGTTCTGCGCGGCCACGCGAACCGGAACCGCAGGGTCGTGCTGCTGAAGGGCAACCTGGTGCAGAACAGCCGCAGCGAGGCCGCGGGCATCAGCGCGCGGGTCAACAACAAGGGGACCTTCGGATTCGCGTCGATCGCGGAGTATAGCCCGGAGGCGGCGGACAAGGTGATCCGCGCGGCCACGGAGAACGCGATGGCGCTGGGAAGGCATTCCGGCAGGAACGTGGCCCTGCCCGCATCCATGGGAACGGGCACGATCCCGCTGAACACGGACATCGCGGACGCGGACCAGAAGACGATCATTGACATGTGCAAAACGGTGGACCGCTACATCGAAGAGAAGTATCCGGACCTTGCCAGCCGGACCGTGGTCTATACCGAGGACTCCCAGGACCGGATCATTTATACTTCCGACGCGTACGACGGACACCTGATCACGCCCCGGTGCTATGTGTACGTCATGATGAGCGCCGAGACGAAGGACGGGGTTCCGGTGGAACTGTTCAAGGCCTTCGGCGGCTTCGGAAGCTTCCGGGACCATTTCGCCGATCCGGCGAAGATGTTTCCCGGGATCGACGAGCTGTATCAGAAGCTGATGGACAAGAAAGAAGGCGTATACGCCGAGGCCGGATACAAGACGGTGGTGCTGGGCGGTTTCATGGGCGGTATGCTGGCGCATGAGGCGGTCGGGCATACGGTCGAGGCGGACCTGGTCCGCGGCGGCAGCGTGGCCGGACCGAACCTTAATAAACGCGTAGCGTCCGACCTGGTAACGATGGTGGACTTCGCGCATACCTATGGCGACCAACCGGCGCCCCTGCCGGTCTTCCTGGACGACGAAGGCACGAAGGCTGAGGACGACGTGCTGATCCGGGACGGCATCCTGGTCGGATACATGAACGACCGGGAAAGCGCCGCGGAGTACGGCATGAAGCCGGCCGGAAACGCCCGCGGATGGACCTTCCAGGACGAGCCGATCATCCGGATGCGGAACACCTGCATCCTGCCGGGAAAGAGCAGCGTGGACGACCTGATCGCGTCGGTGGACGACGGGTATTACCTGATCGATTCCGGCAACGGACAGGCGGACCTGACGGGCGAGTTCATGTTCGGCGTGACCTGCGGGTATGAGATCAAAAACGGCAAACTGGGCAAGGCGCTGCTGGATACCACCGTGACCGGTGTGGCCTTCGAAATGCTGAAGACCGTGGATATGGTTTCCGACGAGGTCCAGTGGTCTTCCAGCGGCTTCTGCGGCAAGAAGCAGCCGATGGCGGTCGGCATGGGCGGACCGCACATGAGATGCAGGATCATGATTGGAGGCAGATAAGATGGAACTGAGAAAAACCGCCGCCCTGATGGACGGGATTCTGCGGGCGGAAAACGCCGCGAAATATTCCTATACGCTCTGCAATTCCGAGAAGCAGGAGCTGAACCTGGAAAACGGGGAATTCAAGTTGCTGCGGACCGTGTTCAACAATACCGCCTCCCTGAAGCTGTTTGACGGCGCGAAGATGGGTTCGGCCAGCGGCAACGACCTGACGGAGGTCGGGCTGAAGGCGCTGCTTCAGGACGCGAAGGCGGCCGCCGCGTCCGCGACGGAGGACGAGTGCCACGATATCGCCCCGGGCCAGGGAAAGCATGTATTCCGCCAGGGCGTCTGTGAGCCGGATATGGACCGGTTCATCGAACGGATCAAAGAGTTCCTGGACACCGCCGCGAAGGAGTACCCGAAGGTCCGGATCATGATGGGTATCGGGTCCTATGACCGGTGGAGCTGGATTACCCGCAATACCAACGGAACGGAGTTTGAGGGCTTCGGCGGCATCTATCATTTCAGCATCGAAATCTGCGCGACTGACGGGGAAAAGACGACCGGCCTGGACTACACCGGTGTCGGCATGAAGACGCTGGACACGCCGTTTATGGAGCTGGGCGACCTGCGCAAACACATGGAGAGCGTTCAGAACAGCATGGATCCCCAGGCCCTGGAGGGCAAGTTCACGGGCACCGTAATCATGACGCCCGGCTGCGCGACAGATTTCATCTACATGACCCTGATGAACTACATCAGCGGCGGTGTAATCATCGACGGAACAAGCCTGTGGCTGGACAAGGTGGGCGAGCAGGTGGCGGACGAAAAACTGACCATTGCCATGAAGCCCTTTGACGAACGGATTATCAACGGTGAGCGCGCGACGGGCAGCAATTTCCTGGCCGAGGACGTGACCCTGATCGAAAAGGGCGTGCTGAAGACGCACTGGCTGAACCTGTACGCCGCGAACAAGACCGGGCGGCCCGTTGTGAAGAACACCGGTTCCGACCTGGTGGTCTCGCCGGGCGACAGGACGCTGGACGAGCTGATCGCCTCCGTGGACAGGGGGCTGCTCATGGGCGGTTTCTCCGGCGGCCAGCCCGGAACGAACGGTGAGTTCTCCGGCGTGGCCAAGAACAGTTTCCTGATCGAGAACGGCAGGATCAAGTGCGCCGTGACCGAGACGATGGTGAACGGCAACCTGGGCGAAGCCTTCCGCAGCATCCGAGGGATTTCGAAGGAACTGTGCTGCGACGGCGGAAGCGTCGTGCCCTACATCGCGGTGGACGGGATTGTCATTTCCGGAAAGTAAAAGATACGATGCCCCTGGACGGCGGGACGGTTCGCGGAACTGTCCCGCTGTTATGTTTCCCGGGAGAGAAAAAGGCAGTGACGGAACGAAAACTGAAAAGGGAAAAGGATGGGGAAGGGAGAAATAATATAAGTTCAGTGTTTTCGAAGGGATAAGGAGAGCGGAAGATGAGACTGAATCCTTTGCAGATGGAACGGCTGGCGGGCGAGGAAGAGTACGCGGCCGGGCGGGAACTGGAGGAAGCCGGCAGCGTGAAGGTGGCCGAGCAGAACAGCGGCATGATCCGGTATACCGTGGCGGGAAAGCCGCCGCGGACGGTGACGCTGAACCGGAGCCTGACCATATACTGCGACTGCGACGCATTTACCCGGCGGGGCTGCTGCCGGCACGCGGTGGCGGCGTGGCTTTCCGCGGAACGCGCGAAGATCCCGGAGAGCATGCTGAAGAAGAACGCGCCGCAGAAGGCGGAGGAACTGTCCGACCTGATCCTGCGCCAGATGCCGGCGGAGGCGAATATCCACCTGGAGGTGACCCTGGCCCTGCCCCAGAAAGCGGGGCAGGAGGTCCACCTGGGCCTGCGCGCGGGGGAGAATAAAATGTATGTGGTGCGGGATATCCGCGCCTTCCTGAACGCGATCGACAACGCGGAAACCCTGCCCTTCGGCCGGGAGTTTACCTACCAGCCGGAATGGATGAAGCTTTCCACGGACGACGAGCGGCTGCTGGACCTGATCCGCAAGCTGCTTTCGGCGCGGGACCAGGGGGAGAAAAGCGGAACGGCTGCCCGGATGCTCCGGCTGCCGGATCCGTTCACCCGGGAACTGCTGGAGACGATCGGGGAGACCCCGCTGCGGGTGATGGACAGCAACGGAAAGATCATCCGGTGCCGCCAGGTGCGCACATCCCATGTATCCCTGCAGTTCATGCTGAACCTGACGCCCCGGGGGCTGAGCGTATCCGGAAGGATGCCGGCGGATTTCCTGCCGGTGACGGAAGACTGCGCCTGGGCGATGACCGGAGGTACGCTGATCCAGACGGAGGAAACCCAGCGGGAGCTGATCCGGCTGATCTGGAAAAACCAGTACGAAGGCCGCTGCCTGTTTGATTATCCCCTGGGGGATACGGACCGGGTGATCGGTGAGGTGCTGCCCTACCTGAAGCTGCGGGGCGGCGTGGAGATGAGCGGGGAACTGCGGCAGCGGCTGGTCCGCATGCCGCTGAAGACCGAAGTCTACCTGGACCGCGACGGAAAGAACGTGGCGGCGTCCGTCCAGTTTATGTACGGGGACATCGCGCTGAACCCCTTCGCGCCGGTGGAGAAGAAAATCACCCTGGACAAAGGGGAAAAGCTTCTTCTGCGCGACGCGGAAGGGGAGCATACTGTGCTGGAGATCCTGGCGAACGCCGGGTTCCGGGTCCGGAAGGACAGCATCCGCCTGAGCGGAAGCGACGCGGTGTTCGATTTTGTCAGCGAAGGCGTCCGGAAGCTGCAGGAAGTCAGCGAGGTGTTCCTGAGCCGGGAGTTCAAGCGGATCCTGCCGCGGCGCCCGGTGTTGAGCGGCAGCATGCGGATGAACGGCGAGAAACTGGAGCTGATGCTGGAGAAGGACGGGGAACCCATTGAGGAGATCCTCGAGCTGATGGAGGCCCTGAGCCGCCGGCGGCGGTATTTCCGGCTGAAAAGCGGCGAATTCCTGGACCTGGGCGAACTGGCGGAGTGGCAGGAAACGGCGGCCGGTATTTACGAGGCCGCTGTGCGGGACGAAAGCGAACCCGGGCGGGAGATGATCACGCTGCGGGCTTACCGTGCCTGCTACCTGACCAGCATGCTGGAAAACAGCAAGCTGCCAATCACCCTGGACGAAAGCGTCCGGGCGATGTCCGACAGCCTGACCAACGGCGCGCCGGAAATCCGCCAGCCCGCGATGGCCCCGGGCCTCAGCCTGCGGGATTACCAGAAGCGGGGATACGAATGGATGTATGCCCTGGACCGGATGCATATGGGCGGCATCCTGGCGGACGACATGGGGCTCGGCAAGACCGTGCAGGTTATCGCGCTGATCCTGGCTAACCGCGAGGCGGGACGGACGAGCCTGGTGGTTGCCCCGACGTCGCTGACCTATAACTGGCTGAGCGAAATCCGGCGTTTCGCGCCGGACCTGAGCGCGGTAATCCTGAACGGAAACGGCGTGCAGCGCTCCAGCATGATCCGGCATATCGCGGAGCACGGGGACGTGGATATCGCGATTACCAGCTATCCGCTGATCCGCCGGGATATCGGCCTCCTGAAGGAGATTCCGTTCCGCTTCCTGATCCTGGACGAGGCGCAGAACATCAAGAACGCCGGCAGCGTGGCCGCCCAGGCGGTGAAACAGCTGCAGGGCGACACGCGCTTCGCGCTGACCGGCACGCCGATGGAGAACGGCATCGGGGAACTGTGGAGCATCTTTGACTTTGTGCTTCCGGGATACCTGCCCGGATATAATTCCTTCCTGCGCAGGTACCAGGACGGGGAGAACGCGGAGGACCTGCTGCGGCGGATCCGGCCCTTCCTGATCCGGCGGCTGAAACAGGAGGTGCTGGAAGAGCTGCCCGACAAGATGGAAATCACCCTGACGGCGCAGATGACGCCGGAGCAGAACCGGATCTACCGGGCTGCGCTGGAGCGGCTGCGCCCGAAGGTGGACGAGCTGATGGAGAACAAGGGCATCAACCGCGGAAGGATCGAGGTGCTGAGCGCCATTACGGAGCTGCGCCAGATCTGCTGCCATCCTGCGCTGGTGATGAACGAGTACCGCGGGGGAAGCGGCAAGGAGGAGATGCTGCTGGAGGTGCTGCCCGGCATGATCGGGAACGGGCGGCGGATCCTGCTGTTCAGCCAGTTTACCAGCATGCTGAAGATCCTGAAGGGCCGCCTGGAGGAGAACGGGTATTCCGTGCTGTACCTGGACGGGGATACCCCGGCCGGGGACCGGCTGGAGATGACCGAGAAATTCAACGGCGGTATGGGACAGATCTTCCTGATCAGCCTGCGCGCCGGCGGGTCCGGACTGAACCTCACTGGCGCGGACCTGGTGATCCACTATGATCCCTGGTGGAACCCGGCGACGGAGGACCAAGCGACCGACCGGGCGCACCGGATCGGCCAGCAGAAGAAGGTCCAGGTGATCCGGCTGGTGACCGGGGAGAGCATCGAGGAGCAGGTGGTGGAGCTGGGCGCGAGGAAGAAGGCGCTGTTTGACAGATTGATCACGCCCGGGGAGTCGGTGCTCAGCGCGCTGAGCGAGCAGGAGATCAGGAAACTGTTTGACTGACAGATACACCACTCCTTATCCTTTTCCCCTGCACACTTTCTCCGTTCAGTTTCTCCGGTGAACATGCTGCCTGACCGGAACGGAGACGGGGATAGCCAGAGGGTGGGGCTTCGCCCCGCAGCCCTTCCGTGTGCCGCGGTGGTTTTATCGAACTGGCAGAAGAAACACGCGGGTTTCAGGTATTCCGGTGCGTCCTAAATTTCCTGCATTCAACATATCTGATAAATTGTTGCGAAAATTTGCAGATTGAACCGGATTATGGTATACTTTTCGGAGTGATTTGCCGGAAGGCAGGAAGGAGGGAAGCCCGTGGAAAACAGGACCGGAAACCCGGAACGCGGCCGCCGCGCGGCTTCCCGGGCCACAAAGCTGCGCCGCAGGCGGCAGCGGATGAACTTCCTGCTGCTGGCGGCGGCGATTGCCGCTGTGGTACTGCTGGTCATCGTAACGCCGAAGGAGCCGATCCACCGGGCAACTTATTCCACCAGAACGGAATCCGGCCTGACGGAAACCGTCGGGGAAGAGGATCTCGGGGCGTACAGCGGCCTGGTGATCAGCGAGATCATGCCTTCCAACTCGAAGGCGGTGACCGATGAAAACGGCCAGTATCCCGACTGGATCGAGATCTGGAACAGCACGGACAAGGAAATCAACCTGGACGGACTGGGCCTGAGCGACCGGGGCGACAGCATCCGCTTCCTGTTCCCGTCGGTACGGTTGGTGCCGGACGGACGGATCATCGTATTCTGCGACAACACCAACCAGGCTTCCGCCGACCTGCCTTTCCACGCGAAGTTCAAGCTCAGCAGCGTCGGGGAAACCGTATACCTGTATGACCCGAACGCCTACCTGATCGACAGCTGCAAGTACCCGATCATGGCCAGCGACGAAAGCTGGTCGATGACGGCGGACGGATTCAAAGCTGTGGAATGGTTCAGCCCCGGGTTTGAGAACTCCCCGGAAGGCCACCAGGCCTACCGCGAGAGCGTGACCGTGGCGGATGGATCGGTGATCATCAACGAGGTGATGGCGGATCCGCTGACCGGCCTGCGGGACGACGAGGACGAGCTGTGCGACTGGATTGAGCTGTACAACACCACCAGCCAGCCGATCGCGCTGAGCAAGTACGCGCTGAGCGACAACGAGGGAAAGCCGCTGAAGTGGCGGTTCCCGGACGGCGCGGTGATCCCGGCCAACGGATATTACCTGGTATTCTGTACCGGGAAGGACCGGATGGATACCGTGCGGACGGACGTGCCGCATACGAACTTCCGGATCAGCCCCGAAAGCGAAACGATTATCCTGAGCGACAGCCAGGGCCATGTGGCGGACCGCATCATGATCGACAACCTGCCGCAGGACTGCAGCTGGGGCCGCAACGATTACGGCCAGATGCAGGTATTCAAAACCCCGACGCCGACCCTGCCGAACAACCAGACCGGGTTCAGCCAGATGGATATGAACCTCCGGGCCATGAACAAGACCGGAGTCTGGATCAGCGAGGTCATGGCCAGCAACGACTCCACCTCCACGTACGCCGGCGCCGGCTATACGGACTGGATCGAGATCTACAACTCCTCGTCCGTCGTGGTGGATATTTCCGGATGGGGACTCAGCGACCGCCTGGACCACGGGCGGAAATGGCAGTTCACCGAGGGGACCACGATCGGGCCGGGGGAGTACAAGGTGGTCCTTTGCGACCGGAACACGGCAAAGGACTCGATGGCTGAGCCCCACGCCTCCTATAAAATCAGCCGGACGAATCAGGAAGTAATCACCCTGACGGATCCGACGGGCAGGATACTGGACAAGGTTGCCCTGCCCGAGATGAAGTCCGATGTTTCGTACGGCCGGACCCTGGGGATGGCCGGACTTTTTTATTATGAAACACCCACTCCCTTCCAGGTGAACGGTGTCGGATTCGACGGCTACGCCGAAATGCCGTCCTTCACTGTGGAGCCGGGCCTGTACTACTCCACGAAATATGTGGAGATCAACATTCCGGAAGGAACGCAGGTGTACTACACCACGGACGGATCCACGCCGACCCAGAGTTCCACGCCCTACAACGGGGAGCGCCTGGAGCTGAACTTCGTGACCGTGATCCGTGCCCGGGCGTACAGCGCCTCCGGGACGAAACAGCCCAGCGACGTGCTGACGGGCACCTATTTTATCAACGCCTACCACGCCCTGCCGGTGGTTTCCGTCGTGACGGACCCGAACAACCTGTGGGACGAGGAATGGGGTATGCTGACCGTCGGCAAGGACGCGGTCAAGGAGCCCGGCAAGCTGCCCTTCCCGAATACGGTGTACCGCAAGGTGAAGGACAAGGGCATCAAGTACGAGGCCCACGTCGAGATCTATGACGATTCCGGCGAGCTTTTGATGAGCCAGAGCGGCGAAATCGGCCTGATGGGCGACTACTCGCTGGATATGCCGCAGAAGAGCTTCAAGTTCCGCGCCAAGAGCAAGTACGGCAGCAAGACCTTCAACGCGAAGCTGTTCCCGGACCGGGACTATACGGAATACAAGGGCTTCGTCCTGCGGAACAGCGGAAACGACTGTATGTTCACCCGCCTCCAGGACGGCTTCCAGAACAGGCTGCTGGACCTTTGCGGACTGAAGGTGGCGCACCAGGCGTGGAAACCCTATGCGGTGTACCTGAACGGCATTTACTGGGGACACATGAACCTGCGGGAACGCACGGACAAGTACATGATCGCCCAGTACGAAGGCCTGAGCCTGGAGGACGCCGACCAGATCGACCTCCTGCAGGGCAACGGCAGCGTCAAGAGCGG
>JAILIE010000038.1 GCA_024695415.1 Clostridiales bacterium | reverse complement strand
GCACGGCTACGGCGACCGCCACGGTCATACCGACCATGGGGTTGTTGCCGGCGCCCAGGAATCCCATCATTTCCACGTGGGCGGGAACGGAGGAGGAACCGGCGAACTGCGCGTCAGAGTGCATACGGCCCATGGTGTCGGGCATGCCGTAGGAGGCGGGACCGGCGGCCATGTTGTCGGGATGCAGGGTACGGCCGGTGCCGCCGCCGGAAGCGACGGAGAAGTACTTCTTGCCGGCTTCCCAGCGTTCCTTCTTGTAGGTGCCCGCGACGGGGTGCTGGAAACGGGTGGGGTTGGTGGAGTTGCCGGTGATGGAGATATCCGCGCCTTCGTGCCACATGATGGCAACGCCTTCACGGACGTCATCCGCGCCGTAGCAGTTGACCTTCGCCCGGTCGCCGTTGGAATAAGCGGTCTTCTTGACGACGGTCAGCGCGTGGTCTTCCTTCACGTCGGCAGACAGGTAGTCATACTTGGTCTGCACATAGGTGAAGCCGTTGATGCGGCTGATGATCATGGCGGCGTCCTTGCCCAGGCCGTTCAGGATGACCCGCAGGGGCTTCTGGCGGACCTTGTTGGCGTTCAGCGCGATCTTGATGGCGCCTTCAGCGGCGGCGAAGGATTCGTGGCCGGCCAGGAAGGCGAAGCATTCGGTTTCCTCATCCAGCAGCATGGCGCCCAGGTTGCCGTGGCCGATACCGACCTGGCGCTGGTCTGCGACGGAGCCGGGGATGCAGAAGGCCTGCAGCGCGGTGCCGATCCACTTGGCGGCTTCGGCGGCGTTCTTCGCGTTTTCCTTGATGGCGATGGCGGCGCCCAGTTCATACGCCCACTTCACGTTCTCGAAGCAGATGGGCTGGGTGCTTTCCACGATCGTGTAGGCGTCCACGCCCTTGCTGTTCGTGAAAGCCTTGACTTCCTCAAAGTTTTTGAATCCGTACTTGTCCAGGACAGGCTGCAGCTGCGGCATGCGGCCTTCATAGTTTTCAAACAGAGCCATTCTCTTCGCACCTCCCCTTATTCTTTCCGCGGGTCAATCCACTTGACCGCGCCGTCCTCAGCCTTGAAACGGCCGTAGGTGCCGAGATTCTTCTCGTACGCTTCGTTCGGGGACATGCCCTTCTTGATGGCGTCCATCATCTTGCCCAGGCTCAGGAACTGATATCCGCAAACCTGATCGTCCTTGTCCAGGGCCATCTTGACGACGTAGCCCTCGGTCATTTCCAGATAACGGGTGCCCTTTTCCTTGGTGCCGTACATGGTACCCACCATGGAGCGCAGGCCCTTGCCCAGGTCTTCCAGGCCGGCGCCGATGCGCAGACCGTCATCGGAGAAGGCGGACTGGGTACGGCCGTACACGATCTGCAGGAACAGTTCGCGCATGGCGGTGTTGATGGCGTCGCACACCAGGTCGGTGTTCAGCGCTTCGAGGATGGTCTTGCCGGGCAGGATTTCACTGGCCATGGCAGCGGAGTGGGTCATGCCGGAGCAGCCGATCGTCTCGACCAGCGCTTCCTGGATCACGCCGTCCTTCACGTTCAGGCTCAGCTTGCAGGCACCCTGCTGCGGGGCGCACCAGCCGATACCGTGGGTGTAACCGGAGATGTCCTTGATTTCCTTGGCCTGGATCCATTTCCCCTCTTCCGGAATGGGCGCGGGGCCGTGGTTCGGTCCCTTCGCAACACAGACCATTTCTTCCACTTCTTTGGTGTATTGCATGTGATTCGGTTCCTCCTGTCTCACGTTGTTATTCGGTAACCAATTCAGTATATCATAACCGCATCAGGTCAGGCAAGGCGAATTTTGCCCTTACAGGGCACGGATCACCTGCCGCAGCGCCGCGAAGGCCATCTCCGCGCTCCGGCGGACATTGGTGTTGAAATCCCCGCCGTTCCCGTCGAATGTGTCGCTGATGCACTTGACGGACAGGCAGCGGACGCCCGAACGCTCACACACGCGCGCGATTCCCGCGATCTCCATGTCGCAGATGCCGCAGCCCATGTTCCTCAGGCGGATCTTCTCCGCCCGGTCCTCGACGAACTTGTCCCCGCTGGCCGCGGCGATCCTCCGGATTCCCGGCACCTTTTCCTCCGCCAGCTTCACGAGCTCCGCGTCCAGCGGAATAAACTCGTCCGGGTATTCATCGTACTGCCCGACCTTCGGCTGACCCAGCGGTGTGACGTCGAAGTCATAGTGGCAGGCTTTTTCCACGACGAAAAGATCCTCTACGTTCAGATCCTCCTCGAGGGCGCCGGTCACGCCAAAGTTCAGGATGATCTCACATCCGTACTTCACGATCAGCAGCATGGCCGCTGACGCCGCGTCGATCTCGCCGCAGCCGGACTGGATCGCGTAGACATCGTGCCCTTCCATCCGGGTATGATATACGGTCCTTCCGGCAGCGGTCTCCTCCGTCCGTTCTTCCCCGCTGTTCAGGAAAGCTTCCAGTTCCCGGCTGATGGCAATCAGCAAACCGATCTTCATGGATTCGCTCCTTCTGCAAAAAAGGAGCTGTCGGATGACAGCCCCTCTTTTTCGCGTTTCTTATTTCTGCATGGCGGCGATCTCAGCGGCCAGGTCGTCCTTCCGCTTCTCGATGCCCTCGCCCCGCTCGAACCGGCTGAACTTCACGATGTCCAGATCCGCGCCGGAAGCCTTGGCGATCTCGCCCATCAGGCCCTTGATGCTCTTGTCCCCGTCCTTGACGAAGGGCTGCTCCAGCAGGCAGACTTCCTTGTAGTACTTCTCGATCCGGCCCTCGACCATGCGGTCGACGATCTTCTCGGGCTTGCCTTCGTTCAGCGCCTGGGCACGGAGGATTTCCTTTTCCTTCTCCAGCTTCTCGACGTCCACGTCCTCACGGCGGACCGCTTCGGGCTTGGCCGCGGCGATCTGCAGGGCCAGGTCGTGCGCGAAGGTCTTCACGGCGTCATTGGTCCGGCCGGCGGCGTCCGCGGCGACTTCGACCATAACGCCAACCTTGCCGCCCAGGTGGATGTAGGTGGACACCACACCGGTGGTCTCATAGCGGCTGAAGCGGCGGACGCTGATCTTCTCACCGATCGCGACGGTCGCGTCGCTGATCAGGTCGGAGATGGTCTTGCTGTTGTCGTCCACGAAGGGCTGGGCCAGCAGGGCGTCCACGTCGGCGGGATTCGCCAGGGCCACGTGCTTGGCCACGTTGTTGGCGAAGTTCATGAAGTTGTCGGTCTTGGCGACGAAGTCGGTTTCGCAGTTGACTTCGACGATGGCGCCGATCGTGGCGTCCGCGTTCACGTACTGGGCGACGACGCCTTCGGCGGCGATGCGGCTCGCCTTCTTGGCGGCCTGGCTCAGTCCCTTTTCACGCAGCCACTCAATGGCCTTTTCCATATCGCCGTCGCTCTCGACAAGCGCTTTTTTGCAGTCCATCATGCCGGCGCTGGTGCGCTCGCGCAGTTCCTTGACCATGGCGGAAGTAATAGCTGCCATATTAAATCATCCTTTCGATTGTGATTGTTGGGAATCAGGCTTCGGGAGCGACTTCGGGCTTCTCGTCCGCGGCGTCGGCGGCGGGAGCTTCTTCGGCTTCCACCTGTTCGCCCTGCTTGCCTTCGAGGACGGCGTCCGCCATCTTGCCGGCGATCAGTTTCACGGCGCGGATCGCGTCGTCGTTGCCGGGGATCACGTAGTCGATTTCGTCCGGATCGCAGTTGGTATCAACGATACCGACGATCGGGATGCCCAGGATGCGGGCTTCGGTCACGGCGATGTGTTCCTTGCGGGGGTCCACAACGAACAGGGCGCCGGGCAGTTTCTTCATCTCACGGATGCCGCCCAGGTTAGTCTGCAGCTTTTCCCGCTCGTGGATCAGCTTGATAACTTCCTTCTTGGGCAGGACGTCGAACTGGCCGTTCTGTTCCATCTTGTCGATCTGGTTCAGGCGGTCGATCCGGGTGCGGATGGTCTTGAAGTTGGTCAGCATGCCGCCCAGCCAGCGGTTGTTGACATAGTACATGTTGCAGCGCTTCGCTTCGCTCTCGATGGATTCCTGCGCCTGCTTTTTGGTGCCGACGAACAGGATGCTCTTGCCTTCCATCGCGACGTCGCGGACGAACGCGTACGCTTCATCCACCTTGCGGACTGTCTTCTGCAGGTCGATGATGTAGATGCCGTTGCGTTCGGTGAAGATGTACTGCGCCATCTTCGGGTTCCACCGGCGGGTCTGATGACCGAAATGCACGCCGGCTTCCAGGAGCTGTTTCATGGAAATGACTGCCATAGGG
>JAILIE010000035.1 GCA_024695415.1 Clostridiales bacterium | reverse complement strand
CGGTCCGCCGTCTCGGCTGTACCATGCAGAGCCGGATCACCCGGATCGGCCAGATGGTTTTCGGATAACGAAAATTTCTGAAAAAACCGCTTGCATTTTTATATGGCTTGTGATATCTTAGATGGGCTTGATGTGCAGCAGTCTCCAATGGGGAGGAGGATTTCCATGGGTAAGTATTGTCAGATTTGCGAAAAGGGTACGCTGAACGGGAATAACGTCAGCCATTCCAATCGTAAGAGCCATCGCATCTGGGCGCCCAATGTGCAGAGTGTCCGCGTAATGGTGAATGGAGCTGCCCGCCGGATGAACGTTTGCACCCGCTGCCTGCGCAGCGGCAATGTGCAGCGCGCTCTTCCGAAGATTCACGAAGAGGCCTGAGCCCCTGAGCGAAATGCGTCCCGCCTGTTGTGCAGCAGGCGGGCTTTTCTTATGCCTTCAGCTGCCTTGCCAGCCATTCCCTTCCCTCTTCCCGGATCCGGTCCGGTCCCTTTTCGTCCCTCAGCCGCAGGAAATGGTCCACGCGGCTGTTTTTGCTTTCCGGGTCGTCCTCCCGGTACCGGCGGATCACCTCGGTCTTCGTGCCGAAGATCGTGCCGAACGCCAGGCCGTGAAAACTGTCGGTGCAGAAAAGCGACGCGTTCCGGATCGCGCCGAGGAAGCGCTCCGGCCCGATGCCGTCCAGCCGTTCGTATCCGCTCGCGTAGCTTTCCGCGGTCACCGGGATCACGCGGACCGGGAGTCCGCTTTCCGCGGACAGCTTCCGGACCTTTTCCCAGTAGCTTTCGTTCTCCCCGATAAAATAGCACAGCAGGTACGGGCCGTCCCCGCAGGGCACGGCGACCTCCTCCCATTCCTCCCGGGACAGGAGGCAGACCGGGTCCGGCATGACGTCCGCCTTCAGCCCGGTCATCTTCTCCAGCAGCTCCGCGCCTTCCTCCTCCCGGACGGAGATGGCGGAAAACCCTTCCGTCCACTTCCGGATCTTCCGGACCTTCCGCGCCGCGGGCATCGTCCGGATCCCGAGGCTGGCCGCGTAGGCGACCTTCCGGGTCCCTTCCGGGGCAAAGGTCAGGAAATAGGCCGGGTTCAGCCATACCGGGTTCCATACCTGGTCGCTGCCGCAGACCAGGATGTCATACTTTTCCGCCTGTTTCCGCAGCTCCGCCCGGTTCCGGCAGGCGGGCCCCAGCTTCATCCTTTCCCGGTAGAAGGCGGGAATCGCGCCGCTCTTTTCCCGGGCGCCCTGCTGCGCCGAGCGCACGGAGCGCTTCCGCAGGCCCTCCGCGATCAGCTTCAGGTCGTTGCCGCTGCAAAGGAGGTTCCGGATCTTCTCCTTCCGGTCGGGCATATAATCGATATGCTCACAGTCATGGCCCGCCTCCCGCACGGCGCGCTGCAGCGCGTAGGCCTGCAGGGAGGAACCGTAATTCTCATTGTGCAGAAAGGTAATGATCCCGACCTTTGCCATGCTGGTCCTTCCTCCGCTTTCCTGTGCTTATCCTTCCGTAACCTCTTTCATCTGCCGCACGGTTTCCCTGAATACTTCCATCGCCCGGCGGATGGGCTCGGGTTTCGACATGTCGATGCCGGCCAGCTTCAGCGCCTCGATCGGCGGCACGCTGCATCCCGCGCTCAGGAACTTCCGGTAGTCCGCCACGGCGCCCTGCCCCTCGCTGAGGATCTTTTCGCTCAGGGTGACCGCCGCGCACAGGCCGGTGGCGTAGACGTAGACATAGAAACCGCGGTAGAAGTGGGGAATCCGCATCCACTCCGAAGCGATCTCCGGATCCATGAAGCAGGTCTCGCCGTAATACTGCTCATTCAGTTTGAAATACGCGTCGGACAAGCTTTCCCGGGTCAGCGGAATCCCCTGCTGCGCCATTTCGTGGCTGATCTTCTCGAACTCCGCGAACATGGTCTGGCGGAAGACCGTGGTCCGGAACTGCTCCAGGAAATAGTTCAGCAGGTAGGCCTTGCCGTCGGCGTCCTCCGTATGGTCCAGCAGGTAGCGCAGCATCACCGCCTCGTTGCAGGTGGAGGCGACTTCCGCCACAAACAGACTGTAGTCGCTTTTGGGGGACGGCTGGTTCGTGTTGCTGTAGAAGGAATGCATGCTGTGGCCCAGCTCGTGGGCGATGGTGAACGCGCTGTCCAGGTTGTCGTTATGGTTCAGGAGCACATAGGGATGCACGTCCCGCAGGCTGCCCGCGGAGAACGCGCCGGAGGACTTGCCGGGGCTCGGGAACACGTCGATCCATCCGCCGTCCCGGGCTTCCTTCAGCTTCTCAATATAGTCCTCGCCCATGGGCCGGAGTCCTTCCAGCACCAGGTCGAAAGCCTTTTCGTAGGGCAGTTCCATTTTATACCCGGCGATCATCGGGGTATAGAGGTCGTACAGGTGCAGCTCGTCCAGCTTCAGCAGCTTCTTCCGCAGCCGCAGGTATTCCTGCAGCACCGGCAGGTACTCATGGATCACGGAGATCAGGTTGTCGTAGACCTCCTCCGGGATTTCCAGCGGCTTCATGGCCGCCTCCCGGGCGCTGGCGTAATGGTGGCTGAGCGCCATGAACTGGTCCTTCTTCACGCTGGCGCTGTAGGTGGCGGCGATCGTGTTGCCGTAGGAGGCGTAGGTGTTCATGATGTTCCGGAAGGCCTGGCTGCGCACCTCCCTGTTTTCGGAATGGATGAACTGGGAGTAGTTGCCCTCCGTCAGCTCCTGCTCCGTCCCGTCCGGCATCTTCACCGGCGGGAACTTCATGTCCGCGTCCGACAGCGCGGAGAAAATGCCCTGGGGCGCTTCCGCGACCTCGCCCATCATCGCGATCAGCCGCTCCTGCTCCTTCGGCAGCGTATGCGGCTTGCCGAGCAGGACCTGGCGCAGCATCGCGTCATAGTCCTTCATCTCCGGGTCCGCCATCAGGGCGTTCAGCGCCTCCTCCGGCATGGCCAGCAGTTCCGGCTGCAGGTAGGCCGTCCGGGTCATCGCGGTCACGTACAGGCGCATGGCCTTGTCCTTCAGCGCCTGGGCCTTCGGGTCGGTGTTGTCCGTTTCCTTCATCAGGAAGGCATACTCGAATACCGGCATGATCCCGTCATAAAGCTCCTGCACCGCGCGGATGGCGCCTTTCGGGTCCTCCGCCACGCGGCCGTCGAACGCCGCCGCTTCCTCCGTGCGGGCCATGGAGCGGTTATAGGCCTCCTCCCAGGCGTCCGTATCCCTGAAGATATGAGTCAGGTCCCACTTGTACTTCGCTTCGATCTCTTCGCGCTTTTTCATCGTTTCCGCCATGTTTCCGTCCTCCGTTACTTATTGTATATGATGGATCTGTTGACGCTGGGAACGTCGCTTTCCTTCGGATAGAAAAGGATGTTCCCCTCCTTCAGCATCAGGGTACCGGTGGAACCCACCAGCTGCTTCTTCTCCAGCAGCAGGGTAACCAGCTTCGCCGTCAGCGCCGGTCCGCCGCCGCGGGCCAGGCAGTCCTTCCAGAGGGTGAACCTGCATCCGCCCTCCGTACAGCCGAAAGCCATCGCGGTCTCCCGGACGCGGCCTTTCCCGCATACCGGGCAGGCCGTTCCGTCGATCACGGTTGCGCCGCTTCCCTTTCCGCCCTTCCCGGCGTACTTTTTCCGCCGCTCGTCCGGCGGGAAAGCGACCTGCGGGGAGGCGTTCCGCGCGTAGTCCACCAGGAACGCGCTCATCTTCCGGATCCCTTCCATGAAGCGGCCGGCATCCTGTTTCCCGTCGGTGATTTCATGCAGGGCCAGCTCCCACCGGCCCGTCATTTCCGGGCTGGCGATCTCCGGGGGCATGATATTGATCAGCATCACGCCCTTGTCGGTCGCCTGCAGGATTTTCCCCTTCCGGGCGGCGTAGCCGACCTTCAGCAGCCGCTCGATAATGGCGGCGCGGGTGGCGGGCGTGCCGATGCCGCTGCCCTTCATCCGGCGGACCAGTTCCTCGTCGTCCAGGTCCTTCCCGGCGGTCTCCATGGCCGCCAGCAGGCTGGCGTCCGTATGCTGGGGCGGCGGCTTGGTGGTATCCTCCCGGATCACCGCGTCCTTCACGGTCCGGGTATCGCCGGCCGAGAGCGGCGGCAGCGGGCCTTCCTCCTCCTCTTCCTTCTTCCCTTTCTTCGCGCGGGGAGGATTCTCCAGGGGCGGCACGTCGTGCCAGCCGTTGTTGACGACGACCCTGCCGTTGGTTCGGAAGGTATGCTCCCCGACCCGGGTAATCACCTTTGTCGCGTCGTAATCGCAGGCCGGATAGAACGCGGCCAGCATGCGCCGGGCCACCATGTCGTACAGCTTCCGCTCGTCCTCGCTGAAGCGGGACAGGTCCGCCTTCCGGTTGGTGGGAATGATCGCGTGGTGATCCGTCACCTTCGACGCGTCGATCGTGCGGCGGGTCACGGGCAGCTTCCCGTCCCGCAGCGCGCCGGGCACATATTTCTGGTAGTTATCCGGCAGCAGCTTCATCGTCTGCACGACCCGGGGAATCATGTCCGGCGGCAGGTAGCGGCTGTCGGTGCGGGGATAGGTCAGCGCCTTATGGGTCTCATACAGGCTCTGGGCGACCTTCAGGGTCTTGTCCGCGGTGAACCCCAGGGCCTTATTGGCGTCCCGCTGCAGGCTGGTCAGGTCGTACAGCTGGGGCGGCAGCTCGTGCTTCCGCACCGTCTCGGCCTGTTCGACGACGCCTTCCTTCCCGCGGACCTCCGAGGCGATCTTCTCCGCCTCCGCCCGGGTTTTCAGGTGGGTGTCGGGATCGTTCTTTTCGGAGAACCAGATGCCCCGGTAATCGCCGAAGTCCGCGGTCACCGTGCAGAAGCCTTCCGGCTTGAACTCCTCGATCTCCTTCCGCCGCTTCACCAGGATGGCCAGGGTCGGCGTCTGCACGCGGCCGACGCTCAGCAGCGCATCGTATTTCAGGGTGAAGGCCCGGCTCGCGTTCATGCCGACCAGCCAGTCCGCCCGGCTGCGGCACCGCGCGCTCTCATACAGTCCGTCGTAATCTTTCCCGGGCCGGATCTGCTGGAACCCCTCCCGGATCGCCTCGTCCGTCATGGAGGAAATCCACAGCCGGTCAAAGGGCTTTTTACAGCCGGATTTCTCATAGATATACCGGAAAATCAGCTCGCCCTCCCGCCCGGCGTCCGTCGCGCAGATCAGGGAGTCGGTGTCCTTGTCGCAGATCAGCTTTTTGACCTTGCTGTACTGGCTTTTTGTCGCGGAAATCACCTTCAGGGGAATTTCCTCCGGAAGGATCGGCAGCGTGGAAAAGGACCATTTTTTCAGCGCCGGGTCCATCTCGTCCGGCTCCTGGAGGGTCACCAGGTGGCCGACCGCCCAGGTGACGATATACTTATCCCCGATCAGGCACCCGTCCCCGGAAGTCCTGCAGCCGATGACCCGGGCGATATCCCGCCCGACACTGGGTTTTTCGGCAACGACCACGATCTTCCCCACAGCGCACCTCCCGCCTGTTTTCGGGCTCTATTATACCAGACTTTTCCCTCCCGCGCACCCGCTTTATGCGTCATCGTTCCGTAACACTTCCTTTACATTTTTGTCGGAATATGCTATCCTTTCCATGTCAAAAGTTCCGGGTTCCGGGACGGGGAAAGGAGGGGTTCCATGAGCAGACGCCGCGTATTCTGCCTGCTGGTTATTCTGGTACTGGGGGTCGTAAGCTGTGTCCCTGCCATGGCGCTGGACGCCTCCACCCTGCATAACGGTTCCCGGGGGGACGCCGTGAAGCAGCTGCAGCAGGCGCTGATCGACCTGGGCTACCTGAAGGGCGCCGCGGACGGCATCTTCGGCAACCAGACGGAAAAAGCGGTGCGCAGTTTCCAGAAGGCCAACAAGCTCTCCGTGGACGGCCTGGCCGGAAAGAAGACCCAGTCGGTTCTCTTCGCCGCCCGGGACGCCGCGTCGTCCTCCGCCTCCGCGGCGGAGCAGCCGGCGCAGGAATCCGCGCAGCCCGCCGCCTCCCCGCAAGCTGAAAATACCACGCCCGCCCAGACCGCAACCACCAGCCCGGACGGCAGCCTTTTCGGCGGCAACTATACCTCGATCCGTATCGGCGCCACCGGAAGCCGGGTGAAAACCCTGCAGTCCGCGCTGATCTCCCTGAATTACCTGTCCGGCAAAGCGGACGGAATCTTCGGAAACCAGACGCTGAACGCGGTGCTGGCTTTCCAGAAGGCGAACAAACTGTCCCAGGACGGCGTCGCCGGCAAAAAGACGCTGACCGCCCTGGAAAAGGCGGTGAAGAACGGCGACGTCCGCGCGGCGGACACGTCCTCCTCCTCTTCCTCCGCCTCCTCCGGACCCGCGACCTCCGCCGCCACTTCCGTGTCCGCGCCCTCCGTCGGGGAAATCAAACTGCTGCACTGGTTCAACGATATCAAGCCTTCCCTTTCCAACGGAAACACCCTGGTGATCTATGATCCCTCCACCGGCCTTTCCTGGAACCTGAAGGTCCTCTCCCGCGGCCGCCACTGCGACTGTGAGCCGGCGACCAAAGCGGATACCGACACCATGGTCCGGGCCTTCGGCAACCGGAACACCTGGACCCAGAAGGGCGTTTACGTCAAGCTTCCGAACGGCACCTGGACCATCGGCTCCACCCACGACATGCCCCACCAGAGCGGAAGCATCAAGGACAACGGATTTGACGGCCACCTGTGCGTGCACTTCCTGCGCGACATGGCCGAGGCCGAACAGAACGACCCGAACTACGGCGTCGCCAACCAGAAAACCATCCGCGAGCTCTGGAAATCCCTCACCGGCCAGGACATCACCAACTGACCCCGTATTCATACACTTCCCGTTTCATGGAACATTACCCGTTCAATACGTACCCCGGAGGCGGAGAGCAAAACCCCGCCTCTTCTTTATCTGCGTCTCTCTCTTTTCACCACCCGGAGTTCCCTTCTTTCCAGATAGAGATGCATGGAAGCCCGCCCGAACCGGCACACTCAGCAGGCGGTGGGGCGCAGCCCCACCCCATCCAACTATCCCCGTCTCCATGCCGGCCAGGTAACATGTTTATTCAGGTTTCGGCATGGAGAACGGGTTCAGGGGAAGAGGAAAAGATGGTCAGATCCCTGAAAATCCAAACTATTTTACGTTGTCAATCAAAAAACCTTGACAAACCGTTCATCCCGTGTATAATGCCTTCTGTCAGGCTTTAACCCTTGACAGGAGGCATTCGTCTATGGCGCGGGAAGAACTTCGCAAAAAGGTGGACCTGGCATTCCTCTCCGCCTTCTACGGCGGCCTTCTGACCGAGAACCAGCGCCGCGTCCTCTCCCTCCACTGCGAGGAGGACCTTTCCCTGGCCGAGATCGCCGAAGAGGTCGGCATTTCCCGCCAGGCGGTGCACGAAACCATTTCCCGGGCCGCCGCGCGGCTGAACGAAATGGAAGCCTCCCTGGGCGTGGCCGCCCGCTTCCGCCGGATGGAATCCGGGCTGGAAGAGGCGCTCTCCGCCATGCGGAACCATGAATACGACCGGGCCGAGCATCTGCTCTCAGACCTGCTGGCCCTTGATCAGGAGGAAACCAATGGCCTTTGAAGGCTTGAGTGAAAAGCTCCAGAGCGCGCTCCGGAAGATGACCGGCCGCGGCCGGCTGACCGAGCAGGCCGTGAAGGAAGGCATGCGGGAAGTCCGCATGGCCCTCCTGGAAGCGGACGTCAACTACGCCGTCGCGAAGGATTTCATCAAAAAGGTCACCGACCGCTGCGTGGGCGCCGACGTTCTCTCTTCCCTGACCCCTTCCCAGCAGGTCATCAAGATCGTCAACGAGGAAATGACCGCGCTGATGGGCAGCACCAACGCCCGCCTGAACTGGTCCCCTTCCGTGCCGACGATCTTCATGCTCTGCGGCCTGCAGGGCGCCGGTAAAACCACCATGTGCGCCAAGCTGGCCGGATACCTGACGAAGCAGGGCAAGAAGCCCATGCTCGCCGCCTGCGACATCTACCGTCCCGCCGCCATCAAACAGCTGCAGGTCGTGGGCCGGCAGGTGAACGTGCCCGTGTTTGAGAAGGGCACGCAGGACCCGGTCAAAACCGCGAAGGAAGCCATCGAGTACGCCCGCTACTACCAGCGGGACGTGCTGATCATCGATACCGCCGGCCGCCTCCACATCGACGAGGAACTGATGGACGAGCTGGCCCGCATCAAGGAAGCGGTCAGGCCCACGGAAATCCTGCTGACGGTCGACGCCATGACCGGCCAGGACGCGGTGACCGTCGCCAAGACCTTCGACGAGAAGCTGGACGTGACCGGCGTGATCCTGACCAAGCTGGACGGCGATACCCGCTGCGGCTCGGCCCTGTCCACCAAGGCCGTCACCGGCAAGCCGATCAAGTTCAGCGGCACCGGTGAAAAGCTTTCCGACATCGAGCCCTTCCATCCGGACCGGATGGCCTCCCGGATCCTGGGCATGGGCGACGTGCTGACGCTGATCGACAAGGCGGCTGAAGCCTTCGACGAGCAGGACGCCGAGAAGTTCGCCCGCAAGGGCATGAGCAACAAGCTCACCCTGGAGGACTTCCTCGCCCAGATGCAGAGCATGAAGAAAATGGGCGGCATCAAAAGCATGCTGAACATGCTTCCCGGCATGAGCGGCAAGGATATCGAAGTCGACGAGAACGCGATGAAGAAGCCCGAGGCGATTATCCGTTCCATGACGCCGAAGGAGCGCCGGGATCCGTCGATCCTGAACGCTTCCCGCCGCAAGCGGATCGCCGCCGGCTCCGGCACCACGGTCCAGGACGTCAACGCCCTGATCCGCCAGTTCGAGCAGGCGCAGCAGATGATGAAGCAGATGATGAACAGCCGCGGCAAGGGCCGCATGCGCATGCGCTTCCCCGGCGGAATGCCCGGGATGTAAACCGATTGGACTCATATATGATTCGTATATGATTTCCATATATTATTTCACACTATTTTGAGGAGGAATTCCAAAATGTCTGTCAAAATTCGCCTGAAGAGAATGGGTATGAAGAAAAAGCCTTTCTATCGCATGGTCGTGGCTGATATCCGCAGCCCCCGCGACGGCCGCTTCATCGAGGAGATCGGTTACTACGATCCCATGACCCAGCCCGCCGAAATCAAGGTCGACAGCGAGCGCGCGAAGTACTGGCTCGGCGTGGGCGCCCAGCCCACCGATACCGTCCGGATCCTGCTGAAGAAGTCCGGCGCGATCGAGGAGAAATAAGCTGACCTGCACCTGCGGCAGACACGCTCCGGCTTTTCTGCCGTCGTCCGCAAGGAAGAAAGGATGTACCCATGCAAGAACTTCTTACCTTTGTGGCGCAGTCACTGGTGGAACATCCCGAGCAGGTGAGCGTCACTGAGACCGAAGGCCCGGAAGCCATCATCCTGGAGCTGCATGTGGCCGAGGATGATATGGGCAAGGTCATCGGAAAACAAGGTCGTATTGCCAAGGCCATCCGCGCCGTGGTAAAAGCGGCTACGGCAAAAAACAGCAAGCCTGTTTTTGTCGAGATTCAGTAATCTGAAAAGCGCGGGGTCCGGTACAGAAGCGGATCCCGCGCTTTTTCAGGAAAGGACTGTTTTCATGCGGGATTATCTGATGATCGGGACCGTGCTGAAACCGCAGGGAATCCGCGGGGAGGTCAAGATCAAACCCTACGCGGCGGATATGGACCTTTTCGCGTCCTGGACCACGCTGTACCTGGAGGATCACGGATCCTTCACGGCCGTGGACTGCGCGGTCCGGCGGATTCATGAGGGGTTTGTCTACGCCGTGCTGGATAAAAGCGCCACCGCCGGGGCCGCGGAACAGTACCGCGGGCGGGACCTGTATATCGACCGGGCGCACGCCGCTCCCCCGGAGGACGGGGCCGTCTATATCGCGGACCTCGTCGGCTGCGAGGCGGTGGACGAAAACGGGCAGGTCGTCGGCACCCTGACGGACGTCCTGCAGCACGGCAGCGTGGATACCTGGGTGTTCCGGACGCCGGACGGCGGATCGCTGATGGTGCCCGCCCTGCTGGCGGTCTTCCCGGAGGTCGACCCGGCCGCGCGGCGGATTTCCGTCTGCGCGGAGAGGCTGCGGGAGGTGGCGGTCCTTGACCATTAATATCCTGACCATTTTCCCGGAGATGTTTTCCGGCGTTTTTTCCGCCAGCATCCTGGGCAGGGCCCGGGAACAGGGCCTGCTGGACATCACGCTGACGGATATCCGCCCGTTCTCCGCGGCAAAGCATAAAAACACGGACGATTACCCCTTCGGCGGCGGAGCGGGCATGGTCATGACCGCCCAGCCGATCATGGACGCCATGGCGTCCGTCTCCGCTTCCCTTCCCGGCGCCCGCCGGATTTACCTCGGGCCCCGGGGAAAGACGCTGACCACCGCGCTGGCCCGGGAACTGGCCCGGGAGGAATCCCTGATCCTTCTGTGCGGCCATTATGAGGGCGTGGACCAGCGGGCGCTGGATACCTGCGTGGACGAGGAAATCAGCATCGGGGACTATATCCTGACCGGCGGCGAGCTGGCCGCGATGGTGCTGACGGACTGTGTCGCCCGCTTCATTCCCGGTGTGCTCGGGAGCGCGGAAAGCCCGGAGGAGGAATCCTTTTCCGACGGTCTGCTGGAATACCCGCAGTACACGCGCCCCCGGGACCTGGACGGAATGTCCGTTCCGGAGGTCCTGCTCTCCGGCGACCACGCGAAGATCCGGGCCTGGCGCCGCCGGGAAAGCCTGGCCGCCACCCTCCGGTACCGTCCGGACCTGCTGAAGACCGCGGAGCTGGACGCGAAAGACCAGAAAATTCTGAAGGAGCTGGAAGAATCATGTTTCTCCGAAAGCTGACCGTCATCTTTGTGCCGCTGGCGATGCTCCTGTTCCTCTGCCTGATCATGCCGCTGCTTTTCTCCTGCACCTGGTATTTCGGCGGCCTGTTCATCGGCGTGATCCTGGGCGTCCTGCTGGGCCTTCTGCTGCCGCTCGCCGGCGCGACCCGGTACCGGGAGCCCTTCGCCTGGCTGCTTTTCATTCCCGCGACGGTCGTCCTGCTGATCCTGCTGTATCAGTACCTGGCCTCCGTCGGCGCCGGCAGCACCATTCCGGTCCTCCGGCTCCTCGTCGTTCCCGCGGACTACCACGGTTCCCTCTATGTCGCCGTGGAATCCGCTTTCGCCGCCTATATGCTCGCCTTCTCCATCCGCACCGGAAGAGGAATATAAACAAGGATTATCAATCGACTTTACCGGGCCGGCAGCCCGGAGATAAGCAGGCGTCAAAACACTCAGAGGGCCGTGGGACGCAGTCCCGCCCCAAAATAATCCCCGTCTCCGTGCCGGCCAACCCGCATGTGATTCCCTGTTACCGCACGGAGAAGGGGTACAGGGGAAGAGGCCTGTACAACACATAACTGGAGATGATTCCATGCAGACCATTTACCTTGACGGATCCCTGTACCATACTCCCCGGGAACTGCATTCCGCCCTGAAGCGGATGCTGTCCCTCCCGGATTATTATGGTTTCAATGCCGACGCCCTCAACGACAGCCTGTCCGAACGCCGGGAACCGGTGAACCTCTGGATCGCCTCCCGCGGAGAGGGCGACGTCGCCGCGGCCCTGTCCGTCATCGCCGAAGTCATCTCGGACAACGGCGGCGAAGTAAAGGAGATCTGACGATGAAGCTGCATGTGCTGGGCGTCAGCGGCCCCTTCCCGGAAAGCAACGGCGCCACCTCCGGCTACCTGCTGCAGGCGGACGACACCCTGATCCAGTTCGACCTGGGCAGCGGCGTCCTTTCCCGCCTGACCGCGAAGACCGCGCCGGAGGGCCTCTCCGCCCTCTTCCTCTCCCACTGGCATTTTGACCATGCCGCCGACCTGCCGGTGCTGATGTACCGGCTGGAGGCGCTGGGATTCGGCAAAGGGGGCAAGGTCCTGGACCTGTACGCGCCGGCGGACGATTCCTCCGCGCTGCGCCGGGTCGCCGCCGCGGCGGCCTGTTTCCGCCTGCGTGACGTCGCGCCCGGGGATACCGTCCAAATCGGCCCCTGCGTGATTTCCGCCGGCGAAGCCCGCCATCCGGTTCCCGCGGTCGGTTTCCGCGTGGAATGCGGCGGCCGCGTCCTGGGCTACACGGGCGATACGAACACCCTTCCCTCCCTGGCCGGTTTCTACCGGGGCTGCCACCTCCTGCTGGCGGACGGGCTGTTCCCGTCCGAAGCCTGGGCGGAACAGAAACCGCATCTTTCCGCGGCGCTCGCCGCTTCCCTGGCGAAGGAAGCCGGGGCGGAGCGCCTGGTCCTGACCCACCTGAACCCCTTCTTCCCGCCGGAAATCCTCCTGCGGGAAGCCCGTGAGAACCATCCGGACGTATCGCTGGCCGCCCCGGGGCAGATCCTGCCTGTATGACGGTCCGCCAGCGTTCATGGCTGCTGCCCGCGGCGGTGCTGTTCCTGATCGCCGGCATCCTGGCCGGGCGCGCCTCCGCGTCCTTCTGGCCGGCCCTGGCGGCCGTCCTGCCCGCCGCCGCGGCCATCTGCCTGCTGAAGGGCAGGGCGCGGTTCGCCGCGTGCATGGTGCTTTCCCTGGCGCTGGGCGCGTTTTCCGGCAGCCTGGCCTGGCATCCCGCCCTGCCGGAAGAGAAGGAATACGAAGTCCGCGGCGTGATCACGGACGACGTCACCTCCGGTTCCTTCAGCCAGGTCCGCACCGTCCTCAGCCATGTGACGCTGGACGGCCACGAGTTTTCCGCCGGCGTGTACTGGACCTTCTATACGGATGAGGCAGGCATTCCGGAGGGCCTGAAGCCCGGCATGGAAGTCACCTTCCGGGCGGATCTCTACCACCCGTCCGGCGCGGACAATCCGGACAGCTATGATTTCCGGGAGGAACTGCTGCGCAGGAACATCACCGCCGGCGTGTACGGCTGCGACGACCTGCGGATTTCCGATCCGGGCTTTTTCTCTTTTCCCGGTTTCACCGCGTCCCTGCGCGCGGAGATCACCGCCGCGCTCATCCGGAAGATGGGAGACGAGGCCGGCGCCTATACCGCGGCGCTGCTGCTGGGCGAGCGGAACCTGATTCCCGCTGAGGACCGGGCGGCCTTTGCCCGCCTGGGGATCGCGCACGTGCTGTCCGTCAGCGGCTTCCATGTCGGCATCCTGGCCGGCCTGCTGGCGGTCCTGTTCCGGCTGATAAAGCTGCGCCCGGGCGTCCGCTTTTCGGTCCTTGCGGCCGTGCTCCTGTTTTACTGCGCCCTGTGCGGCTGGAACCAGCCCGTTCTGCGCGCTTCCCTGCTGATCCTGGCCATGATGGGCGGAAAGCTGCTGAACCGGCCGCGGATCGGCCTGCACATGCTCTGCGCGGTGCTGTTCGTCATGCTGCTGGTCTCCCCGGTCCAGCTGACCGGCATTTCCTTCCAGATGACCTTCTCGGCCATGCTGGGCATCACGCTGGTGTCCGGCGCCCTGACGCGGAAAAATCCCTGCCGCGGAAAGGTTTCCCGGAAGCTCTGGGACGCGGCGGCGGTGGTCATCGGCGCCCAGCTGGGCATCCTGGTCCCGGAGCTGTACTGGTACCAGAAGCTGCCGCTCCTGGGATTCCTGGTCAACATCCCGGTCTCCGCCTTCGCCTCCTGGCTGATCGCGCTGGACTGGGCGGTCCTGGTCCTTTTGCCGGTCCCCTTCCTGTCCGACCTCGCGGCGAAGCTCGCCTCCCTGATGACCTCCGTCCTGACCGGGGTTGTCCGGTCCCTTTCCGGCCTGCCCGGCATCACCCTCTGGACCCATGCCGCCGGATGGATCACCTTCGCGGGGGTGGCCCTGGTCTTCTTCGGGCTGTGTGATATGCTCCGGCTGAAACGGCGGACCCGGATCCTGGCCGCGGCCGCCGGCGTGCTGCTGGTGGCGGGTTCCCTGCTTCCGCGGCAGCATACCGCCACGGAGTACATCCAGTTCAGCGCCGGCAACGCGGACGCGGCGGTCCTCTGGGACCGGGACCGGGTCGTCGTCATGGATACCGGGCTGGAGGACGGCGTCCTCTCCGGTTTCCTGCGCAGGCGCCGCCTGACCCCGGACGCGGTGATCCTGACGCACCTCCACGCCGACCACGTTGCCGGACTCCGTTCTGTTCTCAGCGACGAGATCCCGGTCCGCCTGGTTTACCTGCCGGAAGGCGCGGAAGAACAGCTGGTGCATGAGGACGTGCGCGCCCTGCTGGAGGACCTGCGTGCCGGGGGAACCGAAATCCGGTACCTGTCCCGGGGAGACGGGATTGCCCTCCCCTCCGGTTCCCTGACCGTGCTCTGGCCGGAGGCCGGAAAGGTGCGCCCGAACCAGGACGCGAACAACTACGCGCTGGTTTCATACCTGCGCCTGGGGAACGTTTCCATGCTGCACACGTCGGATATCTCCGGAAGCTATGAAATGTATTCCGCCGTCCCGGCCGATCTTTTGAAGGTCGCCCACCACGGCTCGCCGAATTCTTCTTCCGGGGAGTTCCTTTCCGCGGTGGATCCGCGCGCGGCGCTCCTCAGCTGCGGCCGCCTCTCCCGCCACCAGTCCTTTTCCGAACGCCTGGGGGATGGGGTGCTGCTTTATTCCACGGCGCGTGACGGCGCGCTGACGGTTGTCTTTTCCGGGGATTCCTTTCAGATTATCCCGTTCATTCCGGATCACGGAGGTTCCTGACCATGGATCGCAAAGATTTTGACCGGCTCCTCACCGCGGGGGATTTTCCCCCTGTCCTGCTCTTTGAGGGCGAGGAGGAGTACCTGAAGCAGACCGCGCTGTCCGCCCTCCGCAAACGTCTTTTGCCGGAGGGAATGGAGGACCTGAACGAGACGCTGCTGGACGCGCCGGACACGGACCGCCTGATCGCGGCGGCCGAGACGCTTCCCTTCCTGGCGGACCGCCGGCTCGTGGTGGTCCGGGACCATCCGGCCCTCGTGGGGCGCGCGGAAGCGGATGACACTCTGACGGAATACCTCACCGCGCTTCCCCCCGCCACGGTGCTGCTGTTCTACTGCACGAAGAAGCCGGACGGGCGGAAGAAGATCTATACCACGATCAAAAAGCTCGGCGGCATCGTCACCTTCTCCCCGCTGCGGGACCGGGAACTGACCGCCTTCGTGACGGAAGCCTTCCGGAAACTGGGCAAGGAATGTGACGAGCGCACCGCGGATTTCCTGATCTTTACCTGCGGAACAGACGCCGGCCTGCTTCTGTCGGAAGCGGCCAAGATCGCGGCCCATTCCGGGGATTCGCCCTCGATCGATCCGGACAGCATCCGGGAACTGGCGACGCCTTCCGCCGAATGCACCGTGTTCCAGATGGTGGACGCCGTGGTTTCCGGCCAGAACGAACGCGCGTTCCGCCTGATGCGGAACCAGCTGCTGGCCGGTACGGACCGCATGTACATGCTTTCGATGCTGCTGCGCCAGTTCCGCCTTCTGCAGCATATCAAGATCATGCAGTATGAAAAGCGCAGCCGCGACGACATCCGCGCCGCGCTGGGCGTACCGCCCTTCGCCGCGGACCAGTATGTCCGCCAGGCCGCGATGTACACGAACGGCCAGGCGAAACAGGCCGTCCGGATCTGCTTCGACACGGAATACGCCGTCAAATCCGGGCGCCTGAACCAGGAGGGCGCCCTGGAGGCCGTCATGCTCAAGCTGCTCGCCCTGCGGAGCAGGGCCTGACCCCGCGCCGCAAGTTCAGTCGTTGAAACCCGTCCCCGTTTATGGTAAAATAACAGGGATATGTGAAGCATCCCGCCTTCCGGCGGGATCCCTGAAATGGAGGCTGTCGAATGAAAAAACTCCTTGCTTTCCTGCTTGCTTGCAGCATCCTGCTGAGCCTGTCCGCGGCGTTCGCCGCCGGGATGCAGATCAAGGCCCAGCCCGTTTCCTCCGATACGATTGTGCTGAAGGTCAAAGCGTCCGGAAACAACTATATCGGCTGGTTCTTCGTCAATCCCGAAAACGGGGAGGAAATCGCCGGGGCGGACCTGCCCAAGACCTTCAAGACCCTGAAGGTCAGCGGCTCCAAAACCGCGACTATGACCCTGAAGAACGTTCCCGCCGAGCTCAACGGCTGGGAAGTGTACTGCAGGCTGGCCAACAAAAAGAAGACCGAAAAGGTCGAATCCGACCACTTCGTGATCTATGCCGGCGGCCTCTATCCGCTCGATTACCGGATGGCTGCCGCGGCCACGGAAACAGAACCTGCCGAAACCCCGGCTGAAACCCCGGCCGCGGAAGAGGCGGCCCCCCAGGTCGACGGGAACGGCGATCCGATTCCGCAGACGATCACCGTCTCCGGCAGCAACGTGACCCTCGTTCCCCTGGATTCCTACGGCGAGCCCCTGGAGGACCAGGCCGGCACCGTCCTCTCCTTTGAGGGCACCGGCAGCCTGGTGGTCCGCGCGGACGGCACGGTGAAGTACTGGACCGTGAACGGTATCCGGATCGATCCGGAAGAATCCGTCACCTCCATCAAGCTGCGGGACGTCGACCGCGACCTGGTCATATCCGCCTCTGTCTCCGGTTCCTCCGCCGCGGTGGCTGAAACCGGCGAAATGGTGCAGGTGACCTGCGAAGGCTGCGTGTTCTCCTGCAAGAAGGCAAACCTGACCGCTGTCACCTCCGGCAGCGTTCCCGCCGGCGCTACCATCACCGTCATCATCGACGACGTGAAGGCCACGGACAAGGGCTACAGCATCAACGGCGGCCCCGCCGAGAACAAGGGCCAGTCCTCCTTCCGCGTCCAGGTGACCGAGGACACCACGATCAAGGTCAATCCCTGATCCACAGGCAGTAAAATTCCCCCGTCTCCATCCGGGACGGGGGATTCTTTTTGCCCTTGCTTATTTACCGCCGAACAGCCCGCCGATCAGGTTGCCCAGCGCCTCGCCGACCGTGTCGCCGATATTGCTGCCCGAGGAGGAGGAACCGCTCCCGGTGCCGCCCAGCAGGCCCATCAGGTTGGTCAGCTTGTCGTCATACTCCCCTTTCAGGATCTTCAGCGCGATCTTCTTCTGGTCGGAAGTGGCCGACCGGTAAGCCTCCACCATCTTCTTTTCCGCGGCGGTGACCTTCATGCTGGTATTGGCGGACGCGGGCGTTTTGGCGGTCTCGGTCTTCTTCGCGGCCGTGGTCTTCTTCGCCGCGGTTGTCTTGGCGGCCGTCGTCTTGGCTGCCGTGGTCTTGGCCGCGGTGGTCTTCTTCGCCGCTGCCGTGGTCTTGGCGGCCGTCGTCGTCTTCTTTGCCGCGGTCGTCTTCGCCGCGGTGGCCGTCTTCGCGGCCGCGGCCTTCTTCGCCGCCGCGGCGGACAGGTTCTTCGGCGCGTTGACCAGCGAGGCCTGCGTCACGCCGCAGGCGACGGCGATCTTCTTCAACTGGGCAGCGGTCAGGTCGATCTCTCCCCGCTCGCACTTCCCGATATCCGACGCGGTCAGCCCTTCGCCGGCCGCTTTTGCCAGCTTCTCCTGGGTCAGACCGGCCTTGGTTCTCGCTTCCCTGACATAAGCCCCGACTTTCTTCGTTGCCATATGATACGACCTCCGTCTGTTTTTTTCTTATTCTACTCCATTTCCGCCCGTTTGACCATCCCCCTTGTCATATATAGATTTGAGGACTATAATACGGGTAACAGGGGCGTTCGGGATACGCTCCGGAATAAGTTGACAGGAGGATAGATTATGGATATTCAGAAGATTATTTCGGATCTGGTTGAGAAGCTGACCGGGAACAAGGACCTGATCGCGAAGTTCACCGCGGACCCGATCGGGACGATCAAGGACCTGCTGGGAATCGACGTTGACAAGGACCAGGTTTCCGACGTCGTCAAGGGCGTGACGGACCAGCTGGGTGACCTGACCGGCGACGTCCTGAAAGAGGGAGCCGGTTTCCTGGACAAGATCAAGGGCCTGTTCAAGAAGGATTAATCCCCGGAAATGCGCCGGGCTGCCGCGAAGCGGCAGCCCGTTTTATTATGCCCGTTTATTCCTTTGTGATCCGTTTCTTTCCCGGCACGATCGCCCTCTGCGGGCAGACCAGCACGCAGAGGTGGCAGCCGACGCAGTTCTTTCCGTTCAGCACCGGGCGGCGGTTTTCGTCCAGGCGGATCGCCTGGTGGCCGCCGTCGGCGCAGGAGATCGAGCAGCGCCCGCAGCCGATGCAGCGCTCCCTCACAAACCGCGGGTAAATCACGGTATCCCGCTCCAGGACGTCCGTCGTCTCGCTCAGGGTGTCCAGCCCCAGTCCAATCGCTTCCCGCACGTTCCCGAAGCCCTTTTCCGCCAGGTACAGGTTCAGTCCGGCCTTCAGGTCGTCAATGATCCGGTAGCCGTACTGCATTACGGCCGTCGTGACCTGGATGGACTGCCCGCCCAGCAGGATGAACTCCAGGGCATCCTGCCAGGTTTCCACGCCGCCCATCGCGGAGATGTGCATTCCCTTCAGGTTCGGGTTCCGCCCCAGCTCCCCGATAAAGCGCAGGGCAATCGGTTTCACGGCGTTGCCGCTGTATCCGCCCACAGCGCTCCGTCCGTGCACGGCCGGTACCGCCACGAAGGTATGCGGGTTCACCCCGGTCACGGACTTGATCGTATTGATGGCCGCGATACCGTCCGCGCCGCCGCGCCGGGCCGCCTCCGCGGCCGGGCTCATGTACGATACGTTCGGCGTCAGCTTGGCCAGCACCGGGATGGCGCAGCCCTGTTTCGCGGCGCGGGTAAAACGTTCCACCAGCTCCGGGATTTCCCCGATGGCACTTCCCAGTCCGCCTTCCGCCATATTCGGGCAGGAGAAGTTCAGCTCCACCGCGTCCGCGCCGTTCTCTTCGCACAGGCGCGCCAGCTCCGTCCATTCAGCCTCGTCCCGGCCCATGATGGAGGCCAGGATGAACTTTGTCGGATACTTCGCCTTCAGCCGGCGGAAAATCTCCATGTTCTCCGCCACGCTGTGATCGGACAGCTGCTCGATGTTCTTGAAGCCGATAATGCTCCCGTCGCTGCCGGTGAGGGCGGAAAACCGTGGAGAAGCCTCATGGATATCCAGGGAGCAGATCGTCTTGAAGCTCACGCCGGCCCAGCCCGCCTCAAAGGCCCGGGCGCACATGTCGTAGGTGCTGCCCACCACCGAGGAGGAAAGCAGGAAGGGATTCTCCAGCGGGATGCCGCAGATATCGCACTTCAGCCGGTCCTCGTCCGCCGGGACCGGCGTTTCGCATTCCGGCCGGACCTGGTAGTACAGGCGGTTGACGATATCCCGGACCGGAACCTCCCCTCCCCGGACGCAGCTGACCTCGCAGGGTGCGGGGCAGGTCAGGCAGGGATTCTCCTCCGGCAGCCGCTGGGCCGCGGTCTGCTCGTTCCGGAACCAGACGCTCCGCAACAGCGAAGCGGGCGACAGTTTTTCACAGGCCCGGTCACAGGGCGGATCCGCGCACAGGGCGCAGCGGATCATATCGCTTCTCGCGACAGAAGGTTCCGTTCGGATCATTTTGTCTCACTCCTGTACTGTGTCTTTCTTCCTGAAAGAGAACACTGCGAAAACCCCGAACAGGACCGCGGCGAACACCGCGCCCGCGGGATACGCGATCGAGGAGGAAAGCCGGAAGCCTTCGCCGGCCATGAGGATATAGGTCAGGCTGACCGCGGACATGAAGGCCGCCGGAATCGCGGTGATCAGCGGGCCCAGGCGGTACTTTCCCTTCCGCGCGAGGCACGCGCTCGCCACCCACAGGGAGATCATGGCCAGCGTCTGGTTGCTCCAGGAGAAATAGCGCCAGACGGTCTGGAAGCCCGTGTCGTTCGACATGGCGTACCAGGTCAGGAGGCCGCCGGCCGCCAGGAGCGGGAGCGTGATCAGCACGCGGTTCCGCGCCTTCTGCTGGTTCAGCCCGAAGGTTTCCGCCAGGATCAGCCGGGCGCTCCGGAACGCGGTATCCCCGGAAGTGATCGGGCAGATAATGACACCGGCCACAGCCAGGATGGTTCCGAAGGATCCCAGCACGCCGGAGGAAATCTCATATACGACGTTGGAAGCGCCGGATTTCAGCGCCTCATTCAGCAGCTGCGTCGAGCCGTAAAACGCGACGCCGGCCGCCGCCCATACCAGCGCGATCACGGACTCCGCGATCATCGCGCCGTAGAAGATGCCGCGTCCCTGCTTCTCGCTGGTGATGCACTTGGCGATCATCGGGGACTGGGTGGCGTGGAACCCGGATATCGCCCCGCAGGCGACCGTAATGAACATATACGGCCAGATCGGGGTGTTCCCGGCTTCGGGGTGCAGGTTCGCCAGGGTGATCTCCGGAATGGCGAATTTCCCGCCGGAGAAAATGATGCCGCCGATTACGGAAACCGCCATGACGATCAGCAGGATGCCGAAAACCGGGTAAAGCTTCCCGATCAGCTTGTCGATCGGCAGGAGCGTGGCCAGCAGGTAATACGCCAGGATGATGACGCTCCACACGGTTCCGTTCATCCAGCTGCCGGTCAGTTTCGCCAGGAGGCCCGCGGGGCTGGTGACGAACACGGTGCCGCACAGGATCAGCAGCACCACGGAGAATACCCGCATGATCCATTTTACAGCGCTGCCCAGGTAGGTGCCGGACAGTTCCGCGATGGACGCGCCGCCGTGCCGGCAGGAAATCATGCCGGACATATAGTCATGCACCGCGCCGCCCAGGATCGATCCGAAAACGATCCAGAGAAAGACCACCGGCCCGAAGCAGGCGCCCATCAGCGCACCGAAAATCGGCCCGGTGCCCGCGATGTTCAGAAGCTGCACCAGGAACGCCTTCCAGGGTTTCATGGGAACGCAGTCCACGCCGTCATTGACCGCCACGGCCGGCGTCTGCCGGCCGTCCGGAGCGAACACCTTTTCCGTCAGCCGGCCGTAGACCACAAATCCCACGACCAGTACCGCCAGGGATAACAGAAGTGAAATCATCTTGCAACCCTTCCCGCAGATTATCTTTTTATACAGGATAACATCCGCTGTCCAGTAAATGTCCCCTTTTTCCTGTCGCCATTATACCGCGGACCGGCGTTTTTTTCCAGTGAAACAGAAACCGGGCTGCCCCTGCGGGCAGCCCGGCTGGTCATGTCTTATTTTTTCTTCTGGCCCAGGGGTGTCAGGTGCCAGATCATGTCGTTGTACTCGCGGATCGTGCGGTCGGAGGAGAAGATACCGGACATGGCGGTGTTCGTCACGGCCATCTTCAGCCACTTGTCGCGGTTCGCGTAGTCGTTGTTCAGGCGCTTCTGGGCCATGGAGTAGGAACCGTAGTCCTTCAGTACGAAGAAGTTGTCCCCCATGCTGCCCCAGTTGCCCAGCAGCAGGCTGTGGTACAGGTCCTGCAGCGCGGCGGGATTGTCGGGCATCAGGGTGCCGTCGATCATCTGGGTCATGGCTTCGCGGATTTCGTGGTTCGTCTCGTAGATATTCATCGGGTTGTAGGTGTGCTCCCGGTACATATCGCGGACGGTGTCGCTGCGCATGCCGAAGATGTAGATATTGTCCATGCCGACCTGTTCGCTGATCTCCACGTTCGCGCCGTCCATCGTGCCGATGGTTACCGCGCCGTTCATCATGAACTTCATGTTGCCGGTACCGCTGGCTTCCTTGCTGGCGGTGGACAGCTGCTCGGAGACTTCCGCGGCGGGAATCAGGACTTCCGCGCTGCTGACGTCATAGTTTTCCAGGAAGACCACCTGCAGCATCGTCCGGGCCCGGGGATGCTTCTCGATCAGCTTGCTCAGCGCGCAGATCATGCGGATGATCTGCTTCGCCCGGTAGTATCCGGGGCTGGCCTTCGCGCCGAAGATGAACACCCGGGGCTCCATGGTGAAGTTCTCGTCATTGACGATGCGGTTGTACAGCACCAGGATATGCAGGGCATTCAGCATCTGGCGCTTGTACTCATGCAGCCGCTTCGCCTGCACGTCGAAGATGAAGGAGGGATCCACCACCGCGCCCTGGCGATCCTTCAGCATCGCGGCCAGGCGCTCCTTGTTGTGCAGCTTGATCTTCGCGAACTCATCGCGGAATGCAGCGTCGTCCGCGAAGGGGCGCAGCTCGCTCAGCTTTTCCGGATCCTTGATCCACTTGGTGCCGATGGACTTGCAGATCAGGTCGGTCAGCTCGGGGTTGCAGTTCATCAGCCAGCGGCGGTGGGTAATGCCGTTGGTGATCGCGCTGAACTTCTCCGGCATCACCAGGTTGAAATCGTGGAAGGTTTCCTCCTTCAGGATCTCCCCGTGGAGCTGGCTCACGCCGTTGACGGAATAGCTCATCGCGACGCACATATTGGCCATGTGCACGTTGTCATAGCTGACGATCGCCATGCGGGCGATCCGGTCCCAGTCGCCCGGGAAGAAGTTCCACAGGCGCTCGCACAGGCGGCGGTTCATCTCGCAGATGATCTGGTAGCACCGCGGCAGCAGCTGCTGCACCATATTGACCGGCCACTTCTCCAGCGCTTCGGCCATGATGGTGTGGTTCGTATAGGCGATGGTCCGACGGACGATGGAGGCCGCCTCGTCCCAGCCCAGGCCTTCCTCGTCGATCAGCAGGCGCATCAGTTCCGGGATCGCCATGCCGGGATGCGTGTCGTTGATATGGATGACGACCTTCTCCGGAAGGCGGCTCATGTCGCTGCCGAAGCTCTTCTTGTAATCCTTCAGGATGTACTGCAGGGAGGCGCTGGTGAAGAAGTAGTGCTGCTTGAGCCGCAGCATCTTGCCCTCATAGTGGCGGTCTTCCGGATACAGCACCTTACTGATGGCTTCCGCCAGCTCGATCTCTTCAGAGGCCTGGACGTAGCGGCCTTCGCCGAAGCTGTTCAGGTCCAGCTTTTTCGGGCTCCGGGCGGACCACATGCGCAGCGGGTTCACCGCCACCGCGTCGTAGCCGACCACCGGCATATCGTAGGGCACCGCTTCCACGGTGTAGTAGTCGCGGGTCACATAGCGCTTGACGCCGTTGATTTCCGTTTCCTCCACGTGGCCGCCGAAGTGCACTTCGCATGCGTCCTCCATCACGGCGGTTTCCCACATGTTGCCGTTGTCCAGCCAGCTGTCCGGCAGTTCGACCTGCTGGCCGTCCACGATCTTCTGGCGGAACAGGCCGTACTCATAGCGGATGGTGCATCCCATCGCCGGCAGGTTCAGGCTGCTCAGGCTGTCCAGGAAGCAGGCCGCCAGGCGTCCGAGGCCGCCGTTGCCCAGGCCGGGTTCCGGTTCCTCCTTCAGGATTTCCCGGATATCGATGTCCAGTTCCTTCAGGGCCTGGGTGTATTCCTTCGTGGAAAGCAGGTTCAGCATGTTGCAGTACATGCTGCGGCCCATCAGGTATTCGACGCTCAGGTAATACAGCCGCTTGCTCTTGCTCTTTTTTCTTTCCTCCCGGGACTTGACCACCTTCTGCATGATCTGGTCCCGGACAGTGGAAGCCACGGCGCGGTAGATCTGCGCCTTGGACGCTTCCTGTATGGTCAATCCGTTATACCGCTGAACTTTGCCGACGATTGTTTCCTTGATGGAATCCTTGTCAAACTTTGTGGCTGGCATGTTCTTCCTCCTCAATCGTTACGCCGTCTATCCGGCGAGTCCGCAGACAAAGTAATTATACCATTCCGTCCCGCGCCGTGGCAAGGCAACAGATTGTCTCTTTTCTGACCATCTATGCCATGCCGAACCATTTCAGCGCGTCTTCCCGGTCCTTTCCGATCTGTTCCGCCAGTTCCGCCGGGGAGGCGAATTTCCGCTCCGCCCGGATCCGCGGCCCGAGGGTCAGCCGGACGGCCTGCCCGTACAGTTCCGGGCTGTCCTCCAGCGCGTGGGCTTCCACGGTGACCTTTCCGGAGGGCATCGTCGGCTGGAGGCCGATATTCACCACCGCGCGGTACACGGTGTCCCCGGTTTCCATGAAGCAGGGATAGACGCCGTACGCCGGCAGCTGCTTCAGGTGCCAGACGCCGACGTTCGCCGTCGGCACGCCGATCCGGTGCCCCATGTGCTTCCCCTCGCCGACCCGGCCGCTCAGCTGGTAGCCGTGCCCGAGCATTTCCTCCGCCCGGGCGATGTTCCCGCTCTCCAGCTGTTCCCTTATCGCGCTGGAGGAAAGGACGGTCCCGTCCGCGGCCGTCACCGGCGGTTGGATGATCACCTCATAGCCGTGCTCTCTTCCGTCCTTCCAGAGCGTTTCCGCGTCGCCGCGGCCGCCCCGGCCGAAGGAGTAATTCCAGCCCGCGATCACCGCGCGCAGCGGGGTCATGTTCCGCAGCGCCTCCAGGAACGCTTCCGGTTCCATGTCCGCCGTCTGCCGGTCAAACCGGAGCAGGAGCATCTCGTCCACGCCGGTCCGGGCCATCAGGGCCGCCCTTTCCGGAATCGTGGTCAGCATCCGGGGCGCCCTGTCCGGCCGGATGATCTCCAGCGGATGCCGGTCGAAGGAGCACGCGCGCAGCAGGAGGCCTTCCCGCCGGGCGAGGCGGATTCCGGTGTCCAGCAGTTCCCCGTGGCCCCGGTGCACCCCGTCAAAGGTGCCCAGCGCCACCACCCGGGGCGTATCCGACTGTCCCTGCCAGATTACCCGCATGACGATCCTTCCCTTCCCTCCGGAGCGATCTGCGCCCGCCAGATGAGCAAGTTCCCCTGCCGGACGGCCATGCCCCAGAATTCGTTGTCCAGGTATACGCGCACGGTCTGTCCCTCCTCCGGAAGGTTTTCGCCTTCCAGCGGGATCTTCGCGCCGTTGACCACCTGTTTCCGGTATTTCTCCGGCACGTCCGCGCGCGGAATATGCTGAATCGGCGCGTCCGGCGGAATCAGCTTCTCCGCCAGCCTTCCCTCCGCGGCCAGGGCCCGCGCCTCGTCCAGCGTGATCCCGTTCTCCGCGGTGAACCAGCCGCTGGCCGTCCGCACCAGGCTCCGCATATGGGCCGGGCAGCCGCACTTTTTCCCCAGGTCGTCGCACAGCGTGCGGATATAGGTTCCCCTTCCGCAGCGGACGCGGATGCGCACCCCGTGGTCCGGTTCCTCCCCGAGGACGTCGATGCGCTCGATGTGCACCGTGCGCTCCGGCACCTCCGCGGTGACACCTTTCCGCGCCAGTGAATAGAGCGGCCGCCCACCCACCTTGATGGCGCTGTACATGCTCGGCCGCTGGACGATGTCCCCGATCAGTTCCCGGGCCTTTTCCCGCACGGTCTCCAGGTCCGGATACCGGTCCCCGGTCTCCAGGACCTGCCCGGTGGCGTCCTGGGTATCCGTGCTGGTCCCGAAAGCCGCGACCGCCTCGTATTCCTTTTCCTTGTCCACCAGATAGTCGAAAAGCCGCGCGGCTTTTCCCGTCATCACAGGAAGGACGCCCGCGGCTTCCGGATCCAGCGTGCCGGCATGGCCGGCGTGCTTTTCCCCCGTCAGGCGCCGCATCACCGCCACGACGGCGGCGCTGGACATGCCCGCGGGTTTCAGGATATTGAAATAACCGTTCATTATGCTTGTTCTGATTCCTTCAGTTTCTTTTCCATGGCGGCGAGGACGCGTTCCGCGGTCTCCTCCAGCGTTCCCTCCATCGTGATGCCGGACGCCTGCGGATGGCCGCCTCCGCCGAAGAGCTGGGCCACGTCGTTGATGGCCATCGGTTCCCTCGCCCGGAGGCTGAATTTGACCTTTCCGTCCCCGGTTTCCCGGCCCAGCAGGGCCATTTCAGTTCCGGCGGTGTCCAGCCCGAAGTTCACCACGGTGTCCGCGTGCTCACTCAGGGCGCCGCAGTCCCGGAAATCCTGCATGGTCAGCAGCATGACCGCGATCTTTCCGTCCCCGCGGAAATGGAGCTTTCCCAGCGCCTTTCCGATCAGCAGCGCCTGGGGGCGGCTCCGGACGCGGAACAGAATCCGGTTCAGTTCCGCCAGCGGCAGGCCCGCGCGCATCAGTTCCGCCATGACCTCGAAGCATTCCGCGTTCGTGGCGGCGAAGGCAAAGTTGCCGGTGTCCGTGCTGATGCCGGTATACAGGCATTTGGCGATGTCCGTCGTCAGTTCGACGCCGAGCACCCGCAGCTGTTCCCGGATCATCAGGCAGGCGGCGGGCGCGTGCCCGTCCACGCTGTTGACTTCCATGAACAGCGGATTGGTCGGATGGTGGTCGATCTGGGCGGTGCGCCGGCTGATCTTCTTCAGCTCCGCGCAGCTGCCCAGGCGCCTTTCGTCACTGACGTCCACGGAAAGCATCAGGTCAAAGGACCCCTCGAATCCCTCCGGATGGCGGAACTCCGCCGCGCCGGGCAGGAAGCCCAGGTCGTCCGGGATTTTTCCGTCGCAGAACACGGTCACGTCCTTGCCCAGGGCTTTGAGGCCCAGCCGCATGGCGGTGGCGCAGCCGATGGTATCCCCGTCGGGGTTGACATGGCTGACGACCGCGATGGTCCGGGCTTCCCGGATCAGCTCCGCGACCGCCTCAGGATTCCGTTTCATCTCGCTCATCCGCGTTTTCCTCCGGCCGGACGGTATCCGCCAGCACCTTGGCTATATGCACGCCGTACTCGATGTTCTTGTCGCTGATAAAGATCAGCTCCGGGCTGTAGCGGATGATCATCCGCTTTCCCAGGGAGCGGCGGATAAAGCCCTTCGCGCTCTTCAGCGCTTCCATCAGGGCCTCCCGCCGGTCATCCTCCAGTACGCTGACGTAGATCTTCGCGTAGCGCAGGTCCCCGGTCACTTCCGCCCGGGTCACGGAGAAGGTGCCGCCGATCCGCGGATCGCCAAGTTCCTCCCGGATGATGGCGTCCACTTCCCGGCGTACCTCTTCGGAAATCCGGTCGATTCTCTGATAACTGCTCATCTTAGCGCGGAATCTCCTCCATGATGTAGCACTCGACGATATCGCCTTCCTTGATATCGTTGTGGCCTTCCAGGCTCATACCGCATTCATAGCCCGCGGCCATTTCCTTCACGTCGTCCTTCAGGTGGCGCAGGCTGCTCAGCTTGCCCTCGAACACCACCACGCTGTCACGCAGCAGGCGTACGCCCGCGTTCCGCTGCACCTTGCCGTCCGTCACATAGCAGCCGGCGATGATGCCCGCGCCGGTAATCTTGAACACATTCCGGACTTCGGCGTGGCCCAGCAGCACTTCGCGGTACTCCGGCTCCAGCAGGCCCTTCATGGCCAGTTCCATATCCTCGATCGCCTTGTAGATGACGGTGTAGAGCCGCACGTCCACCTTGGCCTTCTCGGCGGTTTCCCGCGCGGACGCGTCCGGGCGGATGTTGAAGCCGATGATGATCGCGTTGAACGCGGACGCCAGGTTCACGTCGTCCTTGGTGATCGCGCCGGCCGCGCTGTGCAGCACGCGGATCTTCACCTCGTCGCTGCTCAGCTTCTCCATGGCCTGTTTGACCGCTTCCACGGAGCCCTGCACGTCGGCCTTGATGATCAGGTTCAGCGTGGTGACCTTGCCGGCCTCGATGGAGGCGAACAGGTTCTCCATGCTCATCTTGGCCATGGTCGCTTCGCGGCTGGCCTTCAGTTTCTCGCGGCGCTCGTCCGCGACCTGGCGGCTCAGGTGGTCGTCGCCCACGGCGATCATCTCGTCGCCGGCGCTGGGAACGTCGTCGAAGCCCATGATCTCCACCGGCGTGGAAGGACCGGCGGATTCCACCCGTTCTCCCTTGTCGTTGATCAGGGCGCGCACGCGGCCGGAGGCCATGCCCGCGATGATGTTGTCACCCACATGCAGCGTACCGTTCTGCAGGAGCACGGTAGCCAGCGGGCCGCGGGCCTTGTCCAGCTTCGCCTCGATGATGACGCCGCGGCCGAGCCGGTTCGGGTTCGCCTGCAGCTGCAGCACGTCTGCCTGGAGCAGGATCATCTCCAGCAGTTCGTCCACGCCGTCGCCCGTCTTGGCGGATACCGGCACGCAGATCGTCTCGCCGCCCCAGTCCTCGCAGACCAGGCCGTACTGGGTCAGGTCCTGCTTGACCTTTTCGGGGTTGGCGTCCGGCTTGTCCATCTTGTTGATCGCGACGATGATCGGCACTTCCGCCGCCTTGGCGTGGTTGATCGATTCCACGGTCTGGGGCATGACGGAGTCGTCCGCCGCCACCACGAGCACCGCGATATCGGTCGCCTGGGTTCCGCGGGCGCGCATCGCCGTGAAGGCTTCGTGGCCGGGAGTGTCCAGGAAGGTGATCTGCCGTCCGTCGACGTCCACCGTATAGGCGCCGATGTGCTGGGTGATGCCGCCGGCTTCGCCCGCGGTCACCCGGCTCTTGCGGATGTAGTCCAGCAGGCTGGTCTTGCCGTGGTCGACGTGGCCCATGATCGTGACGACCGGGGGCCGGGTCTGGAGGTTCTCCTCCGCGTCGTCGAAGTCCTCGGCGACCAGGGCGGCTTCCGCCGTCTGCTCCTGCTTTCGCTCCAGGGTGATTTCGAAATCAGAGCAGACCAGCTGGGCCGTGTCGAAGTCGATTTCGCTGTTGATCGTCGCCATGTTGCCGAGCATGAACAGCTTCTTGATGATCTCGCCGGCGGGCTTGCCGATCTTTTCGGTCAGGTCGCGCACAGTGATCGTGTCGCCCGCCATGTAGGCGGTCTCGATCTTGATCGGGGCCATCATCTGCTGGGCGCTGGGCTTCTTCGCGCGGGCGCGCTTGCCGCCGCGGATCACCTCGTCGTCATAGCCGTTGAAGCCGCTGTTCTTGCTCGCCTGCTTCCGGTTCCGGCTGACATGCTCCGGATCGTGCTGGCGGATATAGTTCTTCTTGTTCGGGTCATAGTTGGAGACCCGTTCCTTTTCCATGGGCACCGCCAGTTCCGGCGTGCGGGTACGGGCGGGAGCGCCGCCGCGCGGCCCGTTGCCGAATCCGCCCTGGGGACGTCCGCCCTGGGGCGCGTTTCCGGCGGGACGGCCATACTGTCCCTGCTGTCCGCCGGCGGGGCGGCCGTAGGGGCCCTGCCCGACCGGACGGCCGAACTGTCCCTGCTGTCCGCCCGCGGGACGGCCATAGGG
>JAILIE010000002.1 GCA_024695415.1 Clostridiales bacterium | reverse complement strand
CCTGATCGCCGGCGCGAAATTCCGCGGGGAATTTGAGGAACGGCTGAAGGCAGTCCTGGAGGAAATCAGGAAGAGCGAAGGAAAAATCCTGCTGTTCATCGACGAACTGCATACGATCGTCGGCGCCGGAAAAGCCGACGGCGCCATGGACGCGGGCAACCTGCTCAAACCGATGCTGGCCCGGGGCGAACTGCACTGCATCGGCGCCACCACCCTGAACGAATACCGGAAATATATTGAAAAGGACGCCGCCCTGGAGCGCCGTTTCCAGCCGGTCATGGTTGCCGAGCCCACCGTGGAGGATACCATCGCGATCCTGCGGGGCCTGAAGGAGCGGTATGAGGTTTTCCATGGTGTGAAAATCCAGGACGCTGCCCTCATCGCCGCCGCCACGCTTTCCAACCGGTATATCACGGACCGTTTCCTGCCCGACAAGGCCATCGACCTGGTAGACGAAGCCTGCGCTCTGATCCGCACGGAGATCGATTCTCTGCCGGCGGAGCTGGACGATATCCGCCGCCATATCATGCAGCTGGAAATCGAGGAAGCCGCCCTGAAAAAGGAAGAGGATTCCCTGTCAAAGGTGCACCTGGATGAAGTGCAGAAGGAACTGGCGGAGCAGCGGGATACCTTCAACACCATGAAAGCCCGCTGGGAGGCCGAAAAGGAAGCCATCGGCAAGGTGACCGGCCTGCGGGAGGAAATCGAGCGCGTCAACGCGCAGATCGAGCAGGCGGAGCGCAGCTATGACCTGAACCGTGCCGCCGAGCTGAAGTACGGCGAACTGCCGAAACTGAAGCAGGAGCTGGAAAAGGAGGAGGCCGTCGCCGAGGAAAGCCGCGGGGAAAACAGCCTCCTGCGCGACAAGGTCACCGAAGAGGAAATTGCGCGGATCATCTGCCGCTGGACCGGTATCCCCGTCGCCCGGCTGATGGAGGGCGAAAGGGAAAAGCTGCTGCACCTGGAGGATGAACTGCACCGCCGGGTCATCGGCCAGGATGAAGCTGTCCGTAAGGTTTCCGAGGCAATCCTCCGTTCCCGGGCGGGCATCCAGGACCCCAGCCGACCCCTGGGCTCCTTCCTGTTCCTCGGCCCCACCGGCGTCGGCAAGACCGAGCTGGCAAAGGCGCTGGCCCAGGCCCTCTTTGATGATGAAAAGAACATGGTCCGGATCGATATGTCCGAATACATGGAGAAATTCAGCGTTTCCCGGCTGATCGGGGCGCCTCCCGGATATGTGGGCTACGACGAAGGAGGCCAGCTGACGGAAGCCGTCCGCCGGCACCCCTACTGCGTAATCCTGTTCGATGAAGTGGAAAAGGCCCATCCCGATGTATTCAACGTGCTGCTGCAGGTGCTCGACGACGGCCGGATCACCGACAGCCAGGGCCGCACCGTGGACTTCAAGAACGCCATTCTGATCATGACCAGCAACCTGGGCAGCGAATACATCCTGGAAGGCATAGAAAACGGCGAAATCCGGCCGGAAACCCGGGACACCGTGGACCGTCTGCTGAAGACCCACTTCCGTCCTGAATTCCTCAACCGGATTGATGAAATCGTATATTACAAGCCCCTGACCCGGAAAGAGATCCGCGGCATCGTCGGCCTGATGGTCAACAACCTGAACCGCCGGCTGGAAAGCCGCCAGCTGAAGGTGGAACTGACCGGCGCCGCCATGGACGCCGTCATCGACCGCGGCTTCGATCCCAGTTTCGGCGCCCGTCCCCTCAAGCGGTATCTGCAGGCGCACGTGGAAACGCTCATCGCCCGGAAAGTGATTGCCGCGGATGTGGCACCGGATTCCACCCTCACCGTGGACGTCGATGAGCACGGGGAGATCTGTATCAGGTAATCTTCCGGATCAGCATGCCGCCGGCGAAGGTTCCGCCGCCCGGATCACCCAGAAGCCGCCGGAACGGTCCAGTTTTTCCACCGAAGCGTAAATCGTCTGCAGGTACCGGATACAGCTCTCGGCGCCCTGCTGTTTCCGGATCACGAGATACAGGGCGCCTCCCGGCGCCAGGTGTTTCGCCGCGTCGGCGAACATTCCGTAGATCACCTGTTTTCCGGCCCGGATGGGCGGGTTGGTAACCACCGCGTCAAAAGTTTTT
>JAILIE010000128.1 GCA_024695415.1 Clostridiales bacterium | reverse complement strand
GACAACCTATTCATCTTCAAATCAGGAGGGACGAATATGCAGAAAAAGAAGGGCAAGCAGCTGATCGGGCTGCTGGTTTGCCTGGCCATCGGCGGCGCCGCCCTGGGATTCGGAATCAGCGACGGCGTGTTCAAAAGCGCCGGCAGCGTTTTCGGCAACATTCAGATTGACAAGGCTTCCATCCTGACCCTGATCGTCATGATCTTCGGGGTGCTGGCTGTGGAAAAACTGCTTGTACTGCTGCTGGGCCTTTTCAAGGGATCGAACCACCGCGCGGCCACGGTGATCACGATTACCCAGAGCCTTCTTCGCTATGCCGCCGCAATCGTGATCCTCTGCTGGGGGCTGAGCATCATCGGCGTCAATGTATCGACCATTCTGGCCTCCGTCGGAATTGTCGCCCTGATCGTCGGCTTCGGCGCGGAGAGCCTGATTGAGGACGTGATCACCGGCTTCTTCATGCTGTTTGAAAACCAGTACAACGTCGGTGATATCGTCGAGGTCAGCGGATTCCGCGGAACCGTCTCGGATATCGGCATCCGCACGACCAGCCTGACCGATCCCGGCGGAAACGTCAAAATCATCAACAACTCCAATATGAAGGACATCCTGAACCGCTCGGACCATGCTTCCCGCGCGCTGTCGGATATCCAGATCCCCTATGAGACCGATCTGCCCGCCTTCGAGGAGAAACTTCCGGACATGATGGACAGCATTTTCGAAGCGCACAAGGATGTCATGCATTCCGCGCCGGTCTACCTGGGTGTCCAGGAGCTCGGCGAATCCGGCGTCACGCTTCGTTTTGTCGTCGAAGTGGACGAGTGTGACATCTACAAGGTACAGCGCATCCTGAACCGCGAGCTGTTGGTGAGTTTCCGCCAGGCCGGCGTCGAGGTTCCTTTCCCGCAGCTGGATCTGCATCAGAAATAAGCCATGAAGCGTGACGAATACAATTCCAAAGGGCAGGAATACGCTCCGCTGCCGGATGAGTACCGCGGCGGCACAAAGGCCTCCGAGTATTCCCGGAGGCCCGGGGAAGCTGCGCCTCCGCCCGGGAGTGTCCCGCCGGAAGAGAAGGATGTCCGGAAAAAGCGGCGGCAGAAGGTGCAGCTGATCATGCGGCTGACAGCGGCTTCCGTCATGTCGGTCGGAATCATAATGACAGCCCGTCCGGCCGAACACAAGCCGGAGCCGACGCCGGTTCCGACCGCGGAACCGACGGCCGTTGTGACCCTCGCGCCGACATCTGCACCCACACCAACGCCGACACCGACGCCGACTCCAACCCCGACACCGTCGCCATCGCCGACACCCACACCGACGCCGACGCCTTCCCCGACGCCGACGCCAACTCCGTCGCCCACACCGACACCTACGCCGACGCCGACTCCTACTCCTACTCCGACACCCACTCCCACTCCTACTCCTACACCCACACCGACTCCGACACCGACTCCGACACCGACGCCCACTCCGACGCCAAGTCCGACGCCGTCACCCACGCCGGCGCCGGAACCCACTCCGGAACCGACGCCCGCTTTCGTAACACCCTCCGCGGACGTGAGCTACTACGGTTTCTCTTCCGTAAAGACCGGAAAAATCACGCTGCATGATCCGCAGAATGTAACCGGTGTAACGGCCACCGTCCTGGAGCCGGTTCTGGGCATCAAGGCCGCCGAATACGAACTGACGGCGGAGGATATCGCCGCGGGCGAGTTCAGCATTCCGGAAACGGAAGCCGGAGACCTGTATTTCGAACACATGAACGAATATGACAGTCTCGGCACGTTCCCGGAGGATCTCGAACTGCATGTGACGATCCGTTATGAGGCTGAAGGCGGTGAAGAAACGCTGGAATACACCGTCAGGGATCATCCGGAGCAGGGCTGGGGCGTCCTGTACTGGGCGGAGGACGAACCCGCTTTCGACTGGAACCGTCCCGGATACTTCCGTCTCTCCTCCCTGGAAAGCACGATCCCGGTTTCGCTGGTTCTGGACGATCCGGACAAGGTGTCGACCACTCCGGAGAAAATCGTCATGAGCGCCTCCCTTTCCATCGACGGACGGAAGATCCTGCCGGAGGAATGTGAGATCGCGGAGGAACAGGAGGACGACTTCCTCGCTGAATTCCTTGAAACGGATGAGGCGCCCGCGAAATACTACTACGCGCGCCTGTACCTGAAGCGGCCCGACTGGGCGCCGGAGCATGGCACCATCCACTGCACGGTTGTCCAGCAGCTGTCCGACGGCACGATCTGGACCAGCGAAAAGGACCTGGCATACTGATCGCCGGCCTTCCGGAAAAGGCCCTGTACGTACGAAGTCCCCGGGATTCATCCCGGGGACTTCCTTTGCTTTTGCGGCGTCATGCCGTTATTCAATTCGTACTCCGTCTCCGGCGGAGACCACATAGACCGCGTCCAGCGTATAGATATCCGCACGCGCCAGGTTCTTCCCCCGAAGCATTTCATACGCCTCAGCGCCGGAGTTCATGCCGAAGAGGGTTTTCATCCAGATATTCTCCAGGTGTTTCAGGCCCGTCCGCGTTCCGTCATCCGCCTCCAGCACCACCGCGTTGACATCCAGCGCGCTGAGCACCTCATCCACGCCGTCCACCTTCAGGCATAGCTCGGCATAGGGATCCGAGACGACGCTTACGGATCCTTCCACCTCGATTACCCTTCCCTGCACCGGACCGAAGGAACTGTCCCAGCCCAGGGCCTTGAATACGGCGGGCGTCTCACTCAGGCGGTAATAGGAGAACGGGAAGGACTCAAACAGCGCGTCCTTGCCGGTATAGGTGGTGGAAATGTCCCGGCCGTTGACGTTCACGGTAATGGTGATGGACGTATCGTCGGTGACCTCCGTGCTGCCGTACATCGCGAGCATCGCCTCGTTCTCCACATAGACGGGGAAAATCACGCCGGTGATTTCCCGGCCGTCAGGCATAAAGTGGAACGAGCCTCCCGCGAAAGTCATCATCCGGGTCTTCACGCGGGTCGCGGAAGAAACGGAGTCATAGCGGCCGGCCGTGGTTTCCGCCTCGTAGAACATCTCGTACGGGATGGTCATCAGCACATACAGCCCCTCGTCTTCCTCCGCCGAAGCGATCGAAGCGATCCCGCATCCCGCCAGCATTACCAGGGCCAGCAGCAGCGCAAACAGTTTCCTCGTCATGGCCTGACTCCTTTCCGTGTTTCCCGCTTCCCGTGTCACTCCCGGTCCGGATCAGGAATTACTTCCCGTACTTCTTGTCCAGTTCCGCGACATACGCGAGCAGTTCCTTGGACGCCGCCATGAATTCCGCGGGGGACATGGTCAGCGTGCCGTTCTTGTATCCTTCGATGATTGCCTGGTAGGATTCCAGCCTGGCGCGTTCCTCATCGGTCAGCGTTTCGGGGGTCCACTTGCCGCCGGTTACCTTTTCGAGCTCTTCCAGGCTCAGCTCCATTCCGTTCATTTTCATGGATTTCCTCCTTCTTCCCGCCTCTCCGGCAGGAATTTTCTTTTTCCATCGGTTAATACGCAGCGGGACGCCCGGGTGTCAGTGGATTTATTCAATCTTCCGAAAATTTTCCGGAATTTTGTCCGTCTGCCCGTTTTTCGTCCCGGCCGTTATCTCTGGATCCTATCTTACCACAGTTTTCCGGTTTTCGGAAGGTTTTTCCCGGGATTATCTGTCCGTTCCGCGTCTTCCCTTCCCCGCGGGGAGGGAAAAGGCCTCCGGATTCGTTGAATGGGTGTCCGGATCATGGCGCCCGCGCGGGCGCCCGGCCGGATAATTCATACGGAGCGGGATGTGATCACATTGAGGCGTTGTTTCCGGAAAGCGGCCTGCGCGCTGCTGGCCCTGTGCCTGACCCTTGTCCTTTCACCGGTGCGGGCGGAGGGTACGGACCTGATCCGCCTGCAGGAACGCCTGCTCACCCTGGGATTTGAAATCGGAAAAGCCGACGGCGCCCTGGGGCCGAAAACCTCCTCCGCGATCTGCCTGGCCCAGGTGCTTCTGGCGGAGTCCGGATATGATATATCACCCACCGGAAAGCCGGACGCGGAAACCGCCGCGCAGATCATGCGGGAGGAAAACAGCGATCTGCTCAAGACCCTGCTGAAGGGCAGCTGGGGGTCCCGGGTTCAGGCTGCCCAGCGCAGGCTGATCAGCCTGAACCTGCTGCGGGACAGCGCGGACGGAACATTCGGAGCAAATACGGAAGCGGCTGTCGCCGCCTTTGAGGAGCAGATGGATATCCTGCTGCCGGGCCGGGTCCGGAAGGACGGAAGGCTTTCGGCGGACGAGTACAACCTGCTGATGGGCGATCTGGGCGTTTACGGATGGGAGGCACCGCCGTTTTTTGACGACCGATACCCGGAAAACCTGAAGGAATCCTATCTTTATGCGGACCACGTCTGCCTGATCAACGCGCAGACCGGCGAAACGCTGTTTGAAAAAGCCGCGGACGAGGCAGCGGAACCGGCCAGCACCACGAAGATCGTTACGCTGCTGACCGCGCTTTCCCTTTGCGATCCGGATGAAGTGGTGGTGATTCCTTCCGCCGCGGCGGACGTGCCGGCGGACAGTACCCTGGTGCCCCTCCGCCCGGGAGAGACCATGACCATGCGCGACCTTTTGTACGCCATGATGATCCGTTCCGGAAACGACGCCGCCAACGCGATTGCGGTCCTGTGCTCCGGCAGCGTCGAAGCTTTCGCGGAGGAGATGAACCGTCTCGCGGCGACCCTGGGCATGGGGAATTCCCATTTTGTCAACGCCCACGGCTATACGGCCGAAGGGCATTACACCACGGCCCGGGACCTGGTGAAAGCAGCCCGGTACGGCATGACGCATACGCTTTTCAGCCGGATCGTCACCTGCCTGAAATACACCCTGCCGGCCGACGATCCGAAGGATGTCCGGGTGCTGACCTCCAAATGGGAGATCTTCGATCCGGATTCCGAATACTATATTCCCCACGCCGCGGGCATCAAAAGCGGCTATACCTCCTCCGCCGGTTTCTGTTTCGTCGGCGCGTACCAGGAAAACGGCGTCACGCTGATCGCCGCCGTTATGGGCGGTCCCTGGCGGAACATGGCATGGACAGACCTCAAGCGCCTTTACGCCTATGGGATGGCGGTTTGCGGAAAGTGACCCCCCCCTGATATATCAAAAGGCCGGCTCATCGGAGCCGGCCCTTTGATATTGAATGGAATTACTGCTCTGCCGGAACGAAATCCACATCGCTCAGGAACTGGATCGCGGTCTGGATCTGTTCGTCCGTGATGAAGGCGTCGCCTTCCTCACTGCTCTTCGTCATCACAAACTCCACCTGGTATCCCAGGTAAATCGTGAAGAAGTCGATATAGTCGACCTTGTCTTCCGTTTCCCGGATCATCATCAGCTTGGTGCCGTAAGCGGTTTCCATATAGGTGATTTCCACTTCGTCCTCTTCTTTGAACGTCGCTTCGATCTCCGCCAGCGTCTCCGCGTCCAGGTCGTTCAGGCGGCCCACCTCCGCGTACTGTTCGTCGAACGCGATGCTCATCAGCATGATGGGCTTATCCTCATTCCCCTCCGCGGGAACAAGACGGGCAATCATCGTGCCGGGGTTGCCGGAGCGGACTTCTTCCACCACATAGCCTTCCGGGGCGACCCACTTGATCGTGAACTGATCATCCACATTGAATTCACCGGTATATGTCTTCTCAGTTTCCGCCAGGGCGGAAGCGCAGCCCAGCAGCAGGGCCAGGCTCAGAACCAAAGCGATTATCTTTTTCATGTTCATTTCCTCCTGTTTGTCGTCTGAATTACTGTTTCGCGACATACTTGCTCATAATGAAGCCGATCATGCCGGTCATCGGATCCTGCACCTGGTACCAGCCCTTGAGCTCAGCCAGCACGGTCAGCTGCTTGCCCTGGGGGCAGGTAGCGATGCGCTCCGCGTCCGTGGACGGCGCCCAGCGCAGGTTGACCCAGCCGGACGCGCGGGAGGGACGGGCTACCACAGTGTAGGGAGCGGAAACCTGCTTCGCCGTCGCGAAAATGGCGTTCAGCGCGGCCAGGGAATTGGCTTCCGTCTGGGTGGCAGTCGACGTGGACGCAGAGGTAGAATCAGAAGCAGACTCAGGAACATACTTGCCGGGATTCGAGCGGGTCAGGTACCGGGTGGATACCCAGGCCGCGTATTCCGCGGTGCCGTAGCCGGGCTTGTCGTAGACATAGGTGATCAGCGCCCATTCAGGAGTCGTGAAGGTGGTAACATAGATCTTCGTGCCGTACTTCAGCGAACCGACCACTGTACCGTTGGGTGATTCCCGGACATTCAGGCCCCTGCCGTTGCCGGTCTTCACGTAGTAATAACCGGCACGGGGATCGGGCGTATCGTCCTCAGCCACGGCGACAGGGATCGCGATTGCCAGGGCCATCATGACAATGAGCATCAGGGAAACAAGTCTTTTGATCATGGTTTTTTCCTCCTTCGTATCTGCAAAGCGCTTTCGCAGTGCATTCATGAATCTAACGGTGCGGGAACCGGATTTGTTCCCGACATCCCTTAATACGTTTCTTCCCCGCCCGATGGCAGTAAAAGCTGGAAAATCCTGAAAACAAATTTTCAAAGTCTGTATTTGCAGGGTATTTCCGCGTTTCCGGACGGGCCGGGGCGATGACGGACCGGACTGCAGAATCAGAACGTTACGCCCTCAAAGCCCTGCCATACGTTCTGCCCGCTGTATGTCATGGCGGTGGCTTCCCCGCGAAGCACCTTCAGTACGGAAAGTCCCATCGTCTCCTGTTCCATCTCGCCCGGATAAACCGCAATCGGCGCGATCCATCCGCAGCGTTCCCGGATTCCCTCGGTGATATCGGCAAAGCGCATCAGGCCGCCGGTCAGCACGATGGCATCCACCTTGCCGCACAGCACCGTGCTCATTTCCCCGATGCTCTTGCAGATCTGGTAGATCATGGTATTCCATACCAGCGTCGCCTTTTTGTCTCCCTGCTCCACCAGGGCGTGGACAGTGTCGGAGTTCGATGTGCCGAACAGGCTGACAAACCCGCCGGCCCGGGAACACATCCGCCGCACCTCGTCCACGGAATGCGCCTCGATGTAGTCCAGCAGTTCCAGCACCGGGACATACCCGATCCGGGTCGGCGCGAACGGGCCTTCTCCGTCCGCTCCCATGCTGCCGTCGATCATGCGGCCGCGGGAATGCGCGCCGGTCGTAACGCCGCCGTCGATATGCGCGGTCACCAGGTTGCATTCCTCATATGGCTTGCCCATGACTTTGGCATGGTACTCCGCGACAGCCTTGTGGTTCAGGAAATGGGAATGGGATACGCGGTACAGGCCGCGGATACCTGTCAGGCGCGCGTAATCGCAGAATTCATCCACATTGGTGGGGTTCAGCGTATAGCCAGGGCGATTGAAAGCCTGGCAGAACCTCCAGGCCAGCAGGACGCCCAGCTTGGCGGCATGCTCGCTGCCGCCGACCGCCGCCAGGGTGTCGTCGTACAGTTTCTGGTCGATCTTCGTCACGCCGCTGGGCTGCGTACAGGCGCTTCCTCCCCGGCCCACGAACACGTCGATGGAAGCCGGATCGCAGTTTTCCTCCTCCAGCATGTCCAGGATCACCTGGTACCGGAAGGGCACCTGGTCGTTCACATGGGGATACTGCAGCAGCACCGGCGCATCATGGAACCGGCTTTTGCAGAAAACTTCCTTCTCGTTAACAAACAGACTGATCTTCGTGGACGTCGAACCCGGATTGATGACCAACAACCTGTACTCCATTGCTTTCCTTCCTGCCCCTTCGCTTGGTCGTTCGTGAATTCCTTTCTCAATTCGACGCCCGGAATGGTTTCCCTTGATTTTTCCATGTTTTTCGCAAGCGCGGGCGCTTCCCGGCCTGCTCATTTTCCTCCATTTCCGCCTGCCGGGGCGAAAAAAAGGAGCCATTCGTGAACCGCTCCTTCCCTTTTCAGCGGCTGGTTCCATTGTATGCCCGGGAGATCACAGAAAACCATTCCGGTTCCATTTCAGGATGGTTCTGTATCCGAGCTTGGCATACCACGGCGCGACGCCCGTATAGTGAATATAGCTCAGGTCGTATCCTTCTTCCTTCAGGATCTGTGTCGCGTCCCGGACCATAACCAGGCCGAGGCCCCTGTTCCGGTATTCCGGCACCGTGCCCACGCATCCAGGGCCTCCGATTTTGACCGGTTTCCCCGCCAGCCTGAATTTCCCCATGCCCTCGATCATGCAGAAGCTCGCGATATTCCCGTCAACAAATCCGCAGTATACTTCCGTTTCCTCGTCAAACAACGGCACCCAGGACGGAATCACTTTTTCAACGCACCTGAGCAGTTCGTCCCGGTTTCCCCGGTAACGCCCGAAGGAAACACTGCTGTCGAACGTTTTCTTGTATACCGCCGGATCGAATTCATCCAGCGGGAGGATCATCTCCTCGTACGTCCACTCCTCATTGATTTCGCGGATATATTTCTTCTGGAAAAACCCCGGGTGCATCTTCCGGAATAACGCCTCATAATCCTTCTGGTCTGCCATGCTTTGCCCTCCCTTTTGTACTGTAACGGATATTCGTTTTCCCTGTTTCCATTATACCGGAAACCCCGAATCTGTCCATCTTGTTATATGCCCCGGATTCCGCGGGCCCGGAGGGATGCCCAAAAAAATCAGCATCCAAAAAATACAATAAAGTTGTCAGGAAACCGGAATTCGGATGAAACAGGAGGAGAAGAGCATGAATACTGTACAGAGAGCAAAGGGAATCCGGAGGTTCTTCCGGGCAAATGTCCTTGGGAAGCCGGTCCGGAAATATGTCGTCGCCGGAGACCGCGTATGCGGGCGGATGATGCGGGAAGCCAGGCCCCGGCCGAAAACCCCGGGACCCAGCGACCGGGCGATCCTCGCCTGGGCCCAGTTTGATCTCTGCCGTGAAATCATGGGCGGCTTCTGGGAGAAAAGCGCGGCGTGAATAGCGTCTTCCACGCCCAAAGAATCCCCGGCAGCTCTCTGCCGGGGATCGCTTTATCCAAAGGTTCATCCGCGGAAATCAATCAAAGGTATTTTTCGGCCTGCAGCATTTCCAGGACCCGGGCTTCCCGCTCGAACATCGTGGGACTGTACGGGCTGTCCTTTACACTGCGGTTTGCCCGGATCGCCCCGGCAGGATCGATGAAAACCGGCTGATAGGATTCCTGTGCTTCGTAGTTGTCCAGGTCCTGGGATACCGGTTCGCTCAGGGCTTCACACAGGTAATAGTAATTGTCCTGCGCAAAGCATACAGAGGGATCCTTGTCGCTCCGCTGGATCCGGTGTACCATTCCGTACTCTCTGACCGTCTCCGGAATAACAACCAGCCCGGCTTCCTCCCGCGTCTCGCGGATCATGGCTTCCACCGGGTTCTCGCCGCTCTCAATCCCGCCTCCGGGGAACTTGTAATAGCCATATTTCAGGCTGTGGACCATGGCGACTTTTCCGTCCCGGATGATGATGCTTCTCGCGGAATCCCGCCTGAACGTCTGCGTGCACCCGCCATAATCCTTTTTATCCATTTCAAACAGCATTCTCATGTTTGTTATTTTACGCTTGTAAGCTGCTGGATGATTTTACCGGTCATGGAGTCGATCAGATACTGCCGGCCATAGAAGTCCCGGCCGAGCAGGCCGCCCTCCGCCTGCCGGATGTCCTCGAACGGCAGGTTTTTCCGGTCCGGATACTTGTCATTCAGTGATTCCACCTGCCAGATCTTTTTCCCGTCACAAAAGCCGTAAACATTCCGTGTTTCTTTTTCCGAAGCCGGAATCGACAGTAACACAAATGTCAGGCTGCCTTCCTCAATGACCTTGCGGATATTGAAAGGCATTTCAAATGACGCGTCGCCGATTGTCAGGATATTGCCTTCATGCTGCCGATTCATCCTGTGTTTCCTCCTCTTCAAGCGGTTTTTCATTCACAAACTCGCCGATCCGTTCACCCATCATGTCGTACTGGATTCCGCCGCCTTCTCCCCATTCCTCAACGGAATTGCATATTCCGCGGCGGACAAGGCTGCCGGCCGGAAGGATCACATCCACCCTGTAACGCGGCACCGCGGGAAGCGCGAACAGATCACGAATCACCTCGGGAGTGAGCCCGTCCAGCGCGTCATAGTCCATCACCCAGCCGCCGTACTTCCCGGATACTTCCCCGTCATAGACCCTGGAGAACACGGTGTCTTCCGTCAGGCGGATGACCATCACGCTCGTCCCCGGTTTGTACGGGGGATTGTCATATCCCTGCTCCGCCCACCAGAGATTCACTTCCTCCGCGGAAAGCGTCTCGACCAGTTCGTACACGAAAGGGATTTCCTGCGGGTCGGAAGGGATTGCCTCTTCTTCTGTTTCTGCGAATGAAAGCACCGGCAGGAAAACAACAGCAACCACAAGTGCAAACGTCAGGTATCGGATGGACATTTTCCTTTTTTTCATCTTCATTACCATCGCTTTCATGATAGCTTGGCACCTGTATTCTACACGAAACCGGATCAGATGTATACAGTATTTATCCTGGATTCAGAATGGGCTTCCTGCGGGTTCCCGGCAGGAATTTCCGGTGCCTCTGGCAAACATATAAAGGGAAACGGAATCAGAACAGGCCGCGGCAGGAACCAGGCACCGGGGGGAACGCCTTGACTGAGATTATTACATACCGCCTGTCAGCGACGGGAATCTGGCAGTATGAATTCTG
>JAILIE010000109.1 GCA_024695415.1 Clostridiales bacterium | reverse complement strand
TCCAGGTCCGGGCGGGAATGGCCTGTTTCCCATCCGGCGACCGTATTCCGGCTGACCCCGACAAGGTCCGCCAGCGCCGCCTGGTTCATGCCCAGTGCCGTGCGCCTGTTTTTGATCACATCGCCGTAGCTCATCTTCCCGCCTCCTTGTGCCCCCATTCTACTCCATTTTGTTTCATATGTCAACATATTATTAACAATTTTGTTTCATCTTGCAACACTTCACCTGCACCAACCCCCATTCTCCTCCCGCAAACTATACCTCCTACCTCCTACCTCCTACTTAAAAAGGCCCTCTCCTTTCGGAGAAGGCCTTCGTTCTTAATCGTCCTCGACGATGATGCAGTCCCGCAGGATGTAATTGAATGTCGGGTTGGAGGTGAACTCGTTCTCTATGAATCCCTCCCGCAGGTCGATGGTGTCGCCGGCGTTCCGGGGATTCACACCGATGTATTCCCCGCTGAACACGGAAAGTTTTCCTTTTTTCAGCGCCGCGATCGCTTTATCGGTCGCTTCTTTCGTACCGGGCGCGGCAGCGTACCCGTTCAGGTCCAGCAGCTCGACCCATCCGTAATCAAACCCGGCGCTCATATCCCTTCCGTGGACATTGCCCTGGACGTAGTTTTCGATCTTATGCCCGCTCATGACCGCCTGGACCGCTTCCGTCACGTAGGGGATCCAGTTGGTCCGGATGCTGACCAGGGCGCAGGAGGGCGCCGTGTCCAGCATGCTCTGGTGATAACCCACATGGTACACCGGATGCCCGGCCTTGGTGGATTCCTCACAGGCCACCGCCGGCGCGGAAGTGTTCACGTGCTGCGCGATAATCAGGCAGCCCTCGTCAATCAGTTCCTTTGTCCGTTCCTTTTCCGCGTCATAGTTTCCCCAGCTGCCCGTATACCGCACCCGCATGGTCGCCTCCGGCACCACGCTCCGCACGCCCAGCAGGAACGCCGTATAGCCGGATACGACTTCCGCAGTGGAGTTGGCTCCGACGAACCCGATCAGGCCGTCGGCGGGATTCAGCTCTGCCATATCCTCACTGGCCTTGCTGTTTTCGACCAGCTCCTGCAGCTTCATTCCGGCCGCGATGCCGCTGACATAGCGCGCCTGGTAAACTTCCCCGTTAAAGGTGTGATAATTCTCCGTCGTTCCCTCGATGCTGACGTCCGGCATGGACATGTTGCAGAAGATGACGTCCGGATACTCCCGGGCCAGGGTAACGGGAATGTCCGTATCCAGGTTGATGAACAGGATCCGGCATCCGGCATGAATCAGTTCCAGCATCGGCCTTTCCGCGTCCCGGCTCAGGACGTTGCTCCGGGAAAGGACTTCCACCGCGTCGCCGAACTCCTCCTCCAGGGCGTACTGGGCCCGGACGAAGTTGGCCGTATAGGGCGTGCTCTCATCCTCCGAGTAGATAAACCCGACCCGGACAACGTTCTCCTTCTGTTCCCGGTTCCAGAAATCCGAGACCATGGTGGACGCCAGCAGGACCACCGCGCAGACCACGACGGTCAGGAACCATTTCTTCTTCATGGTGTCAGGCCTCCTTTCCCGGCGCGGGCGCGTCCGGCTTTTCAGCCTTCTGTGTAGTCTCTTCCGGTTTTCCGGCGTCTTCCTGCTTGATTCCGTACAGCTCGTTCAGGTCGATTTCATTCGTACGGATCAGTTCGAGCAGAATATCCACGAATTCAGGCGCGAACTGTGTTCCCCGGCCCTTCTCCAGTTCACCCAGCACATATCCGAAGTCCATCTGCTTCCGGTATACACGGTTCGCGGTCATCGCGTCGAAGGCATCCGCCACGCCGATGATCCGGGCGTAGAGCGGGATGTCCTCGCCCTTCAGTCCCCGCGGATAGCCGCGGCCGTCCGGGCGCTCGTGGTGGTACATCGCGCCTTCGGTCACATGGTCCAGCAGCGTGAAGTCCTTCAGGATATCGGCACCCTTGACGGTATGGGACTTCATGGTCGCGTACTCCTCGTCTGTCAGGCGGGAATCCTTGTTCAGGATGGCGTCCGGGATCGCGATCTTGCCGATATCGTGCAGCTGTGCGGCCCATTCGATTTCGCGACACTGCTTTTCGGTCATTCCGTAAGCCTTGGCCATCTTGCCGGAGTACAGGGCAACGCGCGTGCTGTGGCCGCCGGTGCGTTCGTCCTTCGCGTCCACCGCCCTCGCGATCGCCGCGACGGTCTGTTTGCCCATTTCGATCTGGCGGTTGGCCTCCGCCAGCTGCGCCTTGACCTTCATCTCATGGTGCTTGAGCAGCAGCCACGTGACCCAGAACACGGTGAACATCGGAACGAAAAGGATATAGATGATGAACCAGTCGTTGTCGTACATCTCCTTTTCGCGGGATAGCGGATAAGTGCGCTCGGCGATGATATTCTCCTGGCTGTCCAGCACCGCCAGGTGGAACACGTAGTCCCCCACCGGCAGGTTGGAGTAAACAATGGAGCCCAGGGAGTTCTGCGAAACGACGGTCCAGTCCGTGTCAAAGCCTTCCAGTATGTATCCCACATTGGGATCCTGGATGGTATAGTTGATCACTTCCGGCATGATCTCGATTTTTGTGCTCTCCCGGGGAATCCGGGTGGTCGCGTTCCGCTCCGCCCGGTACACGGTATCCCCCGCTTTGATTCCGGAAACATACATCCGGTAATACTGCCGGCCGCCGGACAGCGTTTCCGTGTTCAGCACGAACACGCCCGTGTCACAGGGAAGATACAGCTCGTTTTCGGATTCCGTGAACCAGGTCCAGGCATTGGCGGTCAGTCCGCCGTTCAGTCCCCGTCGGACGTCCAGCAGGTCGTAGGACAGGCTGCCGGTTCCGGTTAACAATTCGTCCCGGTCCACGAGATAGATGCCGGCGCTGGAGAGAATGAACAGCGTTTTCTTCTCCGCGTCCTCTTCCCCTTCCGCGGCCTCGTCCCGGATCCAGATATTGTAGTTGTTGTAGTACGGGAACCGGTCCAGCAGGCGGACCGTATGGTCCGGTTCCATATAGCACAGTCCGTTGCTGGTGACGATATACGCTCCGCCGTTCACCGTGTCCGTGACGGTCCGGAGAATGACCTCACTGCTCAGCCCGTCCGTGCGGGTCAGGACGGCGGTCACTTTCCTGTCCCGGATTACCGCCAGGCCCTCTCCGTCAGATCCGGCCAGGATCGTCCCGTCCGGCAGCTCCGAGATGGTCAGGATCGTGCTGATTTCCCCGTTGTCGTGGTTGATGGTGTCCTCGACCTTGTGGTTCCGGATAAAGACCAGCCCGCTGTCGCCGCCGGCCGCGATCGTTCCGTCCGCCAGCTGGGTGACCACGCGCGTCGCGTTCTCAAAAGCGCCGTTTCCCGCGTTGTAGTCGTGCCGGGTGCCGTCTGGCTCCAGCTCCGCCAGGCCGGCTTCATAGGTACAGATCCACAGGTGGTTTTCCCGGTCCACCGTCATGCAGCGGATCCGGTTGGCGGAGAAAGCCGCGGTGACTTCGTCCTCAATCTGCCGGTTCCCGTCCGCGTCCACCGCGTCGATGCCCTTGTCCGTGCCGAAGTAATACACTCCGTTCCAGCAGGCGATGGCGTTCACAACCTTGTTGTTCATGCCGGCGATGCTGCTGTAAATATCCCGGAAATCAGAGGGAGCCATACGCAGAAGGCCCAGCCGGGAGGAGGTGAACCACAGGTTGCCCTGGTAATCCACCAGCATATTGTCGATGGAATTGTTGAAGTCACCGGTGTTGATCTGTTCATAGGCGCCGTCCGGGCTCAGGTGGGCGATGCCGTTGTCCGCGCAGATGAACAGCTCCCCGTTTTCCAGCCGCATCAGGGTCTTGATGTTCTTGAGCCCGGGGTATTCGTTGAACTCCAGTTCCTTCAGCGAGTCCTCCTCGATCCGGAAATGGTGGATGCTGTCCCCCTTTGTCGCGACCAGCAGGCTGCCGTCCTCCTCAAAGGTGCAGGTGGTGAAAACCGGTCTCTCGCTGGAACGCCGGATGGACGTGACCACCTTGCCCTGGCGCAGCAGGTACAGGATGCCGCTCTTGGTGACGGCAGCCACGTTTCCGTTCCTGTCCGCCGCGAGGTGATTCGCGCAGATGACTTCGGAAATGATACCCACCCGCTGGAGGCCGGTGTTCAGCGTCAGCACCTGGACGCCTTCCTTGGTTCCGATATAGTAGTATCCGTCGGAACTCCTGATGATGGATTTGACAGAGTTGTTGGGAAGACCGCGGTCCTTGTCGATCACGTTGACGATCTTTTCGTTGATCATGATGGACAGGCCGTTGTCGTTGGTGCCGATCCACAGCCGGCCTTCCTCGTCCACGTACAGGCAGTTGACGTTCCGGACGGAATCGAATTCGCTCATCCGGCGGAATTCCTTGCCGTTGTAGCGGTACAGTCCCGCGTAGGTACCGATCCAGAGAATACCGTCATTGGTCATGGCGATATCGTTGGCTTCGCCGCAGGGAAGGCTGTTGGATTTGGAAAAAACCGTCTTGACGTAATCGTTGTAATTAACTGTTCCGCTGCCGGTTTTTTCCTCCGCGCGCGCGGAAGGTCCCGCTGCCCAGATGGCGGAAAGGCCCATGCCCGCCGCCAGCAGCAGCGCCGCGGTCCGGGCGATCGGGCTTGACCCGCCGTTCTCCTCTTTGGGCTTTTTCCGGTTCCGGATAAGTTTCAGTATAAAGCGAACCACGTGGACGATGATATACATCGCGATCAGGATCAGCAGCTTGTCCAGCAGTTCCACATACAGGTCCCCGATAAACAGACCGGCCCAGGAGGGAATCCCGCGTTCCGCCAGAAACTTCATCACCGCGTCTCCCCACTCGTTGCCGGTGCTTCCGCCGTTGAGCAGGTTGATCGGGAACGCGGTAATGGCAACCGCGGTCGACAGCATGGCGCCGGTCGTCAGGGTGTCCAGCA
>JAILIE010000064.1 GCA_024695415.1 Clostridiales bacterium | reverse complement strand
CCGAGAGCGCGATGCCGTCGATCTCGGTATCGAAGGACGCGCCGTCCGGGCTCCCGCCCGTCGTCCGCAGCTGGGAGGCGTCCGTCAGCCGGATATCCGCGTACCAGTAATTGCACCGGCCGTTGTTTCCGTTCACGATCTTCACGGAGATCGTGGAATCCTCATAGGTCCACTCCTCCCCGTATCCGTCCTCGTCCGGTTCGCTTCCCGCGCTGAAATCGATCGGCAGCAGGTATCCCTTGTCCGAAAAGTCCTGCGCCTGCCCGATCTCCAGGAGCCCGGATTCATTCTCTCCCGCAATCCCGGTCATTGCGAATCCCATAACCAGGCACAGCGCGATTCCCGCCGCCAGCAGCCGTTTTCTCATCCTTCATTCTCCCCGAAAACTGATGTCCCAATTATAAAATCGCTTCCAATGAATGTCAAATCCAGGCTGATTCCGCTTCCTAAACAAATTACCCAACCACGCCGCAAACCGCACCAAGGGCCGAAGGTCACTAAACTTCCTACTTCCTACCTGATAAAACCTCCTACTTCCTACTTCCTACCTGAATAAACCTTCCTACCTGCGCTCAAATCCCCTTAATTGAAAACTCAAACTCCACGGGCTTCGAAACGTCAATCAAATACTCCCCATGCGTCCGCGCGCCCCAGCTGTCGTCCCCGCCGACGCCCATCTGCATCCGGCTCATCTTCACCACGGTATAGCAGCTCTTCACCAGCTCATAGGGATGCTGCGCGTTCTCGATCTCGTGCGGCGTCCACGGCAGCGCGGAGAACTCCCCGCCGTTCAGCTCCAGGCGGATCCCGGCGCCCCGGTCGTTCGTGATGTCCGCCCAGCGGACCCCCGTCCGGTTCCCGCACTCCTGCGGCAGCAGGTACTTCGTCATATTCCCTTCCGCCCGGTAATCCCAGATCCCGAGCCGCGCGCCTTCCCGCCGGTCGATATAGTTCTCCTCCGGCCCGAGCCCGTAATACCGCACCCGGTCGTAGTCCGCGTCCAGCTTCATAATCATCCCGAACTCCGGCATATCCCCGAGCCCGGCCACCGGGTCATAGTGCATCCGCACGTGCACCTTCCCGCAGGGGCACACCCTATACGTCACCTTGCACCCGGCCGTCGGGCTCGTCGGCAGGTCGTATTCCACCGTAAACTCGACGCTCCCGTCTTCGTTCACGACCGGCATCGCCGCGCCGTTCCGCTTTCCCGTCTCCTCCCGCAGCCCCGCCGCGAAATACATACTCGCGATCTTCCACTGAGCGTATCTCTGCGGCATGCGGTTGCCGTAGTCGTTGTTCGTCGGCGCGCGCCAGAAGTTCGGCGCCAGCGAGGACTTCAGCATTTCCTTTCCGCCCCATTGATAGGAGATCAGCGCTCCGCTCCCGCGGGAGATCATCACGCTGAAGCTCTCCCCCGCGACGGCGACGTTCCACGCGCTTTCCGTCACCCGCAGGGCCGGCCGCTTCATGCAGTGCTTTTTCTCTTCCGCCACCTTCCACACGCCCTGGCCGTACGCGATCTCGTATCCCGCCTCCGCCCAGGCGCAGTCCTCCTTCAGGCGGAAGGACACCGTCAGCGCGTACTCCCCGGCGCCGGAGGGCACGTCGAAGGGCACCGGGTACTCCGCGGCGGAAAGCGGCGCCACGTCCGTTTCCATCTCCGCGCGCCGGATCTCCTTCCCGTCCTTCTCCAGCGTCACCACGCAGCGGAAGTCCGCCGTACTGCGGAACATGTGCCGGTTGACAACCTTGATCTTCTCCGCGTCCGCCTTTACCTCGATGTTCCGGTAATTGTACTTGACCTCCTGCAGCTTCGGCGTCGGCGTCCCGTCCGCGAACACGATGCCGTTCCCGCAGAAGATGCCGTCCGTCGGCCGGTCGTCCCAGTCCCCGCCGTAGAGGATCGTATCGTTCCCGAACCGGTCCCGCGCGGTCATGCCCTGGTCGATGAAGTCCCAGATGAACCCGCCCTGGTATAACTCCTCCTCGTACGCCATTTCGGTATACTTGTGCATCGCGCCGTTGGAGTTCCCCATGCTGTGGGTATACTCGCACAGGATGAAGGGCTTCTCCCGGTGGTTCTTCAGGTATTCCCGGATCCGCGCCGCGGGGGTGTACATCTCGCTCTCCACATCCGTGATTTCCCGGATGCGCTTGCTGTCCTCGGCGTGCATGTCGCCCTCGTAGTGGATGAGGCGCGTGGGATCCAGCTTCTTCATCTCCCGGCTCATGGCCAGGATCACCGTGCCGGTCAGGCTCTCGTTCCCGCAGCTCCAGAACAGGATGCACGGATGGTTCCGGTCCCGCCCGACCATGCTCCGCACCCGGTCCAGCAATATCGGCTCCCATTCCTTCCGGTCCCCGGGGAACATCTCCTTCTGCCGGCCCTGCCAGTACATATCCCACATCCCGTGGGTTTCCATGTTGTTCTCGTCGATGACGTACAGCCCCAGCTCGTCGCACAGCCGGTACAGCGCGCTGGAGTTCGGATAGTGGCTCGTCCGCACCGCGTTGATGTTGTTCCGCTTCATCAGGACCAGGTCCCGCCGGATCTTCTCCTCCGTCACGGCCCGCCCGGTCTCGCCGCAGAAGTCGTGCCGGTTCACGCCCTTGAACACGACCCGCACGCCGTTGACCTTCACCACGCCGTCCCGGATCTCCACCTTCCTGAAGCCGACCTTTTCCCGGATATACTCCCGCGTGCCGTCCGGCGCGGCCAGCTCCGCGTCCAGCTCGTACAGGAAGGGATCCTCCGCGGACCACAGGCGCGCGTTTTCAATCCGGATCTCCCCGGCCGCCACGGTATTCCCGCTCACGACGGTGCCCTCCCCGCCGACGACCGCGCCGTTTTTCTTCAGCGCCAGGGTCAGCGCGGTTTCCGCCGGCGCGCTCACCTCCGCGCGCCATTTCAGGATGCCGCCCTCGAACGTCTCGTCCGGCTCCGCCGTCACCTGCAGGTCCCAAATATGCGCCGACGGCACGGCATACAGGTATACCTCCCGGTAGATCCCGGAGAAGCGCAGGAAGTCCTGGTCCTCGATCCAGCTGCCGCTGCAGTACCTGTACACCCGGCAGGCGATCTTGTTCTCCCCCGGCTTCAGGGCCTCCGTCAGCTCGAACTCGTGCGGCGTAAAGCTGTCGGAGGAGAACCCGATATATTCCCCGTTCAGCCACAGCGCCACGCAGCTCTCCACCCCCTGGAAGGAGATGAACACCCGCTTTCCCTTCATTTCCTCCGGCAGGAAGAAGGTTTTCACATAGCACCCGACCGGGTTGATCCCCTCCGGGATCTCCCCGGGCAGGATATCCTCCTCCGCGTTCCAGGGATACTGCACGTTGCAGTACTGCGGCGCGCCCCAGCCCTCCCGCTGGATATGTGCCGGTACCCGGATGTCCTCCCATGCGGAGCAGTCATACTCCGGCATCTCAAACCCCGGGATCACCTGGGCGGGATTCCGCGCGAAGAAGAACTTCCACAGCCCATTCAGCCCCATCCGCAGCGAGCACTTTCCTTCCTCCCGCTCCGCCTCGGAAATATAAAACCGGTGATCCGTATGCGCGTCCATCCGGTTCTCCCGGTAATACCCCGGATCCTTCAGCCTTTTTTCGTCAAACATATCCTTACCCTCCAGCAATTGTCTTATTCCTTCGGCAGCATATCCAACCCCTTGATATGCCTCCCGAGCCTGCCCTCCACATATTCCTTCATCACCTCAAACGGCGCTTCCATTCCGCCGCCGTCCACCCACGACGCCGACCCGGACTGAATCGCCATCCGCAGCCACTTCAGTTCCTTTGCCCGGACCGGCCGGACGCTCCGCGGATTGCGCCGCGCGCAGTCCGCGCAGCACACGCCGCCGCCCTCGATATCGAACCCGCAGTCTTCTTCCCCGATCTCCTTTCCGCAGTGGACGCAGTGATTCAGCCTCGGCCTGAACCCCTGGCACGCGGCATAGTGCAGAAGAAACCCGGTCAGAAGCGGTTTCCATTCCTGTTCGGAGAACGTCAGCCGCGACAGCGTGTGCAGGAGCAGCATGAACAGCTCCCGCTGTTCCTGCTCCGGTTCCGCGGCGGCTTCCGCCAGGGACAAAAGCCAGGTCCCGCACACCAGCCGGCTGTAGTTGTTCCGCAGCGGATAAAAGGTTTCGATCAGCTTCACCGAAGTTACCGTCGCCCGCCCGTTCGCCTCGTGGAGCATATAGTCCCCCACGGCGAACAGCTCCCCCGCGTTCAGGTTGTGTGATTTCGGCTTGCGGCAGTTCCGGATCACCGCGTCGATCCGTCCCCGGGACGGACTGAGCAGCGTGACCATCCGGTCGTTGTCCCGATAATTGGCAAACCGCAGCACGATGGCGGTATTCTCGGTCTGGATCATATGCAGCCCCTTGTTTCCAATCTCGAAGCTATGCTATCATAGGTTTGTTCAGATATCAAGGGGACGGCATCCGGGCAGGGACCGGGGCCTTTTTCGTTCTAACCTCCCTTCGTCCAAAAAAGAAAATTGTATCAATTGACAAAAATCTTTTCTTTATGCCTTTCCTTTCCTTTCTGTTTGTGCTAAT
>JAILIE010000056.1 GCA_024695415.1 Clostridiales bacterium | reverse complement strand
ACCTCGGAAGCAGCATGTCCATGGCGGAAATCCTGGCTGTGCTGTACGGCGATGTGATGCACTACGACCCGAAGAATCCGCTGTCGCCCGACCGGGACCGGCTGGTTCTCAGCAAAGGCCATGCCGCGGTGGCGCTGTACGCCGCGCTGCATGAGGCGGGCTTCCTGACGAAGGACGATATTGACCACGCGATGCACGGGGAGTCTCCCTATTACGAGCATCCGCAGATGGATCCCTCCCGCGGGATCGAATTTTCGAGCGGCAGCCTGGGGCAGGGGATTTCCCTTGCTGTGGGGACCGCGCTGGGACTGAAAAAGAAAGGCCTTTCCGCAAAGGCCTACGTCATCCTTGGAGACGGTGAATGCGACGAAGGGCAGGTCTGGGAAGCGGCGCCGTCCATTGCCAAATTCGGCCTGACGAACCTGACGGTGATCGTGGACGACAACCGGCTGCAGTTTGACGGACCGAAGGATGAAGTCATGAGGATCGCGGATCCGGTGGGAAGATGGGCCTGCCTGGGGCTCGACGTCGTTACGGTGGACGGGCACGACGTGGAGGCGCTGCGCGAGGCGTTCCTGCGGGAAACGGAAAAGCCGAAGGTCATCATCGCAAAGACTGTCAAAGGCAAGGGCGTTCATTTTGCAGAGAACGAGGTCACCTGGCATACCGGGAGACTGACAGACGAATTGTATCAGGAGGCCGTCAGGGACATCAATGATTGAGATTACGAATAAAAATATCCGGGTGTGGTCGATTCTCGGCATGCGCCGGATCATCGGCCCGGCCATGAAGGATATCGTCGAGCAGGACCGCAGGGTGCTGTTCGCCACAGCGGATACCGGCCGGTACTACATGTACGACGACCTGCTGCGGACGTATCCGGAGAATGTCGTGGACTTCGGCATCGCGGAGCAGAACCTGATCGGCGCAAGCGCCGGACTGCAGAACGAAGGTTTCAATGTATACGCAATCACATACGGGAACTTCATGACGTCGCGGGCGCTGGACCAGATCCGGGTCTGCCTCGGATATATGGGGCTCGGCGTGAAGATCGTCGGCGTCGGGGGCGGCATGTGCGACGGCAACATGAGCGTTACCCATATGGGCCTGGAGGACGTCGCCAATACCCGGATGATCCCGAATATGCGGGTGATCGTCCCGGGAGACGGCATGGAGCTGGTCAAGACGCTGGTGGAGCTGAAAGACGCGGAGTATCCCGCCTTTGTCAAGGTGACCGGCCGGTTCCCGATACCGGTTCTCCACAAGGCGGATTTCGATTTCCGGATCGGGAAGGCAGTCACCCTGCGCGAGGGAAAAGATATCGCGATTGTGGCGAACGGAACCCTGCTGGGCGACGTGCTGAAGACGGCGGACATGCTGGCGGAACAGGGAATCGACTGCAAGGTGGTCGACATGCACACGGTGAAGCCGCTGGACGCGGACGCGCTGCGGGAGATCACCGGATACAGGCTTGTGGTCACCGCGGAAGAGCACCTGGTGTACGGCGGCCTCGGCAGCGCGATCGCGGAGTTCTACGCGCAGGAGCCGGTCCGGCCCCGGATGCATATGCTGTCCGTCGGAACGCAGTTCCCGCTCTCCGGGGAATATCCGGATCTGCTGAAACGGGTCGGCCTCGACGCGGAAAGCATGGCCCAAAGCATTCTGGCAAAGCTTGAATCAATCTGACAGGAAAGAGGAAACCAAACCATGACCAATCTTGAAAAGTACAACCAGGCGTTTATTGAAAACTTTGAAGTGACAGAAGACCAGCTGCCCGGGCTGAAGTACCAGGACGTGGAAGCCTGGGATTCCGTCGGGCATATGGGCCTGATCGCCTCCCTGGAGGAAGCGTTCGACATCATGATGGATACAGACGATATCATTGATTTCAGCGACTATGAAAAGGGCAAGGAAATCCTTGCCAGGGACGCGTACGGAGTCGTTATTGAATGAACAGGATCTGGAACCCGGAGGCCCATGCCGGCCGGATTGCGCTGATTGAGGAATCCGGCGAACGCATGACCTATGCGGAACTGCATACGGAAGCCGGCGCCCTGGCGAAAGCCGTCGGGCGCCGCTGCCTTGTTTTCGCCCTTTGCCGGAACGCCATCGGTTCGGTGCTGGGCTACACCGCGTTCCTGAACCACGGCATCGTGCCGGTGATGGTGAACAGCCACCTGGACGGGACGCTGCTGGGGAACCTGCTGGAAACCTACCGGCCGGAATACCTGTGGGCGCCGGCGGACCAGAAGGAACAGTTCCCGGAAGCGGAAACCGTATACGAAGCCAGGGGCTATCTCCTCCTGAAAACGATTTTCGGGAAGGAAACTCCGCTGTACGACGAACTGGCGCTGCTGATCACCACCTCGGGATCCACCGGATCGCCGAAGCTGGTGCGGCAATCCTACGAAAACATCCTGGACAACGCAAAGTCCATCGCGGAATACCTGAAACTGGACGAGACGGAACGGCCGATCACGACGCTGCCCATGAACTACGTCTACGGGCTGTCGATCATCAACTCCCATTTCCTGACGGGCGGCACCGTCCTGCTGACGGACAAAACCCTGATGAACCGGGAGTTCTGGAACTTCCTCCGGGAGCAGGAAGCCACTTCCTTCGGCGGGGTCCCGTACACCTACGAGATGCTGGACAAGCTGCGCTTCTTCCGGATGAACCTGCCGAGCCTGCGGACCGTGACCCAGGCAGGGGGAAAGATCACGCCGGAACTGCATGAGAAATTCGCGGCCTGGGCCGCCGAAACCGG
>JAILIE010000009.1 GCA_024695415.1 Clostridiales bacterium | reverse complement strand
CGATGTGGAAACCTCGTCGATATGGCAGTCCGGCAGGGCTTCCCGCAGCATGGCGACCACTTCCGGATCCGGCGCGTTCGGATCCTTGTAATCACTCCAGTGGATCCACAGGCGCTTCAGGCTTTTCATTTCCGCGAGGGGCGTCAGGTCCTTGATCCGGTTCCGGACCAGGTTCAGGTCCATCAGGTGTTCAAGTCCGGTCAGGCAGGAAATATCGGTAATGTTGTTGTGGAATATCTCCAGGTACTCCAGGTGTTCCAGGCTGGCAATGGGCGTGATGTCCTCCAGGTTGCACAGGGCGACAATCAGCACCCGCAGCTCCGGCAGGTCATACAGGAAATCCAGGTTCCCCACCGGATTGTGGCCGATGTCCAGCGCGTACAGGTTCCGGCAGTACCGCAGCATGGAGATTTTCTTGTATCCGTTGACCGGATCCCCCTCTTTGTAAAGCGTGGAAAACGCTGTCTCGTCGGTGCGCATCCGGCGGGAACCGAAATCCAGCGTCACGCCGAAATCCACGCCCGGAAACTTCTCATGCATCTCCGTCAGTTTATCCGGCCCCGGAATGGTTCCGAACATATCCACCTGTTTCAGGTTCGGCAGCTGCTCCAGGAACGCGAAGAATTCCTTGTAATTTTGTACCCGCAGTTTGCCCAGGTCCACCGTTTCCGCGTTCCTGTCCACGGTGATTCCCTGGTAGGTGATGGTATCCCCTTCCGCGCCGGCGCACACGGGAATCAGCAGTGCGGCCGCCAGCAGGCAGATAATGATTCGTTTCATCAGCGTTCCTCCGGTTTTTCCCTCAATCTTTTCATTTTCCGTCTGGAATCTTCGTTTTCGGGGCAGTTTTCCGGAATCAGAAATGATCCTCCACCAGGATCGGCTTACGGACGAAGACCTTCCGGAGGACCTCCTCATTGCCGGCCACGGATACATCCGGGCGGTACAGCGCTTCCTCAAAGCTGACACAGCCGGCCGCCATCTGGCTGAAGGCCTGGATGGAAACGGTCAGGTCCGGCGCCCGGTCGGTTTCCACGGCGCTGCCGCCGGCAGCTTCCCATGTGCCGTTGTTTTCCGGGATCTGCGTGTCCCCCTCCACCCGGATGGTAAACCGGCAGCTGTCCGGAATCCGCATGATTTCCAGCAGGCGGCGTACGTTCACGGCACGGATCATATAGTCCTGCCGGGCCGTCTGCCGGATTTCGTACGCCCGCGGGGTCTGGATCACGGAAAGCAGTTCCAGGCAGGACGGCAGGAACATCCGGATCGTTCCGTAGTCAGCGGTGAAGCGGCCCAGGAAACCGAGGATCGCGTACAGTCCTTCCCGTCCGTCCCACGCCAGGTCCTTCACGTCCAGGATCGCGGCAGGATCATGCCGGACATCCTGGAAGATCAGGTAGGCCACGGGTTTCCCGCCTTCCCGGAGCAGGTAGCCGAATTTCCGGTCCCGGTAGTACTCGCCCTTCAGGTGATCCTCCAGCATCATTTTGTCATCCCGGCGCATCGCCAGGTTGTAACCGGCAGCAAAGCGGTTGTACAGCGCCGTGTATTCGCTGACCGGATCCCCGCTCTTCCAGAGCTCCGCGGTGCCGGAGAAGCGATATCCGCCCAGGACCCCGGGTTCAAACTCGTAGTCGTTCCGCCAGCGGACGGTCTCGTAGCCGAACTTGCGGTAGAACGCGTGGCTGAAGGGATACAGGGTGGAGATGACCTCCCCCCTCCGGTAAGCCTCCGGAATCAGGTGGTTGAAGATCTCCCGGACCGCCCCGGTATTCCGGTACTCCGGCAGGGTGGATACCGCGCCGATCCCGCCGTTCGCGACCAGCTGTCCGTCCAGCCAGGTATCGTAGCGGTTGTTGATGATCCGGGCCATCATTTTCCCGTCGTCGGAAAACGCGCCCCAATCCTCTTCCTCATCCTTCAGGCTTTCTTCCCGGTTCTTTTCCGGATCCTCCATACGCATATGGAAAGCCACCGTGGAAATCATGTTCGCCTCAAAACGCTCCTCAGCGGAAAGCTTATGAATATCCATTCCCTTTTCTCCTGTTTCATATTTGTTGCTGGTTCAGTATAGCATATTTTCCCGGGAATCAGAAGGGTGTATAATACTTTGCGCTGAAGTCCCGGCCTCTGCCGGATATCGGGGAGTTGAGCATGAACAAGACGGAACAGAGAATCCTCCATCCCTTCGGCCCCCTGTTCGGACCGGAAAGCCGGGTGCTGATCCTCGGCTCCTTTCCGTCCGTCAAGTCCCGGGAACAGAATTTCTTCTACGGCCATCCGCAGAACCGGTTCTGGAAGGTAATCGCGGCCCTGTACGGGCAGGAGGTACCGAAAACGATCGGGGAGAAAAAAGCCCTGATCCTCAGCCACCGCCTGGCGCTGTGGGATTCCATCGCGGAATGTACGATCATCGGCTCCTCCGATTCCAGTATCCGCGATGTCCGGGCCAACGACCTGCGCCTGATCCTGGATCACTGCCCGATCCGGCGCATCTACTGCAACGGCCGGAAATCCCATGAGATGTACGGGAAGTATATTCAGCCCGCGCTGGGAAGGGAGGCGGAATGCCTTCCCTCCACCAGTCCCGCCAACGCGCAGTGGTCGCTGGAGAAACTGATCGAAGCCTGGTCCGTGCTGAAAGAAGAATAGAAAACAAGCCGGAGGGAGGTTCGTCCTCTCCCCGGCCGCCCGGTTCCAGGCATCCGGTCAGCGGATGTCTTTTTTGCTGTATTTCACGTACGCGTAGGCCGCGGCCGCTGCGGCGATTCCCATGCCGACCAGGATTTTCATGCCGTCGAGCCTTCCGTCGCTGACGATCACCGAACCGTTGGCGTATCCGAAGGGCGTAATGAATTTCAGGAATTCCACCTTGTCGGACAGGTTCGCAATGATGTTCAGGATATATGCGGCGATGGCCAGTCCCAGGCCGATTCCCATGCCGCCCTTCCACAGGGAGGCGGAAATCCCGAAGCAGATGCAGCCCAGCTCCACCATCATCAGGAAATAGGCTGTATGCAGCAGTACCGCTTCCTTCCACGGAACCGCTTCACCGATAGCTGCGATCGATCCGACCGTCATCAGGAAAACAGTCACGCTCAGGATCGCGATCTGAGCCAGCATAGCCAGCAGCTTGGCGGTAACAACTTCCGACCGCCTGACGGGATGCGTCAGCAGGAATTCCGCGGTTCCCCGCTTTTCCTCATTGGCCAGCATGCCGATTCCGATCAGGGCGGCGAATATCGCGCCGCCCAGTCCCAGCGTGCTCTCAATCTCCACCCCGTAGAATCCGGTCAGGCTGCCGTAATCCATAATGTCCATTCCGAATGCGGAGGAAAAGCTGCCCATGGAGGCAAAGGCTTCGCTGAGCTGGTCCATCTGGTTTTTCATTTCCGGATAGACGAAGATCGCGACAGCCAGGAAAAATCCGATGGCAAGCGTCCAGATCAGCAGGGCTTTCCAGGCGCGTTTCATTTCATGCCGGAACAGTGTCATGCCTGCTCACCGTCCTTTCCGTAATACTTCAGTACCGTCTCTTCCAGGTCCGGCTCCCCGATGGACAGGTCCCGGATTTCCGCTTTCGCGAGCACCTGCAGCAGGTTCGTGATCTCTCCGCCGTACAGGAAGCTGACCGTATCTCCGATTTCGGTCCATTCGGTCGCTTCCGGCAGGTCCTCCGGCTTCAGGCTGCCCCGCAGGGTTACCTTCCGCGCGCTGCTCTTCGCCAGCGCCTCGATGCTCTCGCAGGCAATGATCTTTCCGTCCCGGATGACCGCCGCCCGGCTGCAGTGCCGCTGGATTTCAGACATGATATGGCTGGAAAGGAACACCGTGGTCCCTTCCCGGTTCCGCTCCTGCAGGATGCAGAAAAACTCGTGCTGGATCAGGGGATCCAGTCCGCCGGTGGGTTCGTCCAGGATCAGCAGCTCCGGATCATGCTGCAGCGCGCAGACGATCCCGACTTTCTTCCGGTTTCCGTAGGAAAGGTTCTCCACCATTTTCCCGGTGTCCAGCTGCAGCCGTTCGCAGAGTTCCCTGGCTCGCTCGTCACAGTTCTTCTTCCGCAGGTCGGCGGAGAGCTTCAGCACTTCCTCCACCTTCATGCCGGTATAGAAAACGGTGTCGGAAGGCAGGTATCCCACCCGCTCCAGGATCGCCTTGGAATTCTTTGTGGAATCCATCCCCAGCACCCGGGCCCTTCCGGACTTGGGGGAGATCAGTC
>JAILIE010000093.1 GCA_024695415.1 Clostridiales bacterium | reverse complement strand
GCTGGTGATCGTGACGCTGGTCGTGCTGTTTATGTGCTGGTTCCTGAAGACGAAGCTGGGGCTGGCCATCCGGGCTACGGGCAGCAACGCGGAAATGGTGCGCTCATCCTCCATCAACCCCACGTTCACGACGACCGTGGGCCTTTGCGTTTCCAACGCGTTCACGGGCCTGAGCGGCTGCATGATGGCACAGCAGCAGAAGAACTTTGAAATCAACATGGGCTCCGGCATGGTGACCGTGGCCCTGGCAAGCCTGCTGATCGGCGGCGTGTTCTTCGCGAAGCACCGTCCGATCCCGCTGCGGGCGGTCGGCGCGGTGCTCGGCGCCTTCCTCTTCCGCATGGTATACGCCCTGGCATTGCGGCTGGACATGCCGGCCTTCATGCTGAAACTGGTCTCCTCGGTGATCGTGGTGATCGCGATCTCAGGTCCCTATCTGCGCACGCAGCTGCCGCTGATCCTCCGGAGATGGCAGGCTGCCCGGGAAGGGAGGAAGGCCGGTGCTTGAGCTGAAGAACGTCTGCAAGACTTTCCACCACGGGACGCCGGACGAGAAGCGGGCCCTGATCGACGTTTCGCTGGCCATTGAGGACGGCGATTTCGTCAGCATTATCGGCGCGAACGGCGCCGGGAAATCCACCCTGTTCAACGCGATCTGCGGACGGTTTCCGCTGGATTCGGGTTCCGTATACCTGGACGGGAAGAACATCACCATGGTGGCGGAACACGAGCGGGCGCGCCAGATCGGACGCCTGTTCCAGGACCCGATGCTGGGCAGCGCGCCGGACATGAGCATCGAGGAGAACCTGGCCCTGGCGGCCGGCAAGGGCGGATGGATGAGCCGGGTGTCCGCGGCGGACCGGAAGGCGTTCCGGGAACGCCTGAGCCTGCTGGGCATGGGCCTGGAGGACCGGATGCGCCAGCCGGTGGGCCTGCTTTCCGGAGGGCAGCGGCAGGCGCTGACGCTGCTGATGGCGACCTACCAGGTGCCGAAGGTGCTGCTGCTGGACGAGCATACCGCCGCGCTGGATCCCGGGACGGCGGAGAAGGTGCTGGAGCTGACCCAGAACATCGTGAAGGACAACCATATCACGTGCCTGATGATTACCCACAATATGCAGAGCGCGCTGGACCTGGGAAACCGGACCCTGATGATGGACCAGGGACACGTGATCTATGACGTGACCGGCGAGGAACGGAGCCGGCTGACCATCGCCGACCTGACGGACAAGTTCCGCCAGCTCAGCGGCCGGGCGCTGAACAACGACCGGATGCTGCTGGGGATCGACGGAAACGCCTGAACCGGTATCCCCCGTGACAGAAAGCTGCCCCTGAGAAATCAGGGGCAACTTTCAGTTGCTGGCGTTTTGCCGCCGGAGGATGGTATGATGAAACCGGACCGGAGGGGAATGACAGAAGGAAACGACAGGGAGGGAAGAAGATGGACCGCTCCATTCTGGACTGGCTGCTGGAGGAAAATACGCCGGAGGTGCGGCTCCGGACGCTGAAGGAATATGAAAAGCTGCCGGAGGACGACGAAAAGGTTGTCGAAAGCAAAAAGGCGCTGCTTGGCAGCAAAATATACGAGCGCGGGCTGAAAAAACTCCGGACGGACAAGCCCTGGGCGAAGTATGACGCGATTATGGGCTTTGCCGAGTGGGGGCTGACGCGGGAGGATATCGGAAAGGATATCGACGGCGAAGTGTTCGGACTGATCGGGAGCACCGGATTCAAAATGCTGTGCGGGGAGCCGCTCCTGCTCCGGAACCTGGTCAAGCTCGGGTATTATCCGGAGGAGGAAACCATACAGAATGAAACGGACAGCGTTCTCACCTTGATCAAGGAGGACGGCGGGTTCGGGTGCATCAGCACCAACAGGAAGATGAACGACCCGCGAAAGCCGCACAAGAGCTGCGCACGGCTGACCGTGGAATACCTTATGCTGGCCGCGGAGCTGCGGCTGCAGGGACATCCGGCGGCATGCGAAGAGGCGCTGGTCCGGTATTTCACCAAACGGAATATCTTCTACCGGACGGACGATATGAAAACGCCCATGGTGGATGTGATGCTGGGGACCTTCTATCCGCCGGACCCGATCAAGATCGGCGCGCACAATATCGTATACGCCCTGCGCGTACTGGGCTGCGCACCGGAGTCGGAGGCGATGCGGGAGGGATACCGGGTGCTGGACCGGCACCGGCTGGAGAACGGCAGGTATCTCCTGACCGCGTCCAAGAGCGTTCCGGCGTTCAAGGCCGGGAACGTCGGCGAAGAGAACAAATGGATCACGCTTTACGCGTATATGGCCCGGTAACGGGACGGGACAGGGAAGACCAGCCCTAATTTCAGGAAAACTGCCGCTCATTGAACGGCAGTTTTTTACACACCGAAAAAAAGACAAAAAACCTATTGACATAGTAGTCTAATAGTGATAAGATGACGCCAATCCAAACGAAAGGAGGCGCAGCCCATGTTCCGCAAGACCGGTACCGTACAGAACAGGATGTATTGTCGAATGCTGATCTCCCGGGCATGGAACGCGGCGGAGGCATTCAGCCCTGCTGTGCGCTTCCGGAGGACGCAGCGGTAACAGCGCGCGCCCCGTACGGATGCCGATTGCCCGGGAGCTTTTGAGAAAAGCCCCCGGTTTTTCTTTGCCGGCGGCAGAAGAATCAACCGGAAAGGAAAAACGAGAAATCCATGGTCAACGAGGAAAGAATCCGAAAGGTTTTCACTGAACTGGCGGCTTACGACAGCGAATCGTTCGGGGAGAAACGGATTGGGGAGGACATCGCACGGCGGCTCAGGAAACTCGGCCTGGAAGTCACGACGGATGGAACGAACCCGGTTTACCTGGAGGCCCATCCGGACAGCCATCCGAACATCCACGCCGTGCTGAAGGGGAACGAATCCGGAGAACCGCTGCTGTTCTCAGCGCATCTGGACACGGTTTCTCCCGGAATCGGCAAGCGCGCGGTGACAGACGCGGACGGAACGATCCGCCCGGCGGGGAATACCGTGCTCGGCGCGGATGACATATCCGGGATCGTATCGATCCTTGAAGCGCTTACTGTCATCCGGGAAAGCGGCGCCAGGCATCCGGACATTGAAGTACTGATCACGGCGGCGGAAGAACCCTTCTGCGAAGGATCCCGGAATTTTGATTTCAGCCGGATCCGGGCCCGGAAAGCATATGTGCTGGACCTGACCGGGCCGATCGGAACCGCGGCGCTCGCGGCGCCGACCATCCTGTCCTTCACCGTGGAAATCCGCGGAAAGGCAGCGCACGCCGGGTTCGCCCCGGAGAAAGGCATCAACGCCCTGGCCATCGCGGCGCAGACGATCACGGAGATCCGGACGGGGCACGTCGGAGAAGATTCAACCGTTAATATCGGGACCATCACCGGCGGAACCGCCAACAATGTCGTTCCGGAAAATGTCCGGCTGACCGGCGAGATCCGGAGCCTGAACCACGGTGAGGCACTCCGCCGGATGGAGGAGATCTTCCGGAAGTTCGATGTCAACACACGGAAGGCAGGAGGAATCGCCTTCTGTCGGCAGGACGAACACATCCGGGCTTACCGTGTAGAGCACGACGCCCCGGCGGTGCGAAGCTTTCAGAAAGCCTGCAATGCGGAAGGCCTCGAGAGCAGGCTGGTCAGCACCCTGGGCGGGAGCGACGCGAACCGGCTGAACGAGGCGGGAATCCCCGCGATCGTGACAGCGTGCGGAATGGAAAACGTACACTCAACGGAAGAATATACCCGCGTGAGCGACCTGCGGAAATCCGCGGAACTCACCATCAGACTGATGACAATCAAGGAGGATGAAGAAAATGATTAAGAAGATTTCAGGATTGATCCTGGCGCTGGTGATCGCGCTGGGCGCGCTGGCCGGTACCGCGCTGGCGGACGGTGAAAAAGGAACCCTGTATGTTTCCTTCCCGACGGGAAACATCCGGATCGCGATCAATATCCTGGCGCAGCAGCTGGGCTATTTCGCGGAGGAAGGTGTGAAGGTCGAGGAAGTTAACCTGGGCGGTATGGACGCCCTGACGGCGATCAACGGCGACGGCAACCTGGACCTGCTGACCACGGGCTTTGTGCCGGATCTGCAGGCGATCGGCAACGGATATGACCTGGTCATCATCGGCGGAACGGCCGTTGAGGGCGGCGCCATCATCGCGAAGGAAGGCGAAGCGGCGAAGTTCCGGGACGACAGCACGATCATCAATATCGACGCGGTGCTGAACGCCCGGCTCGGTTTCAAGCGGAACGAGGCGTCCTGGGTAATCACGCGGCAGTACCTGCTGGACAGCGGCGTTTCCGCGGACCAGATCGCGGCGATTGAGGACGAGGCTTCCGGCAACGTCAGCTTCTACGCGGACGATACGGCGGTCGCGCAGGCGGTGCAGAAGGGCGAGATTGACCTGGGTTTCCTGCCGCTGGAATACGCGCTGCTGTACGCGGACGCCTACGGCCTGGAGACCGTGACGGCGGCCGGCACGCTGCAGGAAAACTATGTGTGCTGCCGTGAAACGACGTCCGCGGCCAGGCTGGCGGAAAAGGAAGAAGCCTTTACCGCGTACCTGCGGGCGAGAATCCGCGCCTTTGAGTATTACAAGGCCGGAGAAACGGACGAGGAGATCCGGGCGAATGTGGTGAGCACTGTCGTCAAGTGGTCCGGCAAGGAACCGGACTATGTGGAGACCTATCTGTACGGCGGCGTGACCAAGTACGCCGTGGACCCGAACACCAAAGGTATCATCAAGTACGTGGAGGCGGCCAATAATTCCGGGCTGCTGAAGAGCGCAGCGATCGATTACTCAACCTATGACATTACCGCGAACGTGAATACAGGCGCCTATCTGAACGCGCTGACATCGCTCGTGGAGGGAAACCCGGAAAACGCGTTCTACGCGGAACTCCTGGCAGCGTATCAGGAAGCGAACTGAACCGAAGATCCCCGCCCGGCCGGTGAACCGGGCGGGGATCACCGCTAAGGCCCCGGGACCGGAGTATCGGAGGAGCAGGCACAGATGGGAAAGATTTATGACAACGTACTGGAGCTGATCGGCCACACGCCGATGCTGCACCTGAACAGGATCGAGCAGGCCGAAGGACTGCAGGCCCGCCTCTACGCGAAGCTGGAGGGATTCAACCCGGGCGGCAGCGTCAAGGACCGCGCCGCGCTGAACATGATCGAAGCCGCGGAGGCGGAGGGAAAACTGAAACCCGGCGGCCGGATCGTGGAAGGCACGAGCGGAAATACCGGAATCGGCGTCGCGCTGGTTTCGGCCGTAAAGAAGTACCGCGCGACGATCTGCATGCAGGAAGGCAGCAGTATCGAAAAGATCCGGATCCTGAAGGCATACGGCGCGGAGGTTGTGCTGACGCCGAAGTCAGAGGGCTTCGGCAGGGCCGGAGGCTACGCGAAGGAGCTGGAGGAAAAGGAAGGCGCGTTCCGGCCGGCGCAGGGCGAGAACCCACATCATCCCGAGGCGCATGAAAAGCATACCGGACCGGAAATCTGGGAAGCGCTGGACGGCAAGGTGGATATCTTCGTCGCGACGGTCGGGACCAGCGGAACCTCCGGCGGCATCGCGCGGTTCCTGCGCCGGAACAATCCGGCGGTGGAAATCTACGGAGTCGAGCCGGCCGGATGCCCGGTGCTCAACGGCGGGGAGGCCGGACCGCACAAGATCCAGGGGATCGGCGGCGGCGCGATCTGTCCCATCACAGACCTGACGCTGTACAACCGGATCCTGCTGTGCACGGACGAGGACGCCTACAAATACGCGAGGCTCTGCCCGAAGACGGAAGGCCTTCTGATCGGAATTTCCGCCGGCGCGGCCCTGTGGGCGGCGACCGAAATCGCGAAGCGGAGTGAAAACAAGGGAAAGAACGTCGTCGTCCTGTTCCCGGACGGCGGAAACAAATACCTGTCAAGCGACCTGTTTGACTGAAACGGAGGAAGAGACCATGGCGAACGCATGCCAGATTGGCCGGCCGGCCGCAGCGGCTCCCTATACGGACGCGCAGGCGGAAGCATACGCGAAGGAAGTCGGCGCAGTTCCGAGACCGCAGGAAACAAAGAACGAAATTGACGAAAGAGGCGCCTTTATCCGGCAGGCGAACTCATTCATCCAGCCCTTCGGCAGCGGAGCAGGAGACCTGCGCGCCGAAGCGAACCGTTTTGCCATCTATTGGGCGCACGGATGCCACTGGTCCAACCGGCCGGTGATCGTCCGGGATATCCTGGGCCTGGAGGGCGCGATCGGAGACGTGGCCACCACGCGCAGCGGCGAAACCAACGTCTACGGGCACGGCTTCGCGGACCGGGAGGGGCATAAAGACCCGATCTGCGGCGCTTACTTCCTGAGCGAGTTCTACAAGCGCGCCAATCCCGCCTATACCGGAAGGGCAACCACGCCGACCCTGGTGGATGTCAGGGAAAAGAAGGCGGTCAACAACGATTACCACCGGCTGACAAACTATATCGAAGTCCAGTTCCGGCCGTTCCAGCCGGCGGACGCCCCGGACCTGTATCCGGTAAAGTACCGGAAGGAGATCGACGAATTCAACGACTGGCTTTTCCCGACGGTGAACAACGGACATTACCGGATGGCCTTCTGCCAGAGCTGGGAAGCATACAGCGAGGCGTATGAGGACTTCTTCGCGTCGATTGAAAAACTGGATCAGCGCCTGGCAACGAACCGTTTCCTCTTCGGCGACTACATCACGGATTCGGATATCCGGCTGTATGTGACGCTGGTACGCTGGGAAACGAGCTACTACCACAACATCGGCCCGATGAAGAAGCGTATTACGGAATACCCGAACATCTGGGGATATGTGAAGGACCTTTTCAGCCTGCCGGTGTTCCGGAAATACACCTTCTTCGAGTTCCCGAAGAACGACGAAAAAGGGATCTTCGCGAGCTATCCGAAGCGGATCGCGGCGCAGGTTCCCTATGACAATCTGTGGGCGTCGGACGGGTCGAGGAAAGCGCTTTCCGCGGATCCGGAAAACGTGTTCAAAAAGCACCCGGCGGGGGAAACCGCGGAGGATTACCAGTCCGTGATCTCCGTTTCCAAATGGAATTCCGGGGATCCGGCGGACCGGAATCCGATGGACAGGACCCTGTCCCGGGACGCGTCCGAGAATCCGGTTGTTTCAAAGCTGAGGGACTGACAGGCGGCGGAAGCGGAGAGAGGAACAAGATGAACGTATATGAATCGATCCAGGAGATGATCGGCAATACGCCGCTGGTGCGGCTGAACGGATTCCGGCACAGCAGGAAGCTGAAGGCGGACATCCTGGCAAAGCTGGAATACCTGAACCCGGCGGGAAGCGTCAAGGACCGCGTGGCATGGTATATGCTCCTGGACGCGGAGGCAAAGGGAGTGCTGAAACCGGACACGGTTGTGATCGAACCGACCAGCGGCAATACCGGTATCGGACTGGCCGCGATCGCGGCGTCCCGGGGGAACCGGACGATCATCGTCATGCCCGATACCATGAGCGTGGAACGCCGGAATATCCTGAAAGCCTATGGTGCGGAGATCGTCCTGACAGACGGCGCGCTGGGCATGAAGGGAACGATCGCCAAAGCGAACGAGCTCGCGGAGCAGATTCCGCACAGCTATATTCCCGGCCAGTTCACGAACCGGGCCAATCCGCAGGCGCATTATGAAACGACCGGACCCGAAATCTGGAAGGATACGGGCGGCGCGGTGGATATCCTGGTGTGCGGCGTCGGGACCGGAGGGACCCTGACCGGCGCCGGGCGGTACCTGAAGGAAAAGAACCCGGACATCCGGGTGGTGGCGGTCGAACCGAAGGATTCGCCGGTGCTTTCCGGGGGCCGGCCGGGTGGGCATAAGCTGCAGGGTATCGGAGCCGGATTCCTTCCGCTGACGCTGGATACCCGCGTCTATGACGAGGTGATCACGGCGACCACGGAGGAAGCCTACGAAGCGTCCCGGACGCTGGCCCGGGAAGACGGTATCCTGGCGGGGATTTCCTCCGGCGCCGCGCTGCACGCGGCTGAGCTGCTGGCGCTCAGGAACGAGAACCGGGGAAAGAATATCGTCGTCATCATTCCGGACAGCGGGGAGAAATACCTGTCCGGACCGTTGTTCGCATGACAGAAGGAGAAAGCATGGCTGCGTCAGAGAAAACCGGGGAATCCCGCGTCAAGATCGAGATCCGGGATGTGAGCTTTGATTACGTGGACCGGAAAAGCACATTCGCGGCGCTGGAACATATTAACCTGGAGATCCGGGAGGGCGAATTCCTCTGCGTCCTGGGTTCCTCCGGCTGCGGAAAGTCCACGCTTCTGAGCCTGCTGAACGGGCTGAACCGCCCGAAATCCGGGGAGATCCTGATCGACGGAAAACCCGTGAAGGGCCCCGGGACGGACCGGGCGGTGGTGTTTCAGCAGTATTCGCTGTTCCCCTGGCTGACGGTCAAAGGCAATATCCTTTTCGCCATCCGGCAGTCCGGCCGGAAATATACCCGGAAGGAACGGAACGAAAAGGCGGAGGATTACCTGCGCGGCGTGGAACTGCTGGCCGCGAGGGACAAGTATCCGGGCCAGCTTAGCGGCGGCATGAAACAGCGGGTTGCCGTGGCGCGGGCACTGGCCCTTGAATCCGACGTGCTGCTGCTGGACGAGCCGTTTGCGGCGATCGACCCCAAACTCAGGCTGGAACTGCAGGAACTGGTTTCCTCCCTGTGCGCGAAGGAAAAAAAGACCGTCGTATTCATTACCCACGATATCGACGAAGCGATCCTGCTCGGGGACCGGATCATCGTGATGGAACCGGGCCGGATCCGGACGGAGACAGATGTGGACCTGCCGCATCCCCGGAAGCGGGACGACCTGATCGGCACGGAGGCGTATGAGAAGCTGCACCGGAAACTGATCGCCGGCTTCTATACGCAGATCCAGGAAGACATTGACACGGAGGTATCGCTTTGAAAAGGCTTCTGCTTGACAGGAAGATGTATGTGGAGTTCGCTTTGGCGGCCGTGCTGTTCGCCGCGAATGTCCTGCTGGCCCTGTTCATGCCCTATCTGACTGAGCACAAGCGCTATTATGACAGCGGCGCCTACATCGTGATGCTGTCACTGGCGTTCGCGCTGTACACGGCCGGCGTACACGTTACCCGGAAAAAGAGCGCATCCGATATCGCGGTGGTGCTGTTCCTGTTCCTGATGGTATGGGAACTGGCCTACAAATTCGGCGCGGTGCAAAACGACCTGCTGGTTCCGTCCCCGGAAGGGCTCTTCCATGTTTTCGTCGAGAAACCGGAAGAGATCTGGCAGGATGTGCTCGGTTCGCTGCAGTTGCTGTTCTGGGGTTTTTTCCTGGCGATCCTGTTCGGAACTTTTCTTGGCTTGCTGGCCGGATGGATTCCGCGGGTCCGGGAAGTACTGCTGCCGATTTCCAACGTGATCACCCTGATTCCGCCGCTGATGTTCTCGGCCTACCTGATCATGGTGCTGGCGACGTTCCGGGAGGCGGCAATTGCAGTAATCTTCTTCGCGGTGTTCTGGCCGACCTTCCAGGGAATGGTCGCCCGGGTTTCGCAGATTGACAAGGCGGTGATCGAGGCGGCCCGGACAATGGGCGTGGGGACGGTCGGCATGCTGTTCAAGGTGATTCTTCCGTACTGCCTGCCCGGAATCATCAAGAGCATATCCAAAAGCCTGCGCGGGGCGTTCATGTGCCTGACCGGCGCGGAAATGCTGGGAATCAACCTGGGCATCGGGTATTTCATCGAAAAGTACAAGAGCTTCGCGGATTACCGCTGCGTCCTGGCCGGAATCGTGACGGTGGGTGTGATCACCACCGTGATCGACATCGCGGTCAACAAGGCGGAGCGGGCCATGATCCGCTGGGAAGCGTAAGGGAAAGGGAAAAGACCAGGATGAACATTTCGTATGCGGAAGGCCGGGGGATTGATTTCGCCCAGGCGGCACGGGTGCTTACCCGATCGATGGAAATCCGGGAGGACTGGGACGAAGCCCTGACCCGCGAGGCGTTCCTGAACAGCAGCTACACGCTCAGCGCGCTGGACGGGGAGCGGACTGTTGCTGTGGGCAGGGCAATCTCCGACGGACACGCGTGGACGCTGATCACGGACATGGCTGTCCTGCCCGAATACCGGGAGCTGGGAATCGGCGGGGCGCTGCTGGAGAAGATCAAGGCGCGTTTCGCGGGCCACGAATTGTTTACCTATACCTATGCCGACGGAATTCCGTTCTTTGAGGAGCACGGATTCAGGCGGTCCCGGAATTCATTCACATGGGCCGGGAATAACGGTGACGCAATTGACGGACGGCTGAAGGAGGCCGGTTTTTTCCTGCCGGCCGGCTACCGGTTTGAAAGCGAGTTCGCTTCGGCGGCGGGAAACTTCCCGATCGGCCGGAAAAGCAGCATGGACCGGGATTCCGTGCGCCTTACATTCCGGGACCACCGGGACGGCCTCGATTATGGCCGGCTGAACGAACTGCTGACCCTGGCCTTCGGCGGCCGGGAACGGGACGCGGCGGTCACGCGGGAAACCTTTGCACACAGCCGGTATGTGGAGTTCGCCCTGGACGGGGAAAAGCTGATCGGCTGCGCCCGGGCGGAATCGGACGGGATCTCGCAGGGATTCATACTGAACGTCGCGGTCGACCCGGATTACCAGGGACTGCATATCGGCGGTGAAATCACCGCCCGGCTCGCCGCGCAGATGGAAGGCCAGAATATCTTCCTGAATACGCATCCGGGCGGAATCGGCTTCTATAACCGGGGAGCGTTCCGCCGCAACAAGACGGCGATGCTGTATCCCGCCCATCCGGATATGCCGGAAGAGACAGCGCGCGGATTTGTTCTTCCGCGGGGATTCCGCTTCGCTGACGAGATGGGCTGAGGCAGGGGAAAGGAGGAATGACGGCATGGAATACGCGATTGATACCCGATGTATCCACGGGGAAGGACATAAAAACGCGGACGAAAAGTGCGCCATCAGCTATCCGATCTACCAGACGGCTTCCTTCTCCCATCTGACACCCGGGCATAATCCGAACGGGTTTGACTATTCCCGGGAATCAAATCCGACCCGGGCGTACCTGGAGGAAACAGTCAGCTCGCTGGAGAATGCTTATGACACGATCGCGTACGCGTCGGGCATGGCGGCCATCTCCGCCGCCTTTGAGTACTTCCGCCCCGGCGACCATATTCTCCTCGGGGAGGACCTGTATGGCGGGGTGGTCCGGCTGATCAACCGGGTCAGCGTCAAGAACGGCTATGAGATCGAATTCGCCGACACGACGGATCCCGAAGTCCTGAGGAAAAAAATCCGGCCGAGTACCCGGGCCGTTTACCTGGAAACGCCGACCAATCCTATGATGCGGGTGTCGGATATCCGCGCCGTCGCGAAGGCGGCGCATGAAGCCGGCGCCCTGCTGATCGTGGACAACACCTTCATGACGCCGTATTTCCAGCAGCCCATCCGGGAAGGCGCGGACCTGGTGGTGCATTCGGGTACCAAGTACCTGAGCGGACACAATGATACGGTCTGCGGATTCCTGTGCATTGCCCGGCCGGAACTGGCGGAGACGTTCCGAATCCTGTCCAAGACGACCGGTGCGACGCTCGGACCTTTCGAATGCTGGCTGTGCCTGCGGGGCCTGAAGACGCTGGCGCTGCGGATGGAAAGGCACAGGAGCAACGCGGAGAAAGTGCGGGAATGGCTGAAGGGCTGCCCGCAGGTGGAGAAGATTTATTACGCGGGAAGCGGCATGATTTCCTTCACGGTGGCATCGGCGGAGCTGGCGCTTGGAATCCTGAAGCATATCCGGCTCATTACCTTTGCGGAGAGCCTGGGCGGGACGGAAAGCCTGCTGACCTATCCCGTACTGCAGACGCACCCGGACGTCCCCGCGGAGCAGAAGGAAAAGCTGGGCATCACGGATACGCTGCTGCGTCTGTCCGTCGGCATTGAAAACCCGGACGATATTATCCGGGACCTGGAGCAGGCCTTCCGGCAGGCCGCGCAGGCATAAGGAGCCGGATTCCGGAAGGAAAGGAGCATCTATGCCGGAGAGAAACCTGGATTTTGACCGGGTGGTCAGCCGAAAGAATACCCGGTGCCTGAAATATGATTTTGCCGCCCGGAGAGGCTATCCGGAGGATGTGCTTCCGCTGTGGGTGGCGGACATGGATTTCAGGACGTCCTCCTATGTGGAGGACGCGCTGGAGGGACTGACGCGCCACAATATCTATGGCTACAGCAACACGCAGCCGGGAGACGGTTTTTTTGAAAGCGTCAGTGGATGGATGAAGCGGCGCCACGGCTGGAACGTGGATCCTTCGTGGCACGTGAAAACACCGGGCGTATGCTTCGCGATCGCGACAGCCATCCGCGCGTTCACGGAACCCGGGGACGCCGTGCTCATCCAGCAGCCCGTGTATTATCCATTCAGCAGCCTGATCCGGAAGAACGGGCGGCGGAGGGTCTCGTCCGACCTTGTCCAGGACGGAGACGGAAACTGGCGCATCGATTTTGACGATTTCGAGCGGAAGATCGCGGAAAACGACGTGAAGATGTTCATCCTGTGCAGCCCGCACAATCCCGTCGGACGGGCCTGGTCCGCGGGGGAACTGGCACGGATCGGCCGGATCTGCGCGGAACACCGGGTCCTGGTATTCAGCGATGAGATCCACGCGGATTTCACCTGGAACGGGGAACACCGGGTATTCCAGGAGACCGACGCGTCCTTCCGGAACTTTACGGTGACGGCGACCTCTCCCAGCAAGACGTTCAACCTGGCCGGCCTGCAGCAGTCCAATATCTTTATTCCGGATTCGGAACTGCGACGCCGGTTTGAACAGGAACTGGAACGGACCGGATATGACGAGCCGACGGTTTTCGGAATCGCCGCGGCGCAGGCGGCCTATGAGCACGGCGACGAATGGTACGGGGCCATGAAGGCGTATGTCGCGGAAAATATCGGTTTCGCGGACCGCTTTATCCGGGAATGCCTTCCCGGGATCCGGATGAACAAGCCGGAAGGAACCTACCTGATCTGGCTCGATTTCAGGGATACCGGGCTGGACGCGTCGGAACTGGACGACCGCATCATCCACCGGGCACGGCTGTGGCTGGACAGCGGCGCCATATTCGGAAAGCCGGGGGAAGGATTCCAACGGATCAACACGGCCTGTCCGCGGAGTGTCCTGCGGGAGGCGCTGGAGCGGCTGGAAAAGGCCTTCACGGACGCCGCGCACTGAAACACGGACATCAAAGAGCGGGAAAGGAAGAAGGCATTATGAAGGTTTCCACGAGAGTTGAATACGGAATGCTGGCCCTGGCCGATATCGCGATGTACGCCGAAAACGGATCGAGCGTATCCGCGCCGGATATCGCGGAAAGGCAGGACATTTCCCACAAGTACCTGGAGCAGATCCTGACGCACCTGAAACAGGCCGGCCTGATCCGCGCGCAGAAGGGACTGCGCGGAGGCTATGCCCTGTCGCGCCCGGCGGAAACCATCCGGCTGTCGGAGATCATCAACGCGCTGGATACCAGCATTCTGGAGGAGATGGGCGCGTCGGACGACCACAGCCTCCGCGGCGCGGTCAACGCCTGCCTGTGGGGGAAGATGAACCGTTCCATGATTGAATTTGCCGAAAACAAGACGCTCGCGGAGTTCATCCAGGAATGCCGGGACCAGATGTCCGGCGACTGGGATATGTATATTATCTGATCAGCCGCGGCGAAAAACGCCGGGGAAGAAAAGCACCGGAAAACCGCCGCTCACTCAGCGGCGGTTTTCCAGCGCGCGCGGAGAAACCGGATGGCCAGTGCGGCCATGACGACGAGCAGGACGATCAGGGCGGCCAGGAAGATATCCGCGCTGGGCAGGAACGAGGTCGTGCCGTCGTTGTTGGTGACGGTCGGCGCGTTCCGGAGCACCCAGGCGCCGATCTGCGGACCGATGATGCCGGGAATCAGCACCTGGGAGAGAATCCGCAGCCCCTGGAAGCGGCCGGCCATATGCTCCGGCGTATAGTTGCGCAGCTGCGTGCCGTAGGCGGCCATACCGCTGAGATACCCGGACATCATCAGGAGGGAGCCGATGAACACCGGGATCTTCATGGCCATGCCTTCCGCCGGGATAACGGAGGGCACCAGGTACAGCAGGAGGAAGCCCAGGAGCAGGAGACCCATGGACGGCAGGATCATCCGCCGGAATCCGAAGCGGTCGACCAGGCGGCCGAAGAAGAAGGTGACCGCCGCGGCCAGGATGATGGCCGGCGCCATGATCAGCACATAGTCCGCCATGCCCAGCGTCTGCTCATAATAGATGATCAGGTAGGGCATGTAGACCTGGATGGAGATATTGAACACCATAAAGGCGGCCATGGACAGGTAGAGGATCCTGTTTTTCCGCACCACGTCCGGGCGGAAGCCGTACAGGATCGTGGCGAAATAGCCGAGGCTGTCGGGATTGCGGACCGGGGCCTCGTCCACGAGGAAGAAACCGAGGACGCCGATCAGCAGGACCAGGCCGCCGATGATACAGTAGATGACGGTCCAGCTGGACGCCTGGTCCAGGTCGAAGCCCATGAAGCCGCCGAACACGACCAGGATGGAGATCAGGGGCATCATGGAATTGATGCCCTCGGCGGCGCCACGGTTGGTGGCGTCCGTGGAATCCGTCAGCCACGCGTTGTAGGCGGCGTCGTTGGCGGTGGAGCCGAAGAACGTCATCACGCAGTCCATGATGATGACCAGCGTGACGCCCACGGAAGCCGCGCCGGCCGCCGCGCCGAACAGGGCGGAGATCACGTCCGTCCGGATCAGGGCGAAGGAGAAGATGGATATACCCCAGGCGATGTAGCCGGCGCACATGAAGATCTTCCGCTTTCCCATCCGGTCGGACAGGGCGCCCATAAAGATCGTGGTCAGCGTGGCGGCGACCGCGCTGGCGGTGACCATCAGGGCGATGTCCGCGGCGGAGGCGCGGAACATCTTATAGATAAATACGTTGAAATACATATTCTCCACGACCCAGGCGATCTGGCCGGTCAGGGAGAAGATGATCAGGGCCAGCTGGAATTTCCGGTTTTTCTTCACAGTAAACACCCCCGCTCGCAATGGTTTTATGCCTGCTCCCGGACGGCCCGGCAGAGCCGTTCGGAAACGTCCCTGAATTCCTCCGGGGTAACCTTGGCCGCTTTCCGGTCAAAGGTCAGGAGACCGTTGGTCTCGTCCTCGACGTCCGAAACCTGCGTGTAGACGGCGGCGCACAGCCCCTGAGCGACCAGGGGAAGCACCTGGTCCAGGTACAGGGACATCAGGTCCCGGACAAAGATATCCCGGTCCTCATACTTTTTATAGCCGTACGTTTTCTCCAGGTTGAAGCTGTGCTCCGGGAACTTCAGGGACCAGCCGCCGAACTCGGACAGGAACAGCGGGCGGTCCTGCTTTCCGGCCTTTAGGCGCCGGAAATAGATATGGAGGCTTTCCACGTCGCTCTCCCTCTGGGCAAACCAGCCGGAGGTGCTGTCGATGAAGCGGCCGGGATCCAGCGCCTTCAGCCGGCGGTACGCGTCGTCCGCGCGGAACTGGCCCCAGCCCTCGTTGAATATGGTCCACAGGCAGATACAGGGATGGTTTCCGAGCAGGCGGACCGTCGCGTCCATGGCGCTGAGGAAGTTCTCCCGCGCGGCCGGGTCCCGGTTCAGGCGGGCATCGCTCCGGGGATGGAGGCCCAGGGTCGGCAGGATCGTATCCCGGAGGAAACGGTATTCGCCGCAGTTCACCATGTCCTGGAACACGACCATGCCCAGGCGGTCGCAGTCGTAGTAGAACTGTTCCGGCTCAATCTTGATATGCTTGCGCAGCATGTTGAACCCGAGCGCCTTCATGGCCCGGATATCCTCCTCATAGCCGGAAGGCGCCGCGGGAGTATAAAGGCCGTCGCTCCAGTATCCCTGGTCCAGCAGGCCGTGGAAGAAATACGGTTCCCCGTTCAGGCACAGGCGCGGCTTTCCGCCGGCGCGCTCCACGGACAGCGTCCGCAGGGCGAAATAGGACTCCACCCGGTCTTTCCCGGACGTGACGGAGAACCGGTAGAGATGGGGACTTTCCGGGCTCCACAGGATCGGATCCGGAACGCAGATCCGGACGGCACCCCCGGAGAGGGGATAGCTCTCGCCGCCCAGTTCCACGACGCCGGAATCCACGCCTTCCGCGGTGATCTCCGCCCAGTCCCGGCCGGCGCGGATCGCCAGGGAGGAGATATACTTTTCCGGAACCGGCTCCAGCCAGACAGTCTGCCAGATACCGGACACCGGCGTGTACCACATGCCGCCGCGATTCTCCTTCTGCTTGCCCCAGGGGTGCCGGTGGCTCAGGTCGTTGACGGCGGTGACGGATATTTCGTTTTCACCTTCCCGAAGAAGGGATGTGACGTCCGCGGAGAAAGGGAGATAGCTCTCCTCGTGGGATACGGCCTCCCGGCCGTTGACGCGGACAAGCGCGGAACGGCTGACGGCACCGAAATGGAGCAGGATTCGCTTTCCCCGCCATTCCTCCGGCAGGGTAAAGGAGCGGGAATATACCATTTCCCGCCCGTATTCCATCTTCAGGCCCAGGCCGGAAAGCAGGCTTTCCGGGCAGAAGGGCACCCGGATTTCCGCACGGGTGTCCCCATGGATGAAGGACCAGGTGCCGTTCAGGCAAAGCCAGTCCTTCCGGACCATCTGCGGCCGCGGGTAGGCATTCCAGGGGACGCCGGACAACGCTTCGCCGGCGGATGTCATCAGTTTTCGCATGAAACCCCTCCGATATTCCGCTGTATCATCCGGCACCATTATAGCACAGCGCGGCGCCGTATGGCGCCCTGATTTCAAAACCCGCTTGAAAAAGCACCCGGGATGAGGGTACAATGCAGGAAAAGAACCCGCGGGAGCGGAACTTTCCGCCGGGTTCCGGCGTCTGAACAGATGAAGGAAAAACCGGAATAAAGGAGGACAATCCCATGAAAAAGATTATCGCCCTGCTGACGGCCCTGGCGCTTCTGCTGACAGCCTTTTGCGCGTTCTCCGAAGGAGAGGACGATCCCGACGATCCCGCGGCCCTGATCGTCAACAGCCACGAAATGAGCCGGTCGGAACTGAAGGACGCCGCCACGCTGTATCTGTTTGAATCCGCCCTGTCCTGCGCCGGCTACGGATACGGGTTCGACATCCTGGATCCCCTCAATATCGAGGACGACATGGATAAGCTGGTCTTTGAGCTGGAGTCCTGGTATACCACGCTGGACCTGGCGCAGCGCATGGGACTGTATCCCCTGGACGCGGAGGCGGAAGCCGCCGCCGCGCAGGCAGCGGAGGAGACCTGGCAGCAGTACCGCGCCGTCGCCTGGAGCGACGACGGGATGGCGTACCTGCCCGCGGGAAATTACCAGTACCGGGAAGACGATCCGGAGGGCAATATCACGCGCTATTTCGCCTCCTTCGGCCTGACGAAGGAAGCGGTCCTGGAGGAGGCTGTCCGGGACCAGACCCACGAGGAACTGAAGAAGGCCGTGACCGCCGGGTTGACGGACATGACGGAGGACGAGATCATCGTCTGGTTCGCGGACTGGTTCCTGGATAAAATGGACGAACAGTATATCGTGGAGTACGACGATGTGATCCGGCGGGTCATGGACGAGCTGGCGGAGGACCCCACCGAGAACCAGGATGGCGACGGGTACGAGGCGTACGAGCGGAGCATCCTGATTGAGGACATCTATTACACCCTGGGGGAAAGCACCATCCCGGATTTCGAGCGGAACGGCTGGAAGTGGACGCGGACGGAGGACGGTCGGTTCGCCTTCAGGGTCACGGAAGAGGGCAATTACTTCTACGTGAAGACAGACAACGGGCAGCCGGACGGAAAGCTGACCATGGTGGATCTGTTTTACGCGTACGATATTTCCTATGAATACCTCGGATTCGGTTTCGACCGGGCGTACAACCCGGATTCGGAGACCGACGTGTATACGTACATTGAATCCATCTACGGAGTGAATTATACGGACGAGGGCGTCCTGCAGGCGAGGACGGAGGTGCGGGGCGGCACCCTGCTGATCGAGATCGGGGAAGGCGCGCTGCGCCTGACCCTGGAGACGGCGGACTGAATCCCGGGGTATTCAATTCCCCGCGGGAATGGTATAATACAGGCGTTTAATTCAGAGAAAAGGGGATGATTCAGCTTGCGGAACCGGAATTATCCCTATTACGAGCATCCGGATATCAGCAGCATCGCGGACATGCTGGAACAGGAGGCGGAGCGCACACCGGACGCTCCGGCTTTCCGGTACCGGCTGAAGAAGGACCGGGCGGAGACCCGGACCCGCCTGGACGCGCTGAAGGACGCGAAGAAAGCGGCGGGGCGGGTTTCCCGGACCGTCGGAAGCGGGAAGCACGTCGCGATCATCGGCGAGAACTCGTATGAGTGGCTGGTCGCGTTTTTCGCGGTGCTGGGTTCCGGGAACGTGGCGGTGCCGGTGGACAAGGAGCTGCCGGCGGAAGAAACCGCCGCGATGATCCGCGGGGCGGACGTTACGGCGGCCATCGTGTCCGACACCTACGCGGACCTGACAGCGGGCATCGCGGACCTGACGGTTATCCCGATGAAACAGATGACCGCCGGAGAAGACGGCGGGGAGGAGGAACCGCTGGTCCATCCGGCCACGGAGGACCTGGCCTGCATCTTCTTCACATCCGGTACCTCCGGACAGAGCAAGGGCGTGATGCTGACCCACGGCAACCTGGCCGCGGAGATTTCCCAGGGGGCCCGCATGGTGGACATGGAGGGCGGGCCGGTTTTTTCCGTCCTGCCGTACCATCATACCTTCGGCCTGGTGGTGACGGTGTTCATCCCGTACCACCTGCACGCCCCGATCTGGATCTGCCGCAGCCTGAAACGCCTGAAGGAGGAACTGCAGGCCGGCCGGCCGCGGGTCCTGCCGGTGGTGCCGCTGTTTGTGGAGACGCTCCACAAGCAGATCATGAACGGAATCCGGAAAAAAGGAAAGGAACGGGCGTTCCGGACGGCGGTGCGCCTCAGCCGCGCGCTGCTTAAGCTGGGGATCGACCTGCGGCCGCGGCTTTTCCGGGAGATCCGGGAGCAGTTCGGCGGGGAACTCCGCATGATCTTCTGCGGCGGCGCGTACCTGGATCCCATGTATATCCAGGCGTTCCGGGATATCGGCGTCGAGATCCTGAACGCGTTCGGCGCGACGGAATGCTCCCCCGGCATCGCGATCAACCGCAACCATTATCACCGGGACGGCAGCGTCGGGCTGATGCTGCCCGGGATGGAAGCCCGGATCTCCCCGGAAGGGGAAGTGCAGATCCGGGGCGCCATCGTCATGAAGGGCTATTACAGGAAACCGGAGGAGACGGCGGAAGCGCTCCGGGACGGATGGTACGCCACCGGGGACCTGGGATACCTGGATCCGGACGGCTTCCTGTTCCTGACCGGCCGGATGAAGAACCTGATTATCCTGAGCAACGGGGAGAACATTTCCCCGGAGGAACTGGAGAACGATTTCCGCCGGGATCCCGGCGTGAAGGACGCGATGGTCTATGAGGAAAACCAGACCATCGTGGCGGAGATCTGCCCGGAGGAGGAATTCGCCGGGAACGAGGCGTATTTCGCGGAGATGAAGCAGAAAATCAACCAGGGACGCCCGGCTTACAAGCAGGTGCACCGGATTGTACTGCGGAAGGAAGACTTCATCCGCAATACCAGCAAAAAGATCGTCCGCTACAAAAACGTGCCCGGAGCCCCCAAAGCGGAACCGCCGGCACAATGAAACAGGGGAGGCATACAGCATGTTCGATAAGGTCGCTGAGATCCTGAAGGGATACCTTTACGAAGGGGATACCCCGATCACCCCGGACAGTGCCCTGGTGGAGGACCTGGGACTGAATTCCCTGGAGGTGGTCAACCTGGTCGTCGACTTTGAGGACGAATTCGGAATTGAGGTTCCGGACCACGTGATCCCGACCATGCATACGGTCCGGGATATCGTGGAATACCTGGAAAAAACCGCCGGTTAAATATCTGGAAAAATCGCCGGTTAAATATCCCGCTGGAAAATACAGCCAAAGCGTGGTATAATCATTTCAACCAGAAGAAAACTGAAGAAGGTGCAGAAAAGATATGCCTGACAAAAACGACAATCTGCTGCAGAATAATAACGGACTCCAGGGCCGCCGCGATCCGGCGGGAGGTCCGGGTTCGGTGCTTTTTCACCTTTCGCGCGCGCTGGCCAGGGGCTGTATCGACCTTTTCCACGTCAACATGGAGACGGGAGAATTCATCGAATACGGCACCGGGGAGAAAAACACCGGCATCCTGAACGAGGTGCGGCGGGGAGACGGCTTCTTCGGGCGGTGCGTGCAGGAAGCGGAGATGTTCGTGCACCCGGATGACCGGGCGGCGTTCGTGAAGACGATGAAAAAGGAATATCTTGAGGAAGCGCTTACGGATAACCGGGTGGCTGAACTGACGTACCGCCGGGTCCTGGACGAAAAAACGCTTTATGTACAGATGAAAGTGTCCCGGATGGAGGACGATCCGAGATTCATCGTCATCGCGGTTTCGGACATTGACGAAATAATGCGGCAGCGCCGCGCGGAGGAAAAAATCCAGGAAGAACGGCAGGTTTACGCCCGGCTCCATGCCCTGACCGGCAGTTTTATCGTCGTTTACGTCGTGGATCCGGAGACGGACAACTACCGTGAATTCAGCGCCACCGACGATTATGAGGCCAGCTTTTCCCAGGCCAAGGACGGAACGGATTTCTTCGGCAAGGTGCGCAGTGCGGCTGAATCATTCAACCATCCGGAGGACCTGGACCGCTTCCTGTCGGCCTTTACCCGGGAAAACGTGATGGCGGAGACGGAAAACGGCGGCACCTTTACGCTGGACTACCGCCTGATGAAGGACAGCGAACCTTTCCATGTCCGGATGAAGGCCGCCATGGTGGAGGAGAAGGAAGGCCCCCGGCTGGTTGTCGGCCTGGCGGATAACGAAGAGGAGTTCCGCCGGAAGGAAAAGGAAAGGGAAACGGAGCGGGAAAAGGAAATCTACAACCAGATTACATCGAGCCTGGCCGAGCAGTACGACAACCTGTACTATGTCGATATCGCGACCAGCACATACAGCGAGATTTCCTCCACGAGCGATTTCAAGAAGCTGAACATGCCGGCGACCGGCAGCGATTTCTTCGCCGAGAGCCGACGCAGCATCCGCAAGTATGTCCATCCGGAAGACCAGGAGAAAGCCATGGCCCTGCATTACAAGGACGTGATGCTGGAGAACCTGAAAAAACGGCCTTTCTTCTCGATTGACTACCGGCTGGTGGTGGCGGGCGAGGTGCACTATATCCGGCATTCGGAAATCATGGCCCGGGACCGGAAGCATATCATCGTCTGTATCCGCAACATCGACGCGGAGGTCCAGGCAAAGCTCGCCCAGAAGGCGGACCAGAAAAAGAGCGTTACCTATACCCAGATCGCTGAGCGGCTGGCGGACCATTACGACCTGATCTACTACATCGACTGCGCTACCTCGTCCTATTCGGAACTGTCCACGAAACAGAAGTCCGGCGAGCTGAAGGTCCAGGCCGAAGGCGGAGATTTTTTCGCGGCGGCCTGGAAGAACGCGGAACGGCTGATCTTTGCCGAGGACCGGGAACGGATCCGGCTCTTCCTCGACCGGGATCACCTGATTTCCCAGCTGGAAGGCCGGCACCAGCTGACCGAGGATTACCGGATGAACCTCGACAACGGGAAGACGCAGTACACCCGAATGTCGGTGACGTATTCCTCCGACCAGAGCCACTTCATCATCTGCGTGGAAAACCGGGACGAGGACGTCCGCAGGGAGCAGGAGCAGCTGGCGGCGCTTTCCACGGCCAACGAGATGGCCCGGAGGGACGAGCTGACGCATACAAAGAACAAGACCGCCTACCACGAGGCGGAGAAGGATCTCCAGAAAACCATCGACGAGGGCGGCGAGCCCTTCGGTCTGGTGGTCTGCGATATCAACGGTCTGAAGATCGTCAACGACACCGAAGGCCACAAGGCGGGCGACGAGTATATCCGGGCCTCCTGCCTGCTGATCTGCCGGGTGTTCCATCACAGCCCGGTGTTCCGCGTCGGCGGGGACGAGTTCGCGGTGATCCTCCGGGGACAGGATTTCACCAACCGGGCGGGACTGATCGCCGGGCTGAAAAAGCAGGTGAAGGAGAACGTCCGCATCGGCGAGGGACCGGTCGTGGCCGCCGGACTGGCGGAATACCGGCCCGATACGGACCGGGTCATCGCGGATGTATTCAGCCGCGCCGACGCCCTGATGTACGCGGACAAGACGCACCTGAAGGAGCAGAAACTGATCCAGGAGAGCCGCACCCTCATGGAAAAAGCGAGCATACGGCTCATCAGCGACGAGCGGCGGACGATGCTGGATACCCTGTACAAGGCCTTCGAGGTGGTCTCCGAAGGAACGTACGTCTACCTGTGCGACATGAAGCATGACTTCTCCCGCTGGTCCAAAACCGCGGTGGATACCTACGGCCTGCCTTCCGAGTACATGTACGGCGCGGGAGATATCTGGGAAAACCAGATTCACCCGGACGACCGGGCTGCCTATCATAAGGGAATTGAGGAGATCTTCTCCGGAAACGCCGCGGGCCATGACATGCAGTACCGGGCTATGCGGATCACCGGGGAATACGACGTATGCACATGCCGGGGCATCGTGATCCGGGACATGAACGGAGAACCGGACTACTTTGTCGGCACCATCCGCAACCACGGAATCCAGGGGCAGATCGACACGCTGACCGGATTCCGGAACCAGTACGGCTTCTTCGACGACCTGGAAACCTATTTCAAACGGAATACGGAAATCAGCGTCATCCTGTTCGGAATCAGCCGGTTCTCCGAAATCAACGAGATGTACGGCTACCAGTTCGGGAACCGCGTACTGCAATGCTATGCCCGCAGCGTATTCGAGGCGGCCGGGAGCACGGGCCATACCTACCGGATTGACGGAACGAAGTTCGCGATCATCAGCAACGCGCTTTCCATTACGGAAATGCGGGAAAACTACAATCGCTTCCGCTCCTTCCTGCATGACGACTTCCGGGTGGACGGGCAGAAGGTTCTTCTGGACCTGCACTGCGGCGCGCTGCGGGTGAGCAATTTCGACATCGACTCCCAGACGGCCTACGCCTGCCTGAACTTCGCCGACGAGGAATCCAAGATCCGCATGCAGGGGGATATGGTGGAGTTCGGCAGCGAGCTGAACGCGGAAAGCCACCAGCGGCTGGAAAAACTGCACGCGATCCGCGCCTCCATTACCCATGGCTTTGACGGATTCTATCTGCTCTACCAGCCGGTGGTGGACGCGCAGACGGAAAGAATGACCGGCGCCGAGGCGCTGATCCGCTGGAGGAACGACAAGTACGGCATGGTGCCGCCGGACATGTTTATTCCGGTGCTGGAATCGGACCCGCTGTTCCCGGAACTGGGCGAATGGATCCTCCGGGAATCCATCCTGACCGCCAAACAGATCCTGGCGAAAAACCCCGGCTTTGTGATCAACGTCAACCTGTCCTATTCCCAGCTGGAAAAGCCGGACTTTACGGACATGGTGTTCCGGATCCTCCATGAAACGGGATGCCCGCCGGAAAACCTCTGCCTGGAGGTGACGGAGCGGTGCAGGCTGCTGGATACGGAACTGTTGAAGAACGTCACCGCAAACCTCCGGTCCCGGGGCATCCTGATCGCCCTGGATGATTTCGGAACCGGGTTCTCCTCCATCGGCATCATGAAGGAAATTCATTTTGACACCATCAAGATCGACCGCAGCTTCTTCATGAACATCGAGGAAAACTTCGTGGACCGGATGCTCGTGGAGAATGTGGCCACCCTGGCGTCCATTTTCGGCGCGAAGGTCTGTGCCGAGGGAATCGAGACCGCCGGAATGCGGGATATCCTGCGTAACTTCCAGGTGCAGACCCTCCAGGGATACTATTACGCGAAACCGCTTCCGGCCGAGCAGATCCTGGAATGGAAGCACGGGGAAAAGAAGTGAGGCGGGGAACCGCGCGGAACAGGGCAGCAGAAAGCCCGGAGGGAACAACATGAGCGGACGCAAGAGAATCGGATTGTTTACCGCGTATCCGGAAACGACGCATGTGCGGCGGATCCTGGAGGGCATCACGGGGCAGTGCGAACAGTACGGATACGACCTGTGCGTTTTCGCCTCCAGCGTCCATCTGTCCTTTCCGCACGAGAACTATGTGCGGGGAGAGGCCAATATTTTCGAGCTGGCCAACCTGGACCGGCTGGACGGCGTGATCCTGGACAGCGTATCGCTGACCGGGGATCCCGAAGACCGGATCGGGAACCGGCTGCTTTCCCGGCTGGCCGGAGAGACGAACCTGCCCATGTGCGCCCTGGAACTGCCCATGGGGGATATCCGCGTGATCCCGAACCATAACGAGGAAGCCGTCCGGGAACAGTGCCGCCACGCCATTGAGGTGCATGGCCGGAAGCGGATCTGCGTGCTGACCGGGCACAAGGGGAACGAGATCGCCGAGGCCCGGCTGGACGTTTACCTGGACGAAATCCGGAAGCACGGGCTGGAAGTACTGCCGGAACACATCATATACGGCGACTTCTATTATTTCAGCGGGGACGCGCTGGCCCGGAGAATCGCGGGGAACGAAATTCCCCGTCCGGACGCCGTGATCTGCGCGGGCGACTGCATGGCAATCGGCCTGGCGGACCGGCTGGTCAAACTGGGGGTCCGCGTTCCGGAGGACGTGCTGGTGATCGGCTTCGATTCCTCGGACGAAGGAGCCGTCAACCAGCTGACCATCGCGTCCTACGAGCCGGCGGACCGGGAGATGGGCGCCAGCGCGGTGGACTGGCTGCGGGGCGGGATGGAACCGGGGAAGGATATCATTCCCCTGAAGCGGGACGTTTCCGCCCGCTTCCACGCCGGACGGAGCTGCGGCTGCCTGACGGACCCGGCTTACGCCATGCGGAATTTCCGGAACTCGCTTTACATCAGCAGCTATAACCAGGCGGACGAGGAGCAGAACGACCGCGTGGGCCTGGGAACCTTCATGGAAAGCTACGTCATGGAGGGCTTCACGGCCTCCAAAGCGGCCGAAGAATGCATCGAGAATATATACTTCTATGCTGACCTGCTCCGGCCGTACCGGAATTTCTACCTGTGCCTGAAGGAGAACTGGCAGAACATGGACGACGTCGTCTACGAGGGCTATCCGGAAAAGATGCAGATCCGGGTCGCCAATTCCCGCGCGGGGGACGGGATGTTCCACGAAAGGGAGAAGGCGGTGACTTTCCGGACGGAAACCATGCTTCCCAAACTGGAGGACGCTGGGGAGAAGCCTTCGGTCTATTATTTCTCCCCGGTGCATTTTGACGGCGTGCTGCTGGGCTATACGGTGCTGCAGCGGGAGCTCACGGGCCAGCCGCCCCTGAACGTGGTCTACCGGAACTGGCTGCGCAACCTGAACAACGCGCTGGAAATGACGCGATCGAAGGAGCGCCTGCAGACCCTTTCCGTGAGGGATACGATGACCGGTGCGCTGAACCGCCGGGGCATGTATGAGGCGTACCGGTCCATGATTGCCTCGGCGCGGGAGGGAGACGCCCTGTTCGTCAGCGTCGTGGATATGGACGGCCTGAAGTACGTGAACGACACCTTCGGCCACAGCGAGGGCGACTTCGGGATCCGGGCGGTATGCGGCGCCCTGATGTCCGTGGCGCGGGAAAAGGAAATCTGCGTCCGGAGCGGCGGGGACGAGTTCTTCCTGATCGGCGTCGGGGCCTATACCCATGAGGACGAGGCGGCGCGGGCCCGGGAGTTTACGGAAAAGGTGGAGGAAGTGTCCGCGCAGGCCGGCAAACCGTACGCCGTCTCCGCCAGTATCGGCTGCGCGGTATTCGCGGACTGCGGGAAGGTGACCCTGGACAGCGCGCTGAGCGAGGCGGACGAGCGGATGTACCGATACAAGGTGAAGAACCGGCGCCACAGGAGCGTATGACCCATTATCTCCACGGAGGATTTTCCATGAACGAAGAATTGTTTCTGAAACAGGCGGAAGAAATCATGAACGCGGAGCCATGGTACGTGGCGTCGATGAGCAACCTTTCCGCGCTGATGATGCAGTCGCTGGAGGAACTGAACTGGGCCGGGTTCTACCTGGTCCGGGACGGCATGCTGGTGGTCGGGCCTTTCCAGGGGAAACCCGCCTGCATCCGGATCCCCGCCGGAAAGGGCGTATGCGGAACCGCCGTCGCCCAGGACCGGATCCAGGTCGTTCCGGACGTCCATCAGTTTCCCGGGCACATCGCCTGCGACAGCGCGTCGGAATCGGAAGTGGTGGTTCCGATCCACCACGGCGGCCGGGTCGCGGCGGTGCTGGACATCGACAGCCCGGTCCGGGGCCGGTTCAACGAAAAAAACACCGCCGTACTGGGAGAGCTTGTACGGCGGATGGAGGAAAAGATCAGCTGGGAAGGATAAACCGTCAGGCAGACACGCCGGAGGCATTTTCGCTTCCGGTGTTTTTGCGCCGCCAGGACAGGTAGCGGAAGATACAGGAGAGCCCGGCCAGCATCCAGGTGATGCCGGCGGTGTACCAGATGGCCCAGACGCCGACGCCCGGAATCAGGACCAGCAGCATCGGCAGGCCGATGCGCCCGGCAATCTCCACAATTCCGTTGATGAACGCAAACAGCGCGTCCCCGACGCCGTTCAGGACGCCGCGGGTCGCGTAGATGATTCCCAGGAACAGGTAAAAACAGCTGGTGATCTGCAGCGCCTGGCTGCCCAGGCTGATGACTTCCGTTTCGTTGACGAACAGGCTGACCAGCTGGGTGCCGAAGAGACGCATGATCAGGAACATCAGGGCGGAAAGGACCACCGTGGCGATCAGGTTGTCCCGGAAACCGGCCTGGATCCGGTCGTTCCGCTTCGCGCCCCAGTTCTGGCTGGAGTAGGTGGACAGCGCCATGCTCAGCGAGCCGAAGGGCTGCTGGACCAGCTGCTCCAGGCGATTGGTGGCGGTAAAGGCGGCCACCGCGTCCGCACCGAAGGAATTGGTGAAGGTCTGCAGGGCGGTGGTGGAGATGGCGATCAGGCTCCACTGCAGCGCCAGCGGAAGGCCCATGCGGACCGCGGCCTTCGCGATCTTCCGGTCAAAAGAGAGGTAAGAGCGGTTCAGCCGGAAGAAGGGGTTGGTCCGGACGGCGTAAAGCAGGGAGCCGACACCGGCCAGCAGCTGGGACAGCATGGTCGCCAGCGCCGCACCGAACACCCCCATGTCAAACACGCCCACGAACAAAAGGTCCAGGCCGACGTTAACGAAGCAGGAAAAGATCAGGAAATAAAGGGGCGTGCGGGAATCTCCCAGCGCCCGCTGCATGGAGGACGCGTAGTTGTACACGGCAATCAGCGGAACGGAGGCGGAGGTCATGCGCATATAGGTGATCGCGTCCGGCAGGATCTCCTCCGGCGTGCCCATCCAGGAGAGCACCGTCGGCACCATCAGGAAGGCGAAAACGGCGGTCACCACGGAGGTGGACAGCATGATATAGGCGGAGTTCACGATGGCCCGCTTGACCCGCTCGTTATCCTTCGCGCCGTAATACTGCGCGGTGACGATGCCGCCGCCGCTGCTGATGCCGTTGCACAGGGAAAAGAAGAGGAAGGAAATGGACCCCGTGGCGCCGACGGCAGCCAGCGCGCCCGCGCCGAGCAGCTTGCCGACGATCATGGAATCCACCAGGTTATAGGCCTGCTGGAAGAGGTTGCCGATCAGGAGCGGAAGCGCAAACACGAACAGCAGGCGCATGGGCCTGCCTTCGGTCATATTCATCAGGCTGCTTTTCCGGGTATCCATGAACCGGTCTCCTCCCAGGCCGGCCCATCCATGAACCGACAGGGAGCATGATAAACCTTAAAGTTGACTCAAAGTCAATACCCCGGTGCCCAAAAAGGAAAATTTTCCGGAGAGTCAGCGGAAGAGAACAGTTTTACTGGTTTTTTTGCCCGGCAGGCGTTATAATTTTCATTAAGGCATTTATCCGTGCGCCGTCCGGCGCCTTTCCATCACGCTGTCCGAAGGAGAACATGATGCAGAAAAGGGAAGCTCCGGCTGTATCCGGCCGGGAAAACAACGAAAACAGAACGCAGAAGCGCCGCATGATCACTGGATTCGCGGTGCTGCTGGCGCTGTATGCCGCCGCGGCCACCCTGACCATCCTGCTGGGCCGTTCCCAGCAGACGATAACCATCGGCCAGATCAGCCTGCCGCTGTCCTCGTTCACCGGAATCGTCTCCTCCCTGGGGAATATCTGCATCATT
>JAILIE010000055.1 GCA_024695415.1 Clostridiales bacterium | reverse complement strand
CCATATGGGGCGAAAAAAAGGCGCCGGGGATGTGTTTTCCGGTTCAAACTATACCAGATTGTTGTCTGTTGAGATTATACAAATTTTCTTTCCGCTTGTCAACGTCTTTTCCGAAATGGACAATTATTTCGTCAGTTTCCTTTTTGTTTGGTCTTTATGTTGTATTCCGGATACAGTATTCGTATGCTGTTCGGTTTCACGCCTCCCCCGTGCCGGACGGGATGACGTCTGCTCAAAAAGGGCTGTCCTTCCGGCGCGCTTTCCGGTATAATACAGGAAAAGCGTTTTCAAGGAGGCTTCCCCCATGAACGAACCCACCCTGCTGCCGGAAGAGGAGCGGAATCCGGCCGGGCAGCCGCTGGCCGCCCGGATGCGCCCTGCCTCACTGGATGAGATTGCCGGCCAGCAGCACCTGCTGGGTCCGGGCAAGGTGCTCCGCCGGCTGATCGAGTCGGACGTCATCGGCTCCATGATCTTCTGGGGCCCGCCCGGTGTGGGCAAGACGACGATCGCCCGCGTGATCGCGCTGCGGACAAAAGCTTCCTTTATTGATTTCTCCGCCGTCACCAGCGGCATCAAGGAAATCCGCCAGGTCATGATCAAGGCGGAGGAGAACCGCGTGTACGGCGGGCGGACCATCGTCTTTGTCGACGAAATCCACCGCTTCAACAAGGCCCAGCAGGACGCTTTCCTCCCCTTCGTGGAAAAGGGCAGTATCGTGCTGATCGGCGCCACGACAGAGAACCCCTCCTTCGAGGTCAACAGCGCGCTCCTGTCCCGGTGCAAGGTCTTCGTCCTCCAGGCGCTGACCCGGGAGGATATCCTGACCCTGCTCCGCCGTGCGCTGGCGGATGAGCGCGGTTTCGGAAAGGACCATGTGGAAATCAGCGAAACCGCGCTGGGCGCGATCGCGGACTTCTGCAACGGCGACGCCCGCAGCGCCCTGAGCACGCTGGAGATGGTGGTGCTCAACGGCGAGGTGGATGAAAGCGGCATCCGCGTTTCGGACGAGATCGTCGCCCAGTGCCTCAGCCGCCGGAACCTGATGTACGACAAGGACGGCGAGGAGCATTACAACCTGATCTCCGCCCTGCACAAGTCCATGCGGAACTCCGACCCCGACGCCGCGGTCTACTGGATGATGCGGATGCTCGAGGGCGGCGAGGATCCGCTGTATATCGCCCGCCGGGTGCTCCGCTTCGCCGCGGAGGACGTCGGCCTGGCCGATCCCCGGGCGATGGAGGTGGCGGTCGCCGCCTACCAGGCCTGCCATTTCATCGGTGTGCCGGAGTGCAACGTCCACCTGGCGGAAGCCGTGGTCTATATGTCCCTGGCCTCGAAATCCAACGCCATGGAAATGGCGGTGATGGAGGCCCGGGAGGCGATTGAGAAGGAACCGGACGCCCCGGTGCCGCTGGTCATCCGCAACGCGCCGACGGAGCTGATGCGGAACCTCTCCTACGGAAAGGGCTACCAGTACGCCCACGACTACGCGGAGAAGATCACCGCGATGCAGTGCCTGCCGGACGTGCTGAAGGACCGGAAGTTCTACCATCCGACCGCCCAGGGGCAGGAAGCCCGGTACAAGGAACGCCTCGAACAGATCGAGGCCTGGAAAAAAGAGCACCGGAAGGGATGATCCCTCCGGTGCTTTATATATCGATACGATTCGGAAGCGAAAGGCAACTAAACCTCCTGCCTCCGCAACCTCAATGGTCGCTCAAAGCCCTTGGAGCGGGCTTTGCTCTCCCTTTCGGTTGACTCACTCAGGTCGCTTCCTGCTTCGCAGGACAGCCCACCGGGCTGACGCTTCCTTCGTTCCCCTACCTCCTGCCTGATAACCCCCTCCTGCCGGATCAGAACAACCCCGTAATTTTCCCGGTCGCTTCGTCGACGTCGATCCGTTCCGCGGCCGGGCTCTTCGGCAGGCCGGGCATCGTCATGATTTCCCCGGTCAGCGCGACCAGGAATCCGGCGCCGGCGGAAACCTTCAGGTTCCGCACGGTCACGGTGAATCCTTCCGGCGCGCCCAGCAGGGCCGGGTCGTCCGAGAAGGAGTATTGCGTCTTCGCTACGCACACAGGCATCTTGTCGAATCCCAGCGCGGTCAGCCGCTCAGCCTGCTTCTTCGCCGCGGGCGTCAGCGCCACGCCGGCTCCGCCGTAGATCTTCTTCACCACGGCTTCCAGCTTCTCCTCGATGGAGCTGTCCAGGTCGTAGCTGAAGGTGAAGTTCCCCTTCTCCTCCTCGCACAGCCGGACCACTTCCCGGGCCAGGTCCTCGCCGCCCTTGCCGCCTTCTGCCCACACGGTGCTCAGCACGGTGTTGACGCCCAGTTCCCGGCACTTGCGGACGATGAAGTCGATCTCCGCGTCGGTGTCGGTCGGGAAGCGGTTGATCGCCACCACGCAGGGCAGCCGGTAGACGTTGCGGATATTGTTCACGTGCCGCAGCAGGTTCGGGATGCCCTTCTCCAGCGCCGCCAGGTCCTCGTTCACCAGCTGTTTCTTGTCCAGGCCGCCGTGCATCTTCAGCGCGCGCACCGTGCCGACCACGACCACCGCGTCCGGGGTCAGCCCGGCCATGCGGCACTTGATGTCCAGGAACTTCTCCGCGCCCAGGTCCGCGCCGAAGCCGGCTTCCGTCACGGTATAGTCCCCCATGCGCATCGCCATGCGGGTCGCCATCACGGAGTTGCAGCCATGGGCGATGTTCGCGAAGGGGCCGCCGTGCACGAAGGCCGGCGTGCCTTCCAGGGTCTGCACCAGGTTCGGTTTCAGGGCGTCACGCAGAAGGGCCGCCATCGCGCCGGTCGCCTTCAGGTCGCCGGCGGTCACGGGCTGGTCGTCATAGGTATAGGCCACGATGATCCGGCTCAGGCGTGCCTTCAGGTCCGCCATGTCGCTGGCCAGGCAGAACACCGCCATGATCTCGCTCGCCACGGTGATGTCGAAGCCGTCCTCGCGGGGCGTGCCGTTCGCCCGGCCGCCCAGGCCGTCCACCACGAACCGCAGCTGCCGGTCGTTCATGTCCACGCAGCGCTTCCAGGTGATCTTCTTCACGTCGATTCCCAGCGCGTTCCCCTGCTGGATATGGTTGTCCAGCATCGCGGCCAGCAGGTTGTTCGCCGCGCCGATCGCGTGGAAGTCGCCGGTGAAGTGCAGGTTGATGTCCTCCATCGGCACGACCTGGGCATATCCGCCGCCGGCGGCGCCGCCCTTGATGCCGAATACCGGGCCGAGGCTTGGCTCGCGCAGGGCCACGGTCACGTCCTTGCCGATGCGGCTCAGGCCGTCCGCCAGGCCGATGGTCGTGGTGGTCTT